>DASXNR010000001.1:0-8931 GCA_036494925.1 Acetobacteraceae bacterium
GTGCACGCGTTGGTGACCGCGTCGGTGAGCAGAACGGTCTGGACCTCGGCTTCCGTGAAGCTGCCGCCATGCACGTTGCCGAACAGACCGACCAGGCTGTTGATCAGAACCGGAGACGTGGCCATTGCGCCGGCGACGTTCGGGATCATGCCGAATGCCGACCGCAACTGCTGCAGCGCCGGCTTAGAACATTCCGGTGACGATTCGATTGTGTGGACCGGAAAATTTGTCATTTGAGTCACCCTCCAGAGGTTGATGAAGTTGCAGAAGGTCACTGTCCCGCGACGGCGGGAACCGCGATGCCAAGCCTGGCGGCGATGCGCCGCGCCGTCCGTTCCCGCCGCGCCGTGACATCCCGCACCGGTTGTCGCGCCTGCGCCAATATCGCCGCCGGTGCGGTCTCGGGCTGCCGGCGTTGAAGGGCGGCTCCGGCGCATAGGCCATGTGAAGCTGGATCGCCTGCGCCGCTTCGTCGCCGCGCAGCTCGGCCGCAAGACGCAAGGCGCCATCGATCCCGGCCGTGACGCCTGCGGCGAAAACCGCCTGCTGGCGAATCCAGGCGAGCACTTCGGTGTCCTCCATCAGGGCTTCCTGGCCGAGGCCGCCAGGCACGTGGAGAATGTCCAGTGGCGGCGCATCGGCCAGGGCAGCGTCAGGCGCCAGCCGCAATCCCCTCACGTCGCGAACGGGTTCGTTCGTCTTGCCGTAGCTGCGGTAGGTCGAATTCGAGAGCCGCGACAGCACCTCGAACGGTCCCGTCAGGTCGATCTGATCCACGCCCCCGAACAGCAGGGAGCCGATGTGCAAGTGAGTGTCGTGCGGGATCATTGGCACCTTCACGGTCTGAAGCTCGCGGTGGACAGGGTGAACTTAAGCGGGCATGGTTTGGCGGAAATGCCAAAGTCCCCTCGTTTCTCGCCAAATCCGGCTCGCGTCATCGACGTGTTGACCTATCCCGCGGTGCAGCTGCTCGATGTCACCGGGCCGATACAGGTATTTGCCTCCGCCAACGACTTTGTGGTCGCGGCGGGAGGAACGCCGCCCTATGCGCCGAAGGTCGTGTCGCAAGGCGGCCAGGACGTCACCGCCACTGCGGGGGTGATCCTCGCCGCGGGGCCGCTCAGCCGGCCCGGGCAGCCATTGGACACCCTGCTGATTGCTGGCGGCGAGGGCGTCGCGGTGGCGGCAGACAACCCGGTGCTGGTCGAGTGGGTGCGGATGCGGTCTGCCGAGGCGCGCCGCGTCGCATCTGTTTGCACCGGGGCCTTTCTGCTCGCTGCCGCGGGTGTGCTCGACGGACGGCGCGCGGCCACCCACTGGATGCACTGCGACAGGCTCGCTCGGCGTTTTCCCGCCATCCATGTCGAGCCCGATCCCATCTTCGTGCGTGACGGTCCGGTTTGGACCTCGGCCGGCGTGACGGCCGGGATCGACCTGGCGCTGGCGCTCGTGGAAGCAGACCTTGGCCGGGCCGTGGCGCTCGCGGTGGCACGCTATCTTGTCGTCTTCCTCAAGCGGCCGGGCGGACAGGCACAGTTCAGCGCCGCCTTGGCTCTACAATCGGCAGAGGACAAATTCGGCGCGCTCCACGCCTGGATCGGCTTGCATCTGGCCGACGACCTCTCGCTGTCGGTGCTTGCCGACCAGGCGGGCATGAGCGAGCGCAGTTTCAGCCGGCACTATGCCGAGGCAACCGGACAGACACCGGCCCGCGCGATCGAGCGGCTGAGGGTGGAAGCCGCGCGACGCCTGCTGTCGGAGACTCGCTTGCCGGTCAAGCGGATCTCGCAGCGTTGCGGCTTCGGCTCGGAGGAGACGATGCGCCGCGGCTTCCTGCGCCTGCTCGCCGTCACGCCGCAAGATTACCGTGATCGGTTCAGGTCTTGAGTCTCGTCGTCTGGATCATCTTCGCTGCCGGCACGCAAACCGACGCGGCGCCCGCCGTCCGTGCGAGCCAGACCAGCTATGCGCGATGACTGCGCGATGACGCCGGGGCTTGACCCGGCGTCGGTAACGGTGCGCTGCTATTTCGTCCAGATGGCGGCGATGCGGTCCTGTCCCGCCACGCTGTAGCCGTTGACCAGCTCCAGCCGGTAGCCCTGGGCGACGAGTTGGTCGAACGTCGTCTGGTACTGTGCCGGGGTCAGCCCGTGACGGGCCTGCCAGGCCGGTACGTTGTTGAGCTTCCGGAAGATCGCGGCATAGCGATCCTGCGTGCCGTCGCCATAGCCGCACACCACGACCGGCTTGAAGCCCTGCGCGGTGACGGTGTTGAAGAACGCCTGGTATTCTGCGCCGGTCATGCCATGGCGGGCCTGCCAGGCTGGCGCGCTTTGCGGCTTGCGCCAGATCGCGGCGTAGAGGTCCTGGCTGCCGTCGTAGTAGCCGCTGACCCAGTCGAGCATATAGCCTTCCCCGCTGAACTGGTCGAACGCGGCCTGATACTGCGCGGCGGTGAGGCCGTGACGGGCAACCCAGGGGTCAGCGCCACCTTGCTGGAAGATGCAGGCAAACCGCGGACCGGCGGCGGTGGCGTAGCCGTTCACCAGCACCGGATGATAGCCCTGCGCGGTGAGCTGATTGAAGGTGGTCTGATAGTCCGCGGCGGTCAGGCCGTGGCGCGCCTGCCACGCGGGCGGCGCGGCGGTCTTGACCCACAGCGCCGCATAGAGAGTCGTCGCGCCGCCGTAGCCGCTGACATCCATCAGCTGCATGCCGTGATTGCCGACGTAGTCGTTGAAGGCTTCCTGGTATTGCTCCGAGGTCAGGCCGTGACGGGCGATCCAGCCGCCGACCGCGATCTCGGGTGCGATGTTGTCGAGGTAGATGTTGGTGACGACATCGCGAAAGAACTGGCCGGAGTTGCCGATCGGGGAGTGGCGAGCACGACCAGCTCCATGTCGCGTGGCAGGAAATAGGCGAGGCTCTGCTCGGTCTGACCGGCGCCGTCCTGCCAGAGACCATTTTTGTTATACAGCGTGCCGAGGTTCGTCGCCTCGATGAGGTCGATGCCGAAACTGTCGTCGAGCATGGTCTGCGCGGCGGCGGGCGCCATGATCGTGCCTTGCCGGCGGAAGCAGCCCATCACGTCCAGCAGGTCGTCCACCGACATGTGCCAGCCGGCGCCGCCACTTTCGGCAGTGAGATCGCCGGAGTTCCAACCGGAGCCGGGCGGGAAGGTGTAGGCGAGCGCGTCCGGGTCGGGATGCGTGAGCGTGGGGCCTGACACGCCTGCCGGCTGGAACAGGTTCTGCGCGACGTAGGCGACGTACGCCGTGATGGTGGCGAAGTCCCAGCTCTGGTCCTCGGTGGCGGGAGGGAACGTCGTGTTGGCCGGGACCGTGCCGTTCATCACCGGCAGCAGGATGCGGCAGATGCCGAAGTTGGTGTTCTGGTAGGAGTAGACGCCGAGATTGGCGGTCGTGACGCCCCCGGCGATCAGCGTCTTCATGGTCGGGAACGACATGTCGGATCCGGTGACGCGGAAGCCGGATTTATGCGTCATCAGCTGAGCGAAGGTGATCTGGTCGATGTTCGGACCCTTGGCCCAGTACGTCGGCAGATAATTGATGATCTTCGTCGAGGCCGGCAGGTTGTGCGCAGCGAGGGTGCGCGTCATGGCGATCGCGGTCATCAGCTTGCTGCAGCTCGCGATGTGCATGCGCACGGCCGGCGCCCACGACTCCGACCCGTCCGCGGGCGCCTTGGCCCAACCGACCTGAGCCGACGCGATCGGCTGGCCATGCTGGCGGAGCCGCATCGCATAGCCGGCAGTACTGCCGGCAAGCGCGGCGTTCAGGGCGGCGACAAAACCATCGGTGTTGAAAGACAGCGTGACACCGGCGGGCCTCGCGCGCGGGGTAAATCGCCGGGTGCCTTCCTCGAGCCCGCGGGAACTGACCACGCCGCGCGTGTTCGGCGGTTGCATGACATGGGTAGCCGCGCCGGCGGGTTCGACAACGACGACACCGGGCAGAGTGGCGATATCGGCTGTTTGGTTCATCGGGTTGTCTCCTTCTGGCTGGGGTCAGGCTCGCACGGACAACCTTTGGTTGGTGTGATCCAGGCCACACCCATGCCGAAGTCTTCGATCCACCGCTGTTGGAACTTCTTCGGGACGACCGGAACGGTGTCATTTCTACTTTGCGCGCCGGGTGACATTTCTATCTTGCGCCGACGGGCTGGCCGTCCGCCACGGCATAGCTCGCGAACTTCAGGCTGGATCAGCCGGCATTCAGGACGCACAGGTGGGCCATCCCTCTTGGCCTTTCGCGTCCGGAGCGTGCATGCTTCGCGCTCCAGCCACCGACGAGCCCCGGAGACAGCGTCCATGACCAAGTTCGGCCTCGCCCAGTCTGTCCGCCGTGTGGAGGACCCGCGTCTGCTGAACGGCGGCGGCCGCTACACCGACGATATCGTATTGCCGGGCATGCTGCACGGGATCGTGCTGCGCAGCCCGCACGCCGCGGCGAAACTCGGCGCGATCGACACGACTGCGGCAGCATCGGTCGCGGGGGTCCAGGCAATCTATACCGCCGCCGACCTGAATACCGACGGCATCGCACCGATGCCCTGCGCCGCGCCGGTGCAGAACCGCGACGGCTCGGACATGGCGAGCCCGCCGTATCCGGCACTTGCCGATGGCGCGGTCCGCCATGTCGGCAATCCCGTGGCGTTCATCATCGCGGACACTCCGAAGGCCGCGCGCGACGCCGCGGAACTGATCGCGATCGACTACACCGTCGAGCCCGCCGTCACCGATGTCGTCGCGGCGACCGGCCCCGGCATGCCGCTGGTATGGCCCGGCGTGACCAACAATGTCGCATTCGACTGGGGGATCGGCGACCAGGCGGCGACCGATGCCTTGTTCTCTACCGCCGCGCACGTCACGCGGCTGACCGTGGTGAACAACCGCGTCATCGTCGCATCAATGGAAGGACGCGCCGCGATCGCCGACTACGACGCGGCGAGCGGCCGCTGGACGCTGTATGCCAACACGCAGGGCGGCTGGCTGATCAAGACCCTGATGGGAACGGTGTTCAACACCGACCCGGCGAATTTCCGCGTCATCACGCCGGACGTCGGCGGCGGCTTCGGCATGAAGGCGTTCCTGTACGCCGAGCACGTGCTGACCTGCTATGCCGCACGCAAGCTCGGACGGCCGGTGAAGTGGACTTCGGACCGCGGCGAAGCGTTCCTGGCCGACACGCAGGGCCGCGACAACGTCACCCTGGGCGAACTGGCGATCGACGCAGGAGGAAAGTTCCTCGCGCTGCGCACGCGCAATCTCGCCAACATGGGCGCGTATCTTTCGACCTTCGCACCCTATATCCCGACACTGGCCGGTGGCGCCGTGCTGTCAGGCGTCTACGGCTTCCAGCAGATCTATGCCAACGTACTTGGCGTGTTCACCCACACCGTGCCGGTGGATGCCTATCGCGGTGCCGGACGTCCCGAAAGCAACTACCTGCTGGAGCGTCTGGTCGATGCCGCCGCGCGCGAACTCAACATCGACCGCGTCGAATTGCGCCGGCGCAACATGGTGCCGGCGTCGGCGATGCCGCATGCGACGCCGGTCGGCAAGACCTACGACACCGGCGACTTTTCGATGGTGCTGGATGCGGCGCTGAAGGGGATCGACTATGCCGGCTTCGCGGCCCGGCGCGCAGCGTCCGCGCAGCGAGGCAAGCGTCGCGGCATCGGCCTCGCCTATTATCTCGAAGTCACCATGGGCGATCCGACCGAGCGGGCGGAAATCCGCTTCGCCGAGGACGGCCTTGTCGACGTTTACGTGGGCACGCAATCGACCGGCCAGGGCCACGAGACCGCCTATGTCCAGCTCACCTCGCAGTGGCTCGGCATCGACGGCGAGAAGATCCGCATCCGCCAGGGCGACACCGACACAATCCCGGTGGGCGGTGGCACCGGCGGCTCGCGCAGCCTGTATTCCGAAGGCATGGCGATTCAGGTCACCGCGGATACCGTGATCGACAAAGGCAAGCAGGCGGCGGCCGAAGTGCTGGAGGCGGCACCGGCCGACATCGCATTCGCCGATGGACGCTTCGCCATTGTCGGGACGGATCGCGGCATCGACATTATTGCACTTGCGGCGACACAGCGGCAGAAGGCGGCCGCCGGCGAACCGGCGACTTTGCTCGACGCCGCCGAAGTGGTGACGGTCCCCGAGCACACCTTCCCCAACGGCTGCCACATGGCCGAAGTCGAAGTGGATCCCGAGACCGGCGTGGTCGAGATCGTCCGCTACCGCGTGTGCGACGATTTCGGCAAGACCGTAAATCCGATGATCGTATTGGGCCAGGTGCATGGCGGCGTTTCGCAAGGCCTCGGCCAGGCACTGCTGGAACGCACCAATTACGACGCCGACGGCCAGCTTCTGTCCGGCAGCTTCATGGACTACGCGCTGCCGCGCGCCGACGATCTGCCGGACATCGAGGTCGATCTGCTGGAAGTGCCAACCGCGTCCAATCCGCTCGGCGTAAAGGGCGCGGGCGAAGCCGGTTCCGTCGGCAGCCCGCCGGCGCTGATCAACGCCATCATCGATGCGCTGTCGGGCGACGGCGTGACGCATATCGACATGCCTGCCACGCCGGAGAATGTGTGGCAGGCGCTGGCGACAGCGAAGGCGGCGTGACACCCCGGCGACCAGCGCCGAACAAGCAGATCTGCAAAGGGGGACATACATGCGTTCGATGATTCTGGCGTTGGCGGCGGCTCTGGCAATCGCACCGTTCACCGCGGCACCTGCCGCCACGTCGGATCAAACCGATGTCATGACGACGGTGAAGCAGTATCTCGATTATTTCAACAAGGGCGACGCGGACAAGGCTGCGGCACTGTGTGCTGCTCAGCCGGTCATCATCGATGACTTTCCGCCGCATGTGTGGCAAGGCGCGACCGCGTGCTCGGATTGGTGGAACGCTCTTGTGGCGTTCGACAAGAACGGCGGCATCACCGATGAGCATGTGGCGCCCGGCAAACGCTGGCATGTCGCGCTGACCGGAGATCATGCCTATGTCGTGATTCCGGCCACTTACACATATAAGCTGAAAGGGAAACCGGTCACCGAGTCCGATGCAGTCTGGACGCTCGCTCTGCAAAAATTCACGGGTGGCTGGCGCGTAGCGGGCTGGGCGTGGGCGCAGCACTGAGCGCCGCCGCGCCGCCGAAGCCTTGAGCGCTTTCAGGAAGTTGGAATCGCCGCGACGGCCACTTGTTACCGCTACCTCGGTGGATCCAGATCGCGCGCACCGAGTGTCCGTGCGCGGATCTCCTCCTCCGGCGCGGCACGGCCGAAGTCAGTGAACGCACGCCGCACCGCTTCCACGGTCGAGCCGAACACCTGCTTGCGGTTCTCCCGCGCCCAGACACTGGAGCCGATGATCGGATCCAGCGAGCCCTGGAACTGCGGCATCACGTAACGCGCGAACAGCTCGTAGCTGCGCAGCGTCTGCTCGCGGTTGGCCCACTCGTGCGCGCGGAACAGGATGCCGCCGAAGCCGCCCTGGCTGTATTCCAGCAGCCGCCGGATGCCCTTGATCACCGTCTCCGGTGAACCGACCAGCGTGGTGCCCATCTTCACGCCGTCGCGCAGCGGATCGTCGGCGCGGCCGGGCGGACGGCCGAGTGTGTCCTCGAAGTAGGTCTGCGTCTCGATCCGCTCGCCCTTCTTCACCTCCAGCAGCGCCTGTTCGTCGTCCTCGGCGATATGTGCGTTGACCACCACGCGCCAGTTCTTGCGGTCCATGGTCTTGCCGTGCTTCGCCGCGGCTTCTTCCGCGATCTTCCACTGACTGGCGAGCGCCTCCGGCCCACCTGGCAGACCGGCGCCGATCGACAGCACGCCCACGCCGTGCGTCCCCGCCGCGATCATGCCGAACGGCGTGATCGTGCTGGCCACCGCGATCTCGAAATGCGGATCGCTGTATGGCGCGAGATGCAGCCGCGCATCACGCATCTCGAACCAGTCGGTCTTCATGGTGACCGGCTCTTCGCATTTCAGCAGCCGCATGATGGCGTCCATCGCCTCCAGCATGCGTGGCCGCTGGGTGCTGGGTTCGATGCCGAGCATGTAGGCGTCCGAGGTCAGCGCGCCGGGACCGCAGCCCATCATG
Source organism: Acetobacteraceae bacterium (assembly GCA_036494925.1). Lineage (GTDB taxonomy): Bacteria > Pseudomonadota > Alphaproteobacteria > Acetobacterales > Acetobacteraceae > JAMXLO01. Next base: position 8,133 of record DASXNR010000001.1, read on the forward strand.
GCGCGGCCGCGGGTCATGTGGTCGAGCTGCACGAAGCGCTGCGCCACCATGAACGGATGATGATACGGCAGGCTGGTCACGCCGGTACCCAGCTTGATGTGCTTGGTGCGTTCCGCGGCGGCGGCGATGATCAGCTCAGGCAGCGCGATGAGTTCCCAGCCCGCGGAGTGGTGTTCGCCGATCCAGGCCTCGTCGAAGCCGAGCCAGTCCAGCCACTCCAGCAGCTCGACATCGCGGTTGATCGCCAGCGTCGGGTTTTCGCCCACGCGATGGAATGGTGCCAGGAAGATGCCGAACTTCATGCCGCGATGGGCCATGTGTATGTCTCCACGTAAGGTCGGGGCCATCGTGCTACGTCCGGCGCCGGGCGCCAAGCCGCGCGAACGGGCCTATGGCCAGGCAATCGGCCGGCGCAAGTCCCGGATCATTGCTCCGCAGCGGCGCCATCCGCTAGGTTCACGGCGGGCATGAGGGGAACCGCATGCGTGCGTGGACCGTAGATGCGGACGACATCCAGGTGGCGGAGGACTTCAACGAGTCCCTGCTCCACCGTACTCCGGAAATCGAAGGATTTCTCGGCGCGGACCGGGACGATAAGTTCATCGTCATCGGCACCAAGGGCTTTGGCAAGACCCTGCTGCTGAAAGCCAAGCGCATTCTCTACCAGCGCGAGGGACGGGCCGCCTGCCTTCCCACCGGGGCCCTTCTCGACAAACCGATCGGTGACAAGATCTTCAACCGGGAGCTCCTCGCCTTCCTCGTGGTGTCTCCCCTTCCCTGGTCAAAGATCTGGCTCACG
>DASXNR010000002.1:0-20379 GCA_036494925.1 Acetobacteraceae bacterium
AGGCGGAACGCGACAAGGCCCTGGCGGCGATGCATCCCGCGGCGATGGAGCGCGCCGGCTACTGGTTCCGCGAAGCCTCGGTGCCCGCGCCGGCGGAGCCGTCCGAGGCCGCCGCCGAGCCTCCCGCGGTCGATTTCGCCGCACTGACCGAAGCCGAGCAGTACGCGCTGCTGTATCCCGATCGCGCCCGCCGCATCCGCGCCGAGGGCGGCCTGCCGGCGCGGCTCGACTACGGTCCGCCCGAACCCGGCATCGTCGACGACCTGGTCAATGGCACCTGCCCGATCCTGCGCGCGCTCGACCAGCGTCTTGTCGCGCCGGCGTGACATGTCTCACCGCACTGCCGCCGTCTCATTGAGCGATTTCATGAGACGAAGTCGAGAGTGAACGGATCGCAACGATGGCGTTGGTGGCATGGATCGCATCGTTGCCCGGGTGCTAGCGTCCGCGCATGTCTCAACGCCCTCGGCCGGGCCTCGCGCGTCGGCATCTGTTCGGTCTAGCCGCCGGCAGCGGCTTCGCGTCTCTGTTGTCCGGCTGTGGCATGCCCGTGCGTGGCCCGGCGGTGCCGACCGGCAAGGCCGTGCAGGCCACCGTGCTGGGGGTACCGAACGAGCGCGTGTTCCCGGCCGTCAGCGTCAAGCCGCTGGAAGCGGAATTCGTCGCCGCGGTCAAACGGCAACGCCAGACGCTGGGTCTGACCCCTTGGGCGACGATGCCGCAGATGCAGTTGCTCGCGGTCTCCGGCGGCGGCGAGAACGGCGCGTTCGGCGCCGGCCTGCTGTGCGGCTGGTCCGTGCAGGGCACCCGCCCGACGTTCGAACTGGTCACCGGGGTCAGTACCGGCGCACTGACCGCGCCGTTCGCCTATCTCGGGTCCAGCTACGATCCGCAGCTGCGGGCCGTGTATACCGAGCTGTCGCCGGACAGTGTGCTGGCAAGCCGCCCCATGACCGCCGCGTTGTTCAACGACGCGATGACCGACAACTCACCGTTGTTCAAGACCATCTCACACTATCTGAATGAGGCGATGCTGGCGGACATCGCCACGACCTATAACCAGGGACGCCTGCTGCTGATCGGCACCACCGATCTCGATGCCCAGCAACCGGTGATCTGGAACATCGGCGCCATTGCCAGCAGCGGCCACCCGAAGGCGCTGGACACGATCCGGCGGATCCTGCTCGCCTCCGCCGCGATACCGGGCGCCTTCCCGCCCACCATGTTCGACGTGATGCTGGATGGCCGATCGTACCAAGAGATGCATGTGGATGGCGGCGCGTTCGCGCAGGCCTTCCTGTATCCGGAATCGACCATGCGGCAACGCCAGCAACGGCAGCGCGGCGGCCAGAAGGTGGTGCCGGCGGTCGCCTACATCATCCGCAACGGCCGTCTCGACCCCGATTGGGCGACTGTGGAGCGGCGCACCATGAGCATCGCCGGACGCGCCATCTCGACCATGATCGCCGCCAGCGGATACAACGACGTGCTGCGGATCTACGCCAACACGCAGCGCGACCACATCGGCTTCAACCTGGCCTATATCGGCTCGGACTTCACCAAGGAGCTGCCGCAGCCGTTCGACCAGGAGTTCATGCGCGCGCTGTTCGACTACGGCTACCAGCGCGCACTGCACGGCTACGACTGGGTTCACCAGCCCCCGGTGCCGGCGTAGCGGCGGTGGTCAGTCGAGCACTTCCTGGTTGATCACGTTGTCCCGGTTCGGCTTGCCGTCGAGCACGCTGAGGATGTTCTCCGCCGTCACCATCCCCATGCCGGCGACCGATTCGGTGGTCACACCCGCCATGTGCGGCGAGGTGATCACCGTGTCGAGCTGCAGCAGCGTGTTGTTGACCGGCGTCGGCTCCAGGTCGAACACGTCCAGACCCGCTCCCGCCAGATGCCCCGACGTCAGTGCCGCATGCAGTGCGGGTTCATCGATGATGCCGCCGCGCGCCGTGTTGACGATGAATGCGCCGCGCTTCATGTGCGCCAGACGCGCGGCGTTGAACATGCCCACCGTCTGCGGGTTCTTCGGACAGTGGATCGATACGAAATCCGCGCGCGGCAGTGCGGCATCGAGGTCGGTGACGCGCTCGCAGCCGGCGGCGGCGATCTTCTCCGCGGAAACGTAAGGATCATAGATCAGCACGTTCATATCGAAGCCCTGGCAGCGCCGAGCCGAGCGCGTGCCGATGCGGCCGAAGCCGACGATCAGGGCGGTCTTGCCGGACAGCTCCATCGGCAGTCCGCCGTGGCGATCGCCCCAGGTGCCCCTGCGCACCAGCGCGTCCAGCGCCGGCGTGCGTTTTGCCAGCGCCATCATCAGGTGGAACGCATGCTCCGCCACCGAGGTCGAATTGGCGGTGCCCGCCACCATCAGCGGCACCCGGCGCGCGGTCAGCGCCGGCACCTCGACGGCGTCGTAACCGACGCCGATCCGCGCTACCACCTGCATCGCCGGCGAGGCGTCCATCTCGGGCTTCCGGTACGCCGTGCCGCCCAGCGAGATGCCGGATACATCCGACAGCAACGGCAGCAGTTCGGCCTGCGAGATGCCGCCCGGATACATCACCACCTCGATGTCGTCGCGGCGCCGGATCAGTTCGACGCCTGCCTCGCCCATCGTGTGCGGCAGCATCACCTTCTTGCGGTTCGAAGCCATCGGACGTCCTCAGAGTTTCTGTTGCAGGTTGGCAATGTAGCTGCGGTTGTGGGTCGGCGCCAGCATCACCTCGCTCATCACCACGTGCTTCGGCAGGCAGGCGACGTAGCGGATCAAATCGCCGCAGTCCTCCGGCTGCACCATGCGCGCGCGCTCTTCCGGTCCCACCGGATTGGGCCGCTTGTCGAGGATCGGCGTCGCCACCTCGCCGGGCAGGAACACGGTGGAGCGGATGCCGTTGATGCACTCCTGCATGTTGATCGAGTGACTCATCGCCACCACGCCGTGCTTCGCGGCGCTGTAGATCGGTCCCGGGAAACCGCCGACGACGCGGCCGGCGATCGAGGCGGTGTGGATCAGCAATCCATCCTTCTGCGCGCGCATCAGCGGCAGCGCGACCGTGACGCAATACAGCGCCTGCGACAGGTTGCCATGCACCAGTTCGTCGATGCCCTCGGGGGTCAGCTTGTCCCAGTGCCGGTTGACGATGTTCACGCCGGCGTTGTTCACCAGGATGTCGAGCCGTCCGAGCGTGTTGCGGATGAATTCGCCGACCTTCTGCACCTGCTTCGCGTCGGTCAGTTCGGCCGGTTGCACGAGGGCCTCGCCGCCCTGCTGCGTGATGCGCGCGGCGACGCGTTCCAGCTTGTCGCGGGTGCGGCCGGTGAGCACCACGGTGGCGCCCTCGTCGGCCAGCGCGAGTGCCGCGGCCTCGCCGATGCCGCTGCCGGCGCCGGTGATCCAGGCGATCTTTCCCGCGAGCCTCGGCATCGCTGTCTCCTCCTCGTTGCAATCTTGCGTGCGCGGCATTGAACGTGTTTGCCTGCACCTGGGCAAGAGAGGAGGCCGCGATGGCAACCGTGCTGACCGAGCAGGGCGAAATGACGCTGGCCGCGACGGACGGGTTGTGGCTGTCGGGTGCCGATGCGGAGTGCGCCACCGGCTGGACGCTGAAGCCGGAGGGCATGTGCCAGGACGCTGTCTGCGTGCCGTTGCCGGTACGCGACGGGCGTGTCGATGTGGCAGCGTTCTGGCAGCTGCTCGGCCGGCCAGTGGTGAGCGATGCGGGCGGCGGGACGTGGCTGCTGGGCGCCGGCGCGGAGCAGCGCAATGCCGCGTTGGCCGGCCTGATGGCGCCGGACTTCACACTGCCTGATCTCGCCGGCGTGCCGCACACCCTGTCGTCGCTGCGCGGCAGCAAGGTGTTCCTGTGTACCTGGGCCTCCTGGTGAGGCTGTCGCTTTGACTTGCCCGTGTGGCAGCAACTGTTCGACGGCCTGAAGGACGAGAAATTCATGATCGTGGCGATCGCGGAGGAAAGCCGCGGCGCCGAACATGCGCGATCATGGATCGAGCAGGCGGGTGCGCAATACTGGTGCCTGATCGATACCGAGCATCGTGTGGCTGATCTCTACGGCATGGTGAACGTGCCGCAGGCGGTGTGGATGGATGAAGCAGGGCGCATCGTGCGTCCACCGGAGAATGCCGGGTCCACCGATCATTTCCGCCTGATGGATCGCGCCACGCGTACTCTGGCGCCGGAGCACCAGGCGGCACGGCAGTCAGCGCGCACGGCGTATCTCGATGCGGTGCGCGACTGGGTGCTGACCGGGCGCTACGCGCTGCCGGCCGACGCGGCAACGCGCAGACTGCCGCGCATCACGCCGGAGATCGCGCTGGCGCAGGCGCATTTCCGGTTGGGCGTGTGGCTGCGGCAGCACGGCAACGCGGCCGAGGCCGACGGGCACCTCGCGGACGCGAGCCGGCTGCACCCGGAGTCGTGGAACATGTGGCGGCAGGCGGCGGATCTGGATGAAGTCGGCAAGGCAAGCGGCGAGGCATTCTGGCAGCGTGTGCAAGCGTTGGGGGAGCGCGCGTACTATCCGTCGCCGGAGCTGTAACGCGTACCCGTCACCCGCCAACACACGACGCCACGTTCTGCGGCGTGCACACATCGAGCCCCGTGTAGGTCGGATCCGTGGGCTTCGCCTTGCCGTCTTTGATGTCCTTCAGGAAGAACATCGTCTTGTAGCCCATCTCGAACGGCCGCTGTCCCACCTGCCCCCGAGACAGCCCGGCCTTCAGCAGATCGAGCTGTACCGGCAGCGTGTCCGCCACCACCAGCGCCAGCGACCCATCGTCGATCCGCGCCTTGTACTTCTCCGCCACCTTGCGGTACGCCTGCGGCAGGAACTGCGGGAATCCGCCGGTCGGCACGAACGCGTCGAGCTGCGGATACTTCCCCAGAATGTCCTCCATCTGCTGCACCGCCACCGGGAAATCGTCGTTGGTGTAGAGCGGACAGCCGTCCACTTCCTTCCAGCCATTCTGTCCGGTCAGCCGATCGCCCGGGGCCTCCTTGCTCGACGTGCCGGACAGCGTGTCGCGGATGCCCTGCATGCGCTCGTTGTGGTTGGCCGCCGCCGCGCCGCCCGACTGGATGCAGATCGTGCCGCCCTTCGGCTTGATCGCCATCACCAGCTTCGCCAGGTTCACGCCGATCTCGTAGTTATGCGTGCCGATATAGGCGATGCGCTCCTGCTTGTCGCGATCGAGCAGATCGGAATCCCAGGTCAGCACCGGGATGCCGGCCTTCCGTGCCTCCAGCAGCGCACGGCCCATCGCCGGCGCGTTCGACGGCGACACCGCGATGCCATCGACCCGGCGCGCGATCAGGTCATTCACCACCTGCACCTGCTCTTCGCCGCCGCCATGCTCGCCGGGGCCGATGTAGAGACACTCGACCGCGCCATTCAGGTCCTTCTCGGCCTTCTTGCAGCCGTCGCGCGCCTGATCGAAGAACGGATTGTTCATGTTCTTCGGCACCAGCGCGAAGACGTATTTCTTGTCGGCCGTCGATGCGGGTTGCACGACCGCCAATGCGACCAGCAATGCCGCCGCACCTGCCAGGTATGGTTTCATGTCGCTTGCTCCTTGTTATTCAGGCACGCCGCCGCCCGCGCAGCTTCTCCAGCAGCACCGCGAGCACGATGAACACACCGACGAACGTGCCTTGCCAGTTGGAATCCACGCCCGCCATCAGCAGCGAATTGCGGATCACCTCGATCAGTGCGGCGCCGATGAAGGCACCGTAGGCGCCGCCCTCGCCGCCCATCAGGTTGGCGCCGCCGATCACCGTGGAGGCGATCACCCGCAGCTCGTAGCCGGTGCCGAGAGCGTTGATCGCGGAACCCTGCCAGCCGATGATCAGCACCGCGGCGAGCGCCGCCATCGTCGCCGAAACGATGTAGGCGGCGATCTTCGCTCCCGCCACCGGCACTCCGGTCAGCAGCGCCGCCTGCTCATTGCCGCCGATCGCGTACAGGTGCCGGCCCCAGCGCGTCACGTGCAGCACCACCGAGAAGGCCGCCGTCAGCGCCAGCAGCACCCAGACCGGGTTGGCGACGCCCAGCATCTGGCCGCCGCCGATCGCGAAGATCGTGTCGGCATCGGGCCCGAAGTCGTAGATCATCTTGTTCTGCGACAGCACCACGGCGAGCGAGCGGCCGATAGACAGCGTGCCAAGCGTCACCACGAACGGCGGCAGACCGAGCCAGGCGATCAACGCGCCGTTCACCGCGCCGGCGACCAGGCCGGTGGCCAGGCCCGCGGCCATCGCCAGCCACCATGGTCCAGCACCCTGGAGCACCAGGCCGGCGACGATAGCCGCGAGCCCCATCACCGAGCCCACCGACAGATCGATGCCGCCGGTGATGATCACCGTGGTCATGCCCAGCGCCATGATGCCGATGAAGGCGAAGTTGCGGGTGATGTTGTAGAAGTTCTCGACGCTGGCGAACGCCTGCGGCTGCAGCCACGTCATGACCACGCACATCGCCAGCAACGCGATCGTCACCCAGAACGCCTGCGCCGACAGTATCCGCTGCGCCAGCGTGTGCTCGCGCTGTTCCGCCACCGCGGTCATCGTGACGGGGGCCTCAAGCGGCATCGATCGCCCCCGTGATCAGACCGGTGACCTCCTCGGGGCTCGAGCAGGCGACCGGCTTCTCCGCCACCTTGCGGCCGCGGCGCAGCACCAGCACGCGATCGGCCACCGCGAACACGTCCGGCATGCGGTGGCTGACCAGCACCACCGCGATCCCCTGATCGCGCAGCCGCCGGATCAGTTCCAGCACCTCGGCGACCTGCCGCACGGAGATCGCGGCGGTCGGCTCATCGAGCAGCACGATGCGCGCATCCGAGAGCCGGGTGCGGGCGATCGCCACCGCCTGGCGCTGGCCGCCGGACATGCGGCGGACCAGGTCGCGCGGGCGCGTCTCGGACTTCAGCTCGGCGAACAGTGCGCCGGCGTGCGCATACATGCCGCGGTAGTCGAGCAGGCGCATCGGACCCAGGCGCCGGGTCAGCTCGCGGCCGAGGAATACGTTGGCTGCCGCGGTCAGGTTGTCGCACAGTGCGAGGTCCTGATAGACGATCTCGATGCCGTTGCGGCGGGCGTCCAGTGGGCGATGGAAATGCACCGGGGCGCCGTTCATCAGTATCTCGCCGGTGCTGGGCCGGAAGTTGCCCGCCATGATGCGCACCAGCGTCGACTTGCCGGCGCCGTTGTCGCCCATCAGGCCCAGCACCTCACCGGGTTCCAGCGACAGGTCCATCTCGCTCAGCGCGCGGATCGCGCCGAAGCTCTTGGAGACCCCACGCAGCTCCAGCACCGGCTCGGCCATTCCCGACGATCCTCCCGCGGACCTGGCGCGAGGCTAGGTAGCGGCCGGGAGGCTGTCCAGCGGCGCGGCCGGCCCCGGCAAATTGATCCAGATCAATGCGACCATATCGCATGCCCTGCACACACCGTCGTCTGTCACCGTCATGAGGGGTCCCAGGTGGTGGAGTATTTCGAACGCGAACTCGAAGCCTTGGCACGGGACCTCGCCCAGGTCGCGGCCTTGGCGGACGATCCGATGGTGTCGGGCCGGCTGACCGAGATGGCCGACGAAGTTCTCGCCCTCGCCGGCCAGCAATCTGCCGATCCGGCGATTTACCATTCGGCCATAATTTTCCTGCATACGAAGCGTCCCAACATCGACGCTGACCCGTATGCAAATGACCGTTCCCCTCGCCCAACGCAGCGCAACTGAGCTTCAGGCCAAGGCCGAGGAGCTGCTCCGTATGTCCGAGACGGCGAGGACAGCGGACACCAGGGATGCGCTGAGGCGGCTCGCTGGCCGATTCGCGATGCTGGCCGAGACCCGTGTCGCTGACGAGGCTGGGCTATGTGCGAAAACCGGCTCGTGGACATTGCTGCGGCCGACCGGTTCGGCGGCAACCAATCCGTGACGGCATCGCCGATATGACGCCTACGGTTGCCCGCAGAACAAGGGCCGGCACGGTCAACTGGATTTGACATCGCGGCCCGGTCCGTCATCACTCCTGGTCTGCTCTGCGAGCCGCTTTGATCTGCCGATGGCTGCGTATTCGCATCGAACCGCCGGCCCGTTGCCCGATGCGGCAGCGCTGCACGACGCTGCGCTGGCTTATCTGGCACGCTATGCGGCAACCGAGGCCGGGCTTCGCCGCGTGTTGGAACGCCGCGTGGACCGGTGGGCGCGGCAAGCCGCCGGCGATGCCGAAACCATTGCCTGCCAGGTCGCCTTGGCGCGGGCAATGGTGCGTGACGTGGTGGCCCGCCTGGTCGCTGCCGGCGCGGTGAACGACGTTGCCTACGCCGAGGCCCGAGCGCGCAGCCTGGTGCGTGCCGGGCGGTCGCACCGCGCCGCTGCGGCGCATCTGGCAGCGAAGGGCGTCGATGCCGCGACGGCACAGGCGGCGCTGCCCGGCGATGACACAAGCGAGTTGGCCGCGGCCCTGGTGCTGGCACGCAAGCGCCGGATCGGTCCGTTCCGGCTCGGCTCCGTCCCCGACGAAGCCGGCCGGCGACGCGAACTCGGCGTACTGGCGCGCGCGGGGTTCCCGCAGGACGTCGCGCGGCAGGCGCTCGCCATGGACCCCGATCAGGCTGAGACGCTGGTGAACCGGCTGCGCCGCGGATCAGGCGGCCTGTAGCCGCAGCGTGCCGGCGCGGCGGCTGAGCGCGATGGAGGGGCGGTCGACCAGGCGCTCGAAGGTGATCGCGGCGAGCAGGGTGAGAGCCAGGAACAGGACGAACGCGGCCGCCGGCGAAGGCACGGCGATGAAGGCGAGGCACACCAGGGTGAACAGGATCGGGAAGTGCAGCAGGTAGATGCTGAACGACAGGCGGCCGAGATGGCGGCAAGGCACGCTCTCCAGCGCCGGCCAGACCAGCGGACACCACAGCACGCCGAGATACAGCGCCACGGCGCCGAGCTGGCTCTGGAACTGGAACAGGTTCGGCGCGCAGGCAAGCTCGGTTCGGCACAGCAACAGGCGCAGCGCCTCGACGGAATGCCAGTCCTTGGTCGCGCACAGGGCGAGGCCGAGCAGGAGCAGCAGCATTCCGCGGCGCCCCCTCCGTGATCCTTCCCCGCTGCGCGGGAGAGGGGATGGCGGCGTGAGATGGCCCAGCACGAACAGGAACATCGGATGGGTGCCGAACGACAGCGCGGCGGCGGCGATGGCGATGCGGTGCGCCCAGATCGAGCGGGCGCGCAGCCAGACCAGACACAGCACCAGCAGCGAGCCGTATAGTTCCAGATGCAACGACCAGAACGGCGCGTCGAGCGACTGCTCCATCGGCGGCAGGTGTCCGGCGAGCGGGGCGAACAGCGTCGCCTCGCGGTAGCCGAGCAGCAGGCTGTCGAGGCCGATCTCGCGTGCGAGATGCGCGAATGTCGGGGCGCCGCTGGAGTCCATTGCCAGCCACGCCGATCCGGTCAGTGCGGCGGCCTGGCGATGGGCATCGGGGAACAGCGCGATCAGCACCATCGCGACCGCGGCCGCCGCGGCGACCGGGATGCCCAGGCGCACCACGCGCTTGGCCAGCTTGCCGATGAAGGAGCCGGGCCGCGCGAAGGACGGCGTCAGCACCGCGCCGCTGATCAGGAAGAACACATAGACCGCGGTGTGGCCATCGAACAGCACGTTCAGTGGCGGCCACGCGTGCCGCGCGGTGTCCGGCATGAAGCCGATGACGAAGTGCATCAGCACCACCTGCATCGCTGCGATGCCGCGCAGGCCTTCCAGATACTGCACCTTGCCGGGCTGCATCGGTCCCGGTTATCGCTCTTTCACCCTGGGCGTGTCATCGGAGCCTCGCATGACCAACACCACCGTGACCGACAACCTGACGCTGTTCGGCAGCTTCACCTCGAGTTCGAGCTACAAACCGATGCTGTACCTGGCGCTGGCGCGGCTGCCGTTCAGCTTTCGCACGGTCAACCTGAAATTCAGCGCGCAGAAGGAGGCCGATTACCTGGCGGTGAACCGCTACGGCCAGGTTCCGGCGTTGCGCCATCGCGGACTGACCATCGTGCAGTCCAATGTCATCCTCGACTATCTGGCGCGCACCACGGGGCACTTCGCCGGCGGGACTGAACAGGAGCAGTGGACCGCGCGTGAATGGCTGTCGTGGGAGGCGGACAACGTCACCAACGTCGCCAAGGTGCGACACTACAGCCGGTTCCGGCAGGTCGATCCGGCGGTGATGGACTACTTCCGGCCGCTGGCCGAGGCGGCGATCGGCTTCGTCGATACGGCATTGGCGGGGCGAGAGTGGCTGGTGGGCGATGGGCTGACGATCGCCGACATCGGCTGCTGGGGCCGCATGGTGTTCATGGCGGAAGGCGGACTGGACATCGCGCGCTGGCCGAATGTCGCGGCGTGGTCGCGACGGCTGGCAACACTGCCGGGATTCGCGCTGCCGTACCAGCTGATCCCGAAGCACGATACGGAGGTGGTACCGGGGTAAGGTGGCAGCCCGTCAGGCGGTCACTCCGACATTCCAGAAACACGGCCACGCCAGCGGCGTATAGCCCGTCAGGTGGTTCGATATGCCATACAGCTGCAGGAACTCGCCCAGCTTGATGGTGGGCACGTCGCGATAGAAGATCGCCTGGATCTGCCGCCACGCCGTCATGCGCTTCGCCGGATCGCTCTCGGTGACGAATGCATCGAGTGCCGCACGCTTGTCCGGCGAATCCCACCAGCCCGGATAGGTCGGGTTCATGATGGTGATCAGCGTCGGGTCGGCCACCAGGCTGTGCGAGGCGATGAAGGCCTCCCACAGATCGGGATTGGTGCGCTTCTGCAGCAGCGTCGCCCAGTCCATCACCTGCACATCGACCTTGAAGCCGACCTCCTCCAGTTGCACCTGCGCCACCTGGCCGATCTTGAACATGTAGTCGTATTGCGTGGTGACCAGGAAGCGCACCGGCCTGCCGTCGTAGCCGGCCTGCTTCATCAGCGCTTTCGCCTGGTCCGGGTCATGCACGTTGTAGCCGGGCGTCTCGGGGTCGTACCAGTCGGTGCCCTTCGGATAGATCGAGCCTTCCAGGTGCCACAGCGGCGGCGCGCCGAACGCCGCGGTCAGCAGGTCGGACGGCACGATCGCATAGCGAATGGCGCGCCGCAGCCGCGCGTCGCTCAACACGCCCGCCTTGGTGTTGAAGATCATGTTGCTGGCATTGGGCGATTCCACCAGTCCCTGCTTGACGTTGGGCTGATTGGCCAGCCGCGCATAAGCCTCCGGCGTGAGCAGATCAGCGAAATGGAACTGCCCGCTGAGCAATCCGTCCACCCTTGTGACCGGATTGGGCGCCGGAACGAAGCGCAGCTCATCGATCAGCGCCTGTCGCCGTCCGGCGTAGCCATTGGCGGGGCCGGGCGGCGAGACATAGTCGGGCACCTTCGCCAGCCTGATATACTGATCGGGCTTATACTCGATCAGCTTGTAGGGACCGGTGCCGATGAACTCCTTCAGCGGATCCGGTGCGGTCGCCAGCCGTTTCGGCATGATCGCGGCGGCGCCGTTGGGATAGGCGAGCAGCGCCAGCATCGGCGCATACGGCCGTTTCAGCGTCATCACCACGCTGCTCGGGCTGCTGGCGACGACGCTGTCGACATACTCGCCGCCGAGACGGCCGCGCGGCGACAGCCGCATCCAGCGTTGCAGCGACGCCACCACATCGTCCGCGTTCATCGTGGTGCCGTCATGGAACCGCGCATCGGTACGCAGCCTGATGGTGTACTGGCTGCCGTCGGCGGAGGTGTCCGGCAGTGCCGCCGCCAGCACCGGAAAGAAGTGCAGCGAGGGATCGAAGATATACAGCGTCTCGTGGATGTGCTGGTCGATCTCCGACACCAGATCGGCGGTGAACGGCATCGGATCGAGCGAACCGGGATCGCCGATCGTGGCTACGGTGATCGAGCTGGCGGGCGCGGCGGATTGAGCGCCGGCGCGTCCCGCCGGCAGCAGCGCTGCCGTCGCGCTGGCCAACAATGCGCGGCGATGCAATCTGAGCTGCGTGTCCATGTCTCGCTCCCTGTCGCTTCCCCGACTATCGCCGACCTGTGTGGCCGTGACCACATGCGGACTGATCCCGGCTTTTGCCGTTCGCAATCGACGGCTAGGCTGTTCATCGCCACCTGTCGCAATCAAGGACCGACGCTTGCAATGACCGCCCCTTCGCACCTGGCTGCTCCCGATAAGCTCGCCGCTCTGAAGTGGCGGTGCATCGGCCCCCCGCGGGGCGGCCGCGTCGTCGCCGTCGCAGGTGATCCCGCAGATGCCATGGTGTTCTATTTCGGCGCGTGTGCCGGTGGCATCTGGAAGACCATTGATGGCGGCATCTATTGGCGCTGCGTTTCCGACGGGTTCCTCGGCAGTGCCGCCATCGGCGCCATCACCGTGGCCCGCTCGGATCATAACGTGATCTACGCAGGTACCGGCGAGACCACGATCCGCCTCGACGTCTCGTATGGCGACGGCATCTACAGATCGACCGATGCCGGGCGCACGTGGTTGCACGCCGGATTGCGCGCGACCAAACATATCGGGCGGATTTGCGTCCATCCGTCAAATCCCGACGTCGTCTATGTTGCCGCACTCGGCGACGTGTTCGGCCCAAACGAGGAACGTGGAGTCTTTCGTTCCCGTGATGGCGGGCAGACCTGGGCGAAGATCCTCTATCGCAGTGCTGACGCGGGCGCGGTCGATATCTCGATGGACCCCGATAACGGGAGGATCCTGTTCGCCACCTTCTGGGAGACGCGCCGAAGCTTCTGGAATCTCTCCAGTGGTGGGCCTGGAAGCGGGCTGTTCCGCTCGGCCGATGGCGGCGACACCTGGGAGGAGATCTCCCGTGCACCGGGGCTGCCCGACGGACCGCTGGGCAAGCTCGGGGTCTCGGTATCGCCGGCCAAGGCCGGCCGTGTCTGGGCGTTGATTGAGACGATCGGCGACAGGACCGGTCTCTATCGTTCGGACGATTATGGTGCGCGCTGGACCAACGTCTCGTCGAACCGGGATCTGATGCATCGCCCCTGGTACTACACCCACGTGTTCGCCGACACGCGTGACCCGGAAACCGTCTACGTGGCTAATCTGCAAATGTGGAAATCGACCGACGGCGGGACCAGCTTCACCGACATCATGACGCCACATGGCGACAATCACGACTTGTGGATCGATCCGGTCAATCCGAATCGAATGGTACAGGGCAACGATGGCGGCGCCTGCGTGTCGTTCAATGGCGGCATCACCTGGTCGTCGATCTACAACCAGCCGACCGCACAATTCTATCGCATCGACGTCGACAATCGTTACCCGTACCACGTCTACGCCACGCAGCAGGACAACACGTCGATCGCGGTGCCAAGTGCCGCCTATTGGGGTGCGATCACCCTCGGCGACTGTAGCTATCCCGGCACCGGCGAAAGCGGCTTCATCGCCGTACATCCCGAGGATCCCGACATCGTCTATTGCGGTGCCATCGGCTCCAGCCCTGGCGGATCCGGGTCGTTGCAGCGTTATGACTACCGCACCGGCCAGATCCAGCTGGTGAACGTGTGGCCCGAGGAGTCGACCGGAATTGCGCCGCGAGACATGAGGTACCGCTTTGCCTGGACCTTTCCGGTCGTGTTCTCGCCCCATGACAGCAAGGTGCTGTATGCCGGCGGCAATCATGTCTTCCGGAGCAGGAACGAAGGCATGAGCTGGGAGAAGATCTCTCCGGACCTGAGCCTGAACGACAAGTCCCGGCAGGGTCACTCGGGTGGGGACATCACCCGGGAAAGTGCCGGCGCGGAGGTGCACGCGACGTGCGCCTGCGTGGTTGAATCGCAGCACCGCAAAGGCGAGATCTGGGCGTCCACGGACGACGGACTCGTACACGTAACCCGCAACGACGGCGCGTCGTGGCAGAACGTCACCCCGCTGGACATGCCGGAGCTTGCCTATGTCGGATGCGTCGAGCTTTCGGCGCACGATCCAGACACCGTCTATGTGGCCGCGACCCGCTACAAGCTGGCGGACTACAAGCCGTATCTGTTCCGAAGCAGCGATGGCGGCCGGTCCTGGCGATCCATCAGCGAGAGCTTCCCGGTCGGCGAAATCACCCGCGTGGTGCGGGCCGATCCCGTCCGGCAGGGCCTGCTGTTCGTCGGTACCGAGTCGGGGATCTACGTCACCGTCGACGACGGACAAAACTGGACGCGAATGGCCGGCGGACTGCCTGTCGTGCCCGTGTACGATCTCAAGATCAAAGGCGTTGATCTGGTCGCAGGGACGCATGGGCGCTCGTTCTGGATCCTTGACGACATCTCGCCGTTGCGCACGCTGGCTGACGGCGTCACCGGAACGCGGCTGATTGCACCGAGTACCGCCATTCGGACCAAACTGCATTTTGGCGCAGCGGCCGGCACACGAACCGGCATCTCCTTTGCGATCACCTTCGGCATTGGCGGTGGCATTGCCACTACCGAGCGGCCCGATGGTACTCGAGTGCGGGAGTACCTCGACGTCGGCGAAAATCCACCGAATGGCGCGATCGTGTATTACTGGCTGGACGAAACCGTATCCGAACCGGTCTCTCTTGCCTTCCGCGATGCTGCCGGTGCGGCCATCATCACCTTGCGCAGTGACGATGATACGCTGCCGGTGGCGCGTCGCCCCGGCACGCGGAGCGGCCTCAACCGCTTCGTTTGGGACATGAAGCACCCGGGACCGGTACGCAGCGATCCGTCGTGGACCACCCTCAAGAACCAGCCGCTGGCCCGCGAGCCCGAGGCTCAGTCGGGCCCGACAGTGGTGCCAGGCGACTATCGGGTGCAGTTGACGGTCGGTTCCGAAACGCAGACTGCCGATTTCTCGATCGTGAAGGATCCACGGCTCCAGACGTCGCCGGACGACTACGCCCGCCAGTTCGCGCTGCTGAAGGAACTGAGGGACAAGCTGTCGGCGCTCAATGGAGCGGTCAACCGGATCCGCCGCGTCAATCGCCAGCTCCGTGCGCTGGCCGGGCAGGTCAGCGATCACCACACCGATCTTGCGGACAAGACCAGGTCAGCCGAGGAGAGAATGACGGCGATCGAAAGGTTGCTGATCGATGTCGATCGGGAATCACCACGCGACACGCTGCGTCATCCGGCCGGCCTGAACGATACCTTGGTCGACCTCGTCAACACCGTCGCCATTGCCGACACGGCGCCCACAGCGCAGGCGGATGCGGTTTCGCGCGAGATCATGGCCCAGGTCGACGCCGAGATTGCGAAGCTCGATGCACTGCTGGCCAGCGACATCGCCGACATCAACCGGATGGCCGCCGAACGTTCGATCGGGCACGTCACCGGTTAGTGCGCGGGGTGGGTCGTTGGGGCGGGCTGGCGCAACTGGCTTGACACCAGCGCCACGACGCAGCAACGACTGCGTGACGGTTGGAAATCACACATGATCCGGGAGCAATAAGGATGGATTTCATCGAGAGGTGGTTCGGCGTTTCGCCGGACGGTGGCGACGGATCCCTGGAGGTGCTTTGGATTGTCGGAATTGTAATAGCCTTGGTGGCGGTCGTGTTCCGCAGAAGAATTGGCACTTGGGTGTCGTCGCGCAAAGCTGGCCAGCGCTGAGGCCAGCCGCCGACGCAACGGCCTCGGGTCGGTCAGCCCTTCGATCTCGTGACGATCCGAATCATGCCCGCGCCAGCATCAGCTCATGCGACGCCAGTCGCCGGTGCAGCAGATACATCGGCACCGCCAGCGCGGACACTGCCGCGGCGGCCAGCAGAGCGCCCTCCGCCCCACCGGTCAGATCCGCCGCCCAGCCGCACACTGCCGGTACCACCGCGCCGCCGGCGTAATACATCGAGTAGAACAGACCCATACCGATGGCGCGGTTCTCCGGGCGCGCCGACAGCGTGCCGACCGCCATGATCACGCCGGGATGGACCGACCCGACCACCCCGACCACCACCGCGAACGTCACCGGCCAGTCCAGCAGCGCGGCACCGGTGATACCGGACACCAGCGCCGCCGTGCCCAGCAGGAAGATGCGGAACCCGCCGAACCGGCTGGCAAGACCGGCGCCCAGCAGCGTTGCCGGCACGTTGCCCCACGAGGCGATGGTCAGCACCACGCCGGTCAGCACCAGCCCCTGGCCGCGCGCCGCCATCAGCGAGGGCACATAGCCGGTGTAGCCGGAATAGCCGGCGGTGTAGGCGGTCCAGATCAGTCCGGCGATCACCAGCAGCAGGCACTCGCGCCCGCCCGGCAGCGAGAACCGGCTCGGCATCGGCGCGGCCTGCGGTGACGGTCGGAAGGTCGCCAGGAACAGCACCAGCGCCACCGCCATTGGTGCCGCGCCGGACAGCAGGGCAGCCTGCCAGCCAAGGGCCAGCGCCAGCGGCGGCAGGACAAGCTGCGCCAGCCCGACGCCGATCGAGTAGGCGGCGACCGACACGCTGATCGCCCATATGAAGCGGCGGCCGGTGAACCAGTCGGCGATGATCTTGTTCTGCAGCACGATCATCGCCACCGCCCCCACTCCGGCGACGCTGCGGCCGATGCCGATGCCGGCAGGGCCGGCGGCGGCCGCGCTGATCGCCGGGCCGACCACCGTCAGGGCGAGGCCCGCCCCCAGCATCAGCCGGTCGCCGAACCAACGTGCCAAC
This sequence comes from Acetobacteraceae bacterium, assembly GCA_036494925.1. Taxonomy (GTDB): domain Bacteria; phylum Pseudomonadota; class Alphaproteobacteria; order Acetobacterales; family Acetobacteraceae; genus JAMXLO01. Next base: position 16,705 of record DASXNR010000002.1, read on the forward strand.
ATGCCAAGCGGCAAGGCCAAAAAGCCGCCCAGCAGCATGAAGGCGCCGATCAGCGTGCCGAGTGCGGTGTAGTCGAGCTGGAACAGCCGCATCAGGTCGGGACCGAGCGACGCGATGGTCTGGTATTGGTAACCGAAGCCGATGCGGGCAAGCACCACGGCGGCAAGAATGAGCCAGGGCCTGGCGCCCATGTCGGTTCTCCTAAACCCGTGTTGTGCCAGCCAGCCCGGCGACGACGAAAAGCAGCTCGCCGCTTCCGCAAGGGGACGGGGGAGTTTGGCGGAAGCTGCCGTTTCAGCCGGACGGTAGCCCGCGCGCCGCCCGATGCCTATGTTGAGGCAATGTCCGACACGCCAGCCTTCCTCGACGGCGACCGCCCGCCGGTGCCCGACATCGTCGTGCCGCGCGGCGTCACGCCGTTCCATCTGCCGCGCCGGCCGGTGCGCGGCCGCCTGGTGCGGCTCGGGCCGCTGGCTCATGCGCTGCTGACCCGGCATCCCAACCATCCGGCGGTGACCCGCCTGTCGGGCCAGGCGCTGGCGCTGGCGGCGGCGCTGTCCACCGCGCTGAAGTTCCGCGGCTCGTTCAGCGTGCAGGCGAAGGGCGACGGCCCGGTGCCGATGCTGCTGGCCGACTGCACCGACACCGGCGCGCTGCGCGGCTATGCCCGCGCCGACGCGGAGAAGCTGGAAGCCTTGCTGCGCACCGAACCGTCACCCGCGGCCGATGAGCTGCTTGGCGGCGGCTACCTGGCGTTCACCGTCGATCAGGGGCCGGACCAGAACCGCCACCAGGGCATCGTCACCATCGAGGGCGGCAACCTGGCCGAGATGGCGCTGCACTACTTCCGCACCAGCGAGCAGCTCCGCTGCTTCGTGCATCTCGCCTGCGACCAGATCGAGGACGGCTGGCGCGCCGGTGCGCTGGTGCTGGAGAAGATCGCCGGCGCCGGCGGCATCGATCCCTCGCTGGACGCCGACGCGCAGGAGGAGAGCTGGCGCACCGCCACCATCCTTGCCGGCACGCTGACCGACGCGGAACTGCTGGACGACGCATTGCCGCCGGACCGGTTGCTGTATCGGCTGTTCCACAGCGAGGGCGTGGCGACCGACCGGGCACGCGCGCTGTCGTACGGCTGTCGCTGCTCGCGGGCCCGTCTGGTCGGCATTCTGGAGGGCTTCCCGCCGGACGACCTGGATCACATGGCGGTGGACGGCGACATCGTGATGACCTGCGAGTTCTGCAACTACGGCTTCCGCTTCCCACGCCAGGAGGTGCGCGGCCGCAGCGCTCCGGCATGCTGACGCGCCGCGCCGCGCTGCTGCCGCTGCTGCTGGCCGGCTGCGGCGGTGACGGCGTGAAGCGGGACTATCCGGCGCTGCGCTACGACTATCTGACGCCGCTCGGGCTCAACGTCGCCGCGGTCCGGATCGAGCAGCGCTTCGTGCCGTCCGGTGCGGCGCCGGACGTCAGTCAATTCGATCCGGAACCGCCGCTGCGGGCGTTGCGTGCGATGGCGGAGGATCGGCTACAGGCGCTGGGCAGCACGGGCCAGGCGGTGTTCGTCATTCAGGATGCCTCGCTGCTGCGACGGGGCGATACGCTGTCCGGCAATCTGGTGGTCGAACTCGGTATCTACACCGCACCGAATGCACGGGCCGGCTACGCGCAGGCCAGCGTGTCCGGCAGGTTCACCGGCGATCTCGATGACCTGCCGGGGCGGCTGTACGACATGACAAAAAGCCTGATGGATCGGATGAACGTCGAGTTCGAATACCAGGTTCGCCACGCGTTGGGTCCCTGGCTGCTGGCGGCGGGCGCCGCGCGGGCACCGGTGGAACAACAGCCGCTGACGCCGGCGCCGCTGCCCATGTCGCCTTGACCCAGTCGGCGGGCACGATCATACCCGAGAAGACCCGGCGAAGACGATCGGAGGATACGTTCTATGTCGCATGGCATCTCGCGGCGCGGTCTCGCGCGCGCATCGGTGTTGGCTCTCGGCAGTTTCGCCATTCTGCGTCACGCCAGGGGTGACGCGCCGCTTGAACTGCGCTGTTCGCTCGACACCGCTCCGTCGCATCCGCGCAACGTTGCGTTCCACGACTATCTGGGCAAGCTCGAGGAAGCGTCGGGCGGCCAGATCAAGACCAGGCTGTTCGAGAGCGGCGCGCTGTTCCCCGACCTTCAGGTGCTGAAGGCGCTGGTGCAGGGCCAGGTGGAGATGGCGTGCCCCGGCACGTGGACCCTTACCGGCTTCGTCGCCGATGCCGACTTCTCGCAGTTGCCTGCGTTCTACGGCCGGCCGATCGAGATGGTTCACAAGGCGGCCGATGGTGCGGGGGGAAAATTCGTCAACGGCGAGATCACCGGCAAGCTGAAGGTCGAGGTGTTGGGACCGTGGTTCGATCTCGGCTTCAACAACTGGTTCGCGACGCGCAAGCCGCTGAACTCCACCGCCGATCTGAAGGGCATGAAGCTGCGCAGCCCGGGCGGCGTGCTGAACTCGTTCCGGATCCGCTTCTTCGGCGGCATTCCCAACGTCACCGCGTGGCCGGACGTGCCGCTGGCGATGTCGCAGGGCACCTTCGACGGCCTGATCAGCAGCAACGAAAGCGCCAACAGCGCCAAGTTGTTCGATTCCGGGCTGCGCTACTCGTTGCAGGACAACCAGGGCATGGGACTGTATGTGCCGATGGTCAATCCGGCGTTCTGGCAGAAGGTGGGGCCCAAGCTGCAGGAGACAATGGTCAAACTGTGGGCTGACAACATCGGCACCTATCGCACCAACACCGCGAAGCAGCAGGAGAGCGGTCGCGCGGCGCTGGAGAAGCAGGGCGTGAAATTCGTCGATGTGCCGCAGGCCGAGCTGGATGCGGTGCACGCGGAATTGCTCAAGGTGCAGGACAAGGCGGTCGAGGAGGCGCACATCTCGCCCAAGCTGGTCGAGCTGGTCATGGCGGATGTCGGCGCCTGAACGGATGTGGCCGGGCTCATCCCGGCCATGACGCGCATCGGCATCATCTGGGACTGGATCGAGCGGACCGTGGTCGGCCTGCTCGGCGCGTTCGCGCTGGCGATCGCGGTGTTGCAGGTGTTCGGCCGCTACATCGATCCCGCGCACGCGATCACCTGGGCCGAGGAGGTGATCGTCTATATCGCCGTATGGGCGGTGATGCTCGTGGCCAGCGATCTGGTGCGTACCAACGGGCACGTGCGGCCTGACCTGGTGCTGCGGCTGCTGCGGCCGCAGACCCAACGCTGGGTGGAGACGTTCAACTGCCTGGTGGCGATCGCGTTCACCTTCGGTCTGGTGTGGTACGGCTGGGAGGTGGTCGACACCGCACTGCTGCTCGATCAGACGAGCTCGTCCGATCTGCAGTTTCCGATCTGGATCTACTACATGGCGCTGCCGGTCGGCGGCGGCCTGATGCTGATCCGCTACTGCGCGCGGCTGTATCGCTATTTGTTCCGATTCGATCCGCGGGTGATGACGATCGGCCACATCATCTCGCATGAGGCGCCGCCCGACCTGGCACTGCCGCCGTCCCGATAGATGTGGACCGTCGGGTTCCTGGTGATGTTCTTCGGCCTGCTCGCTGCGGGCATGCCGATCTTCCTGGTGCTGGGCACCTGTGCCGCGATCCTGTTCCTGGTGTCCGGCCAGCCGCTGGTCGG
>DASXNR010000003.1:0-5578 GCA_036494925.1 Acetobacteraceae bacterium
TGCCGAGACTGTCGGAGGAGCGTAGCCGGCTGCATGCGACGGTCAAGCTGGTTTATCTCGCCGGGAACACGCAACGGTGATCACCTCACGTTGCGATTCAACAGATGCGTGCGCGGCGTGACCGGGTTATCGTGCGTGCAAACAGCGCCGTCCCGACCGGACGCGTCTGGTCGGGCAAGGCGCCAACAGGAGGCGCCCATGAGCGGACAAACGTCCGAAGCCTTGCTGTCGAAGTTCGACAGTGCGCCGCTGCGGCCGCGCTACTGGATCAACTTCGGCCTGCTGTCGCTGATCACCGTGCTGGAGTTCTTCGACTTCGCCATCGTCGCGTTCCTGCTCGCGGTGATTGGGCCGCAATGGCACCTGACCTACGGCCAGTCCGCGGTGATCCTGTACAGCGGCGGGGTCGGCGCGATCTGCGGCGCGATCGCCTGGGGCAGCCTGGCCGACGCCTGGGGCCGCAAGTCGCAGCTCGTGCTGGGCACGTTCATCTGCGGCATCGGCGCCGGTGCGATCGGGCTGGTGCCGGAAGGCGCATGGGGCGTGCTGGCCGCGCTGCGCTTTGTCGTCGGCTTCGGTCTCACGGCGGCGGTCACGCCCTGCCTCACGCTGGTGGTGGAGACGGCGCCGACGCGCTACCGCACGTCATTCTCCAGCTTCTACGTCGTGTTCGCGACCGCCGGCGCGCTGCTGGCCTCGGCGACCTCCGCGACATTGCTGGAGCTGCTCGGCTGGCGCGGTGTGGCGATGCTGGGCGCGGTGACGATACCCGTCGGCATCGCGATCGCGCTGATGGTGCCGGAATCGGTGCGGTGGCTCACCGCCAAGGGACACTTCGCCGAGGCGCGCGCGTCGGTGGCCCGGCAGCTTCGACTGCCGCTCGAGCAGGTGCCGTTGCCGAGTGCCCCTCCAGTCGCCCCTCCGACCGGTCGGATCGCCGAGCTGTATCGCAACCCGACGCGGTTCTGGGAGACCGTGATCATCTGGGGCGGCGCATCGACCGCCGCGTACGGCGTATATCTGTGGGGACCGACCATCGTGTCGCTGCTGCTGGGCATCTCGGTGCCCGCGGCGGCCAAGTACTTTGTGTTTGTCGCCGGCGCCGGCGTGGTGGGCAAGATCGTCGTGTCCATCGTGTCGCCGCTGATGGGACGACGGCGCTGCGGCCAGGTGTGGGGCTTCCTCGCGGCCATCTCGCTGGCGGCGGCGGCGTATTTCAGCAACACGTTCGTCGCCGGCGTGCCGTTGCTGGTGGTGTTCCTGTGCTGCTCCACCTTCGGCATCGACGGCAGCTTCTCCAACCTGGCGCCCTATACCGTGGAGGTGTTCGGCGTGCGACTGGGCGCGCGTTCGTCCGGACTCGGTCAGGCGGCGAACGGCGTGGGCAAGATCCTGGGTCCGCTCAGCCTGGCGCTGATCGCCGGCACCGGCAATATCGTGTCGCCGCACGCGACCGCCGAAGCGGTGCTGCCGGCGTTCATGTTCCTGGGCTTCGCCATGGTCTGCGTCGGGCTGTCGTTCAGCATCATCGGCGTGGAGACGCACGGCGTGCCGATGGCGCTGCACGAGGAAACGGAAGGCGAGGCGACCGAACGTCCGGCCATCGCGCACTAACTCGGGAGGAAACCAGGGGAGATGACAATGGCTGCACCGATCCAGGACGACATGTTCACCGCGGATGCCATCGCGGATCCCTATGCCTATTACGGCCGGCTGCGCGAGGAGGATCCGGTTCATTGGAACGAGAAGTATGAGCTGTGGGTGGTCACGCGCCACGACGATCTGGTCTGGCTTACCCGGCATCACGAGATGTTCTCGTCCGCGGTGTTCAAGAACGACAGGCGGCCGGCATATCCAGCGATCGATGAGTCGGACCTGGGACTGTACGAGTACGTCAAGAACTACCAGGGCAGCCAGTTCATCCAGCACGATCGTCCGGATCATCTGGAGATGCGCCGGGTGATGCATGGCTACTTCACGCCGAAGTCGATGGAGGCGTGGCGCCCGTTCGTCCAGGCCGCAGTGAAGGAACTGCTCGACGCGGCCGAGGCGAAGGGCAGCATGGATGTCATGCGCGACCTGGCGACGCCGCTGCCGGTGCTGGTGATCGCGGAGATGATGGGCGTTCCACGGGAAGATCGGCCCTATATCAGGGAACTCGCCGAAAAGCTGCTGTACATCGGCCGTGGCGAGTACGACCGGATGAAGCCGCTGACCGAAGGGATGCGCGGGATGATCGACTACGTCTCGCCGCTGGTGGACCGGCGCATCGTCGATCCGGGCGATGATTTCATTTCCGTGCTGGCGCGCGGCGAGAAGCAGGGAGTGTTCACCCGGCACCAGGTGCTGGTGAACACGTCGCTGCTGCTGCTGGCAGGCCATGAGACCACGATCAACCTGCTGTGCAATGGCACGCGGGCGTTCATCGACCATCCGGACCAATGGGCGCTGCTGAAGCAGGATCCGGCCGGCCATGCGAAGCGCGCGACCGAGGAGTGTCTGCGCTACGATTCTCCGGTGGTCTCGATTCAGCGAATTGCCGCGCAGGATGTGGAACTGCGTGACAAGGTGCTGCGCAAGGGCGATCGCCTGCGCTGGTTCATTTCGTCAGCCAACCGCGACCCGGAGGCATTCGAGGGCCCGACCACGTTCGACATCACGCGGCATCCCAATCCGCATGTCGCATTCGGCTCGGGCACGCATCACTGTCTCGGTGCCACGCTGGCGCGGGTGGAAGGGCAGGAGGTGTTCAAGGCTCTGGCGGAACGTTTCCCCGGGTTCCAGGTGGAGGCGGACGAACTGGACTATCAGCCCAGCATCACCTTCCGGTCGCTGAAGTCGCTGCCGATCACCTGGCACTAGGAGACTGACGGTGGCACGCAAGCTGCGCGTCTGGGTGGACCAGCAGGCCTGTGTCGGCAACGCGATGTGCGAGGCGATCGCGCCGAAGGTGTTCCGGCTCAACGACAACCGCCAGTCGGAGGTGGCCGATCCCGCGGGGGACAGCGAGGCGAAGATCCTGGAGGCCGCGGAGAACTGCCCGGTCAGCGCGATCGTCGTGGAGGATGCGGAGACCGGCGAGCGGCTGTTCCCATAGCGGCTCAGGCGCTCGCCCAGTCTTCCGTCCTTAGGCCCGGCACACTGGTGAACTCGCGCGTGTTGGCTGTGACCAGCACGGCGCCGCGGCGACGTGCCTGGCCCGCAATGAGCACGTCGTACGGTCCGATCGGTGTTCCGGCGCGTTCGAGCGCCGCACGAATGTCGCTGGCTTCCTCAGCGTCGTCTGCATCGCATGGCACGATCGCGATGGGCAACTGCAGGAACACGGCGAGTCGTTCGACGTTGTCATTGCCCCTTGCGCTCTTGGCGATGCCAAAGCGCATTTCAAACAGTGCGATCACCGGCAATGCGACAACATCGTGCAGGAGTTCGCGTTCGAGTCGTTCGACCACATCGGGCGGATTGCCATTCAGTGCGGCAATAACTGCGTTGGTATCAAGCAGGAACATCGGTCGAGCGAAACATCGTCCGGAGGCGGCATCGGTGGCTGCTGCCTGCCTTCCTCCATGAACGGTATGTCGCGGTATTTCGCCAGTTTGGCGAATATCGCGTGAATGTCGGCAGCGTCGCGTTCGATCGGCTCCAGCAGCACGCCGCGGCCGACGCGACGCACACGCACCTCGGTACCTGGCAGGCGGAACTCCTTGGGCAGTCGTACCGCTTGGCTACGACCGTGGCGGAACAGTTTGGCGGTGCCGGTCTCTGTCATGGTGGGACTTTCCACGGGCGTGTCTATGATAACCGTACCAGTGAGGTTTATTATGACACGCGGAGGAGCCGAAGCGAGTGGGACGAATCTGGAGGCGGCGCTGCGCGATCTCGCCACCGCGCTGGCTGCGTCCGATCGGGAACGCAGCCGCGACGCGAAGATGCGGGCCACGCGGCAGGTGCTGGTCAGGCACTGCGTCGCGCTGCTGGGGATCGAGCTTTTGGGCCAGCCGTCGGTCGCCGCAATCATCAAGCTGGCGGCGGAGTCACCCACTCGGCCGGCGCGACGGTTCTGTGCGGTGCTGATGGTGCATGCGCTGGCCATGCCGGGTCTGGTGCCGCCCGGGTCGTTCGGAACTGTCTGCGCCCTGGTGGAAGGCGGGTTGTACGACGTGCTGCTGCGGTGCGGCTATCCGTTCGGCGGATCGATCGAGCAGAAGATGCATGTGCTGGAACGGCTGCATGCGACGATCGGTGAACTGATGCAGCCGCTGGAACCGACGTTTCCGAACTGGCAAGGACTGTATGCTGGGTAGTCTGCTCGCATCCTGTCATCCGGCAGATTGACGGCGCCCACGTCAAGCTCAGATGCTGGCTGCATGAAATGCTTCGCATCCGAGTGCTGTCGGTGATGATGCGTCCGGACGCGGTCTACCAATATCCGATCTGGGCAGTCGCGCTCTCGCTGATGGTCGCGGCGGTGATCGCGACGATGCTGCTCGAGATCGGCGTGCGACGCTTTGTGTCGGCTGACTTCCGGCGCCAGCACAACGAAATTGCGGCGGCGATCTTCTCGATCATCGGTGTCACCTACGCCGTGCTGCTGGCGTTTGTTGCGATGCTGGCCTGGGATGGCTTCAACAAGGCCAAGGCGGCGAGTCATCTGGAGGCCGTTGTCATCCAGGACGTGTTCGCGGCGGCCGACGGCTTCCCTGATCCGGCAAGGGCAGACCTGATCGATCGTTTGAACCGCTACACCAGGGCGGTGATTGGCGCCGAGTGGCCGGCTCAGGCGGAAGGCCACGTGGATCGATCGGGTGACGCCTACCTCGACGAGCTGCATCGGTTGGCGCTCAGTCTGCGGCCATCCGACCAGATGCAAGGCGACTTTCACGCCCTGCTGCTGCAATCCCTGACACGGTTGCGCGACGCAAGACAGGAGAGACTGCTGGCAGCGGAGTCCACGATCCCGGCAATCGTCTGGGTCGTCGTCATTGCCGGAGGAACGATCACCATCGTTTTCAGCTCGTTCCTGGGCGCGCCCAACATCGGCATGCACCTCGCCATGTGCGCCTTGTTGGCGGTGTCCGGGGTGTTGGTGCTGGTGTTGATCATCGCGCTGAGCAACCCGTTTCGCGGCGACTTTCGGGTCTCGACGGCACCGTACGAGTACGTGCTTTCCCGCATCAAGGGACCAACCTGACGAAGCAGAAAGGCCGTCGCAGCTCAGCCGCCGCACCTGAACGTAACTCCCAAGCGTGCCCTCGATCGGCTTCAGCGTGCCTTCGCCCGGTAATTGCGCCCGCACGCTCTCCTTCGCCAGTGTGCTCACCCAGTGGTGCAAGTCGGGCGCTCTGACCTCAGGCTCTGATGGTAGGCATGAGCACGCGAGTATAAACGCACATACGCAGTAACCGATCGCTGTCCGGCGGCGGGCATTGTGGACGACGGATGCAGACTGTAATACCAGAGTTCCCTAGACATTGACCGTCGCCCATCCGCGCGTGCCGATCGATCGGATGCGTTCTGGGTCATTGATCAGCCAATTCCAAGCGTCAGCGCAGGCGGCGAGGATTTCGTCATAGCCGTC
>DASXNR010000004.1:0-4482 GCA_036494925.1 Acetobacteraceae bacterium
CGAACAAGGTGGACAACAACAGGATGCCGCCGTCGCGGTCCTGAACGTCAGCGGCCGTCACCAGGACGTGCAGCACCAAACCGAGTGTATCGACCAGCACATGGCGCTTCTTGCCCTTGATCAGCTTGCCTGCGTCAAAGCCGTGTGGATCGATGCACGCCCCCCTTTTTCCGCACTTTTCACGCTCTGGCTGTCGACGATGCAGGCGGTCGGACTGGCCTCACGTTCAGCCTGATCACGGCATTTCATATAGAGTGCGTGATGCATCTTCTCCAATGTGCCGTCCCAGCCCCACAGACAGAAATAGCCGTTCACTGTGCTGCGTGGCGGCAGGTCCTTCGGGATGTAGCGCCACTGGCAGCCGGTACTCAGCACATACATCACGCCGTTGACCACCTCACGCATGTCAACGGTGCGCTTGCCGCCGCCGCGCTTGGCAGGCGGGATCAGTGGTTCAATGTGTTCCCACTCCGCGTCCGTGAGATCGCTGGGATAGCGCAACTTGTCTCGGTCGTAGCGGTGGCGGTTCTCGATCGTCCACATCGGGCACCTCATAAATCGGTGCCACCACCGAATCATAGTCAATCGAGCCGCCTCAAGCGCCAGATCACCCAACAGCCAACCGACTCAGATGACTCGATAAGTCTCCGGACGGACCCTTAGGGTCCTGTCGACCGTTGGGTTGCTTATGCGCCCTGTGCGCTGGGTGTTCGATGTGGAAGCCCATCCGGTCCGGGTGCTTGGTATGGTATCGGCAGCGATTGTCTGGCTCGGCTCAATCATCTTCGGAGCACTATAGCCGGACCTCCCGAGTTGCCTGTGATCGGGTGTCGTCCTAGCCTGCCCCCATGGGTCCTCTCGCGGGCATCAGGATACTTGAGTTCGCCGGCATCGGCCCGTGTCCGATGGCAGCGATGATGCTTGCCGAGATGGGCGCCACCGTGCTGCGCATCGACCGCGTGGCCGACAGCGATCTCGGTCTGCCGCTGCCAACCAGGTTCGAGGTATTGAAGCGCAGCCGCCATATCCTCCGGCTCGATCTTAAGCGTCCGGAAGCCGTTGCACTGACGCTTCGCTTGATCGAGCAGTCGGATGCGCTGATCGAGGGCTTCCGCCCCAAGGTGATGGAGCGGCTCGGGCTGGGTCCCGATATCTGCCTCGCCCGCAATCCACGACTGGTTTTTGGCCGGGTCACCGGCTGGGGTCAGGAAGGCCCGTTGGCGCACGCCGCCGGTCACGACCTCAACTACATCGCACTCACCGGTGCGCTGCATGCAATCGGCCGTGCCGGCGCCCCGCCGACGCCGCCACTCAACCTGATCGGCGACTTCGGCGGCGGCGCGCTGTATCTGGTCGTCGGGGTGCTGGCGGCGATCATCGCGGCGCGGCAGTCGGGCAGGGGCCAGGTGGTGGACGCCGCCATGGTGGACGGTGCGTCGTCGCTGATGACCTCGATCTATGGCGCCAAGGCGGCCGGGCGGATGGACGGCGGGCGCGGCGAAAACATCCTCGATTCGGGCGCCTATTTCTACGAGGTCTACGAATGCGCCGACGGCCGTTATGTCGCGGTCGCAGCGATCGAAGAGAAATTTCACGCCGAGCTGCTGCGCCTGCTGGAGATCGACGCCGCCACCATGCCGCCACAGATGGACCGCTCGCGTTGGCCCGAGGCGAAGGCGCGGCTGGCCGAACGCTTCCGCACCCGCACGCGTGACGATTGGTGCGCGCTGCTGGAGGGCAGCGACGCCTGCTTCGCGCCCGTGCTGTCGATGGACGAGGCGCCCGGCCATCCGCACAACCGCGCACGCAATGCGTTCGTCGAGGTCGCCGGTGTGCGCCAGCCCGCTCCGGCGCCGCGCTTCACCAGCACGCCGCTGGCTGCGCCGACGCCGCCTGAGCCGCCGGGTGCCACCGACCTCCGCTCGGTGCTGGCGGCGTGGGGCATCGCCGAGACCGAGGCGGAGACTGCCGCGGCGAACGGGTTGCTGGCCTGAGAAATCAGCGTATTGCCGTAATCGGAACGGCCTCCTATGCTACGCCGATAGATGCGAATCATTCGCAACGCGGAGGATCGCCCGACGATGGGTCACGAGGTCAGTCAGATCGCACGGCGCTGCGAGCGCGCGGTGGTCACCGCCTATCGCGACCTGCGCCATCTGGGCTCCGATGACATGGCCGCGTTCCAGGCGTGTACCGCGCTGTATCGAATTCACCATCCCGAGGCATCGCTGAATGAGGCGCGGCGGCTGGTGGCGGAATGGATCGACCACCACGTGGTGCGCGACGACCGCGGACCCACACCGGGTTGTGCCTGCGGATAATGGTGCGTGCCGTTGCGTCAGTTTTCCTGCCTTGACGGACGCTAGGGCATCGACTTTCCGTTCTGGTCGGTAGCGGGCGACCCATCCAGATTGAACTGACGCACAGAGACCTCGGCGCGCGCCGCGACTGCCGCCTGCTTGATCATCCGCTGCGTCAGGAGACGGCTCAGTTCACCCCGGACCGCATCGAACGAGGGCCGCGGAACGCTGATGCGCTGTTCAGCCTCGATGATGTACCAGCCGCTGCGGGTGCGGATCGGTCGCGGCGTGGTCTCCTGCGGCTTCAGCGAGAAGGCAACGTCGGCGATATCCGGCCGCAATTGCTCCCGGCGCAGAAAGCCGAGATCGCCACCGCGTGCGGCGCTCGAATCGCGGCTCATCTCGCGGGCGATGGTCGCGAAATCTTCGCCGGCCTCCAGGCGCGCCTGTGCCTTGACTGCATCGGCATTGGCGCCGAGCAGCATCACGCGAACCTGGACCTCGTCGACCGTGGTCTTGCTGCCGTAGATCTCGTTATAGGTCGTAAAGAGTGCCTGCTCCGTGACCTGCTGTTCCTGCATCTGTTCCAGCAGCGCCTGCTCCAGCGCGCGCCCCGCGGCGGTATTCATCCGTCGCCTGACAGCCGGGTCTTCGTCGAGATGCATGCGTCGCGCCTGCTGTTCCAGCGCGGCATGGTCGACCAGGTTGGCGAGCAGCGCCGGATAGAGTGTGTCGAACGGTATCGTACGATCCGCGGGCGCAAGTTCGTGCACCAGGTCCGCGAGATCGCTCAGATGCAACTCCCGACCGTCGACGATGGCGACCACCGTGTCATGCCCATCCTTCAGGGCGTCACCGGGCTCATATGCGGACGGCTTGTCGTCGCCATGCTGTGCCCGGCCTGGCATCGGTGCTGCCATCAGGGCGACGACGGCGGCTGCGATGGGCAGTCGCCGCACGGACGCGGTGATCTGGTCCGAGCGAGGCATTGCCGCCTTATAGCGTATCATGACGCGATGGCATCAGGAGGAAATGCGGCGGATCAGAACGCCGCCGCGCCATCCAGCAACGACTGCGTGATCAATCCGCGCGTGCCTCGATGGCGCCGGCCTTGATCGCGTCGACGAACAATCGCCAATCGCTTTCCACCTGAACGGCGTAGGCCATGGCAAAGTCGGCAATTGCCGCATCGAATGAGCCGCTGGAACCTATGTAGCCGGCGATCCGTGCCGCATCGCCGGACCGCGCATGCGCGCGCGCCAGCGTGATCCCGCATAGCGGGGCGTAATACGGCAGCGCCGCATCGGCGATCCTGTCGCCGACCGCCGAGAGCCGCGAGTCCTTCAACTGCCGGACATAGCAGTACTGATCGCTGCCGTGTTCCTGCGTCCAGCCAAGGAAGATGTCGTGCTCGCCCTGCATGATGCGTTGCCCGGTCACCACGCGCTGCCCCTGATCGGCGTAGACGCTCGGCGCGGTATGCGGCGCCAGCACCGATTGCTGCGCCTCCTTGAGTTGCAGCAGCAGCGTGGCGCCGTCGCAGTTGGTGAACAGGCCAAGCGCGCAGAACGTGCCGACACTGCCGATGCCCACCACCTTGAACGCGACATCCGCCAGCCGGTAGCGGTCGAGCAGCACACCGCGATCCTCCGGCTGGCTCACCTTGTAGGCTTCGAAGGCAGTGCGGGCGACCACCTCGAGCGTGTTGTCGTTCGAGGACGGCGAGGACGAGATCAGTGGCCGTTGCGGGCGAATACGCCAGCCTGCCTTGCGACGCTCCAGCAGCCTTCGATAGCCCGTGCGCTGCGCCTCCGCCGCGATATGCAGGCGCTTGAGTTCACGCTGCCGCAACTTCGGCTCATCGATGTCCTGCAACACTTTTGTCACATCCACACGCAACCACCATGCGTGCTGCGGATCGAGCCGCATCAGCTTCGCCATGTGCTGCCGGTACCCTGCTACCACGCTGCGGGCGAGGTCGCGGCAGGTGCGCGGCGGCAACAGTCGGCCGCGTGCGTCGACGGCGACACTGGTGGCGAGCCGCTTGAGGTCCCATTCGAATGGTGCCGGCAGCGTCTCGTCGAAATCGTTGACGTCGAACACCGGCGTGCCGTCCAATGCGGCATAGACGCCAAAATTCGCCAGATGGCAGTCGCCGCAGGACTGCACCCAGATGCCGCTG
>DASXNR010000005.1:0-16357 GCA_036494925.1 Acetobacteraceae bacterium
GCGGGCATAATGGTCCTGGACGCGTTGGCCGGACATGGCTCTCCCTTCTCGGGTGACTTGATTGATATGCCGTCGGGGCATGCAATCCGATCATGATCCTGCTGCTCGACAGAGACAAATCAGGGCAATCGGATGAGTGGCCGGAGCCGCCAAGCGACATAAGAATCTTAACACGGAAGACGATCGAGGACCACGGAGCGCCACGGGGAAAGGATTGAATGCGCTGCACGCACGCCGAAGTCGACCTCCGTGGCCCTCTGTAATCCTCGATCTTCCTCTGTGCTGAATCCTTCTTGCGGAGTACCTAACCGCTCCGCTGGGTCGGATGTAGTTCGACGCTCATCCGATATGACCTTTCGGCGACACTGGTCACGCTTGACGTGCGCGATTGTTTCCCCCAATTCGGCGACGAGCGGCGCGCTGCTCGCACGTGCGTGTGGTTCCGAGCTTCCGGGAGGGCATTCGGGGTGTCAAGGCATCAGGAGCATGGTCTGATCGCAGGCGGCGGGCCGGCGTAGTCCCGATCCGCTCGACGTAGCTCGATCATGCCGTCCGACATCATCGACCTGCCGATCGGCAACGCGGCGCACGAGATTCTGGACCTCGAGCGCAGCGCGCCGCTGGATAGCCAGTTCGACATAACGCTGGGCGACTCGTTCGCCGACCCCGCATTGCACAGGCATTTTTCGCGGCAACAGCAGACCGGCGCGATCCGCCTTTATCGCATGCGCGACGTGACGCTCGATGCCTCGCTCATGCTGCTGCTGCGCGGCCGAAGCCGGATTTCCGAGACGCGCTATCTTGTCACGGATCGGGAATATGCCGACGCGCTGGTCAAGTCGCTGCCCGCAACCCCACTTGACCCCACTGAACATTACATTATCGGCTGCAATCGTGCGTGGCACAACTACTACCACTGGCTGATCCAATCGCTGCCGGCCATCGATATGAGCCTGCGCTACAGCACCCACCGCAAGGTGACGCTGGTGCTGTCGTCATTGCAGCCGTGGCAGAATGAGACGCTGGCCTTGTTGGGATGGCAGGACATTCCCAGGGTGACCTTGCAGGTATCGGACACCTATCTCTTGCCGAGTGCCGAGTTCAGCGACTTCCTCGGTGCGCAAATGCCGCACCTGGTTCCGCGCGCGGCGATGACGACGTTCCGCCGGCTGAGCCAGCTCGTGCCATGGACGCGTGGTGCCGCGGAAGAGATCTATGTCGCGCGCACCGACGCGAACAACCGTGTGGCAGAGAACGAAGCCGAGCTGATCGATCTGCTGGAGCGGCAGGGCGTGCGCATCGTGGTGCCGGGCACGCTGTCGGTGGCCGGGCAGATCGCTGCATTCCGTGCCGCTCGTCTGGTGATCGGCCTGCATGGCGCGGGCATGAGCAACATCGTGTTCTGCCAGAGCGGCAGCTTCGTCTACGAGTTGCTGCCACGCTACTATCCGAATGCCGCGTTCAACCGGCTCGCACAGGCTGGCGGTCTGAACTACTGGGCTGACCTGTTCGAGGGCGTGGCCGAAGGCCATGGGCACGGGCGGACCTGGCGCATCGACCTCGACGTTGTCGCCGCGCGGCTGGATGCGATCAGGGCGCGGATCGCCGCCACGCCCAGGGTCGAGTCGGCGATGCACTTCCTGCGGCGCACGCAGGTGGCGCATCCGGACGAGACGACGGCGCCCCCGCCCCGTACGCCGGCACCGGCGCCCGAACCGGCCGCGAGCGAGCCACCACGTCGTCATGGCTGGTTCGGGTGGTTCCGACGACGCTCCTCGCGTGACGGCAGACGATAGGCGCGGGCTATCGCCGGTACGGCACCGGCAGCAGCTCCCGTATCGGCAGCTTCACCAACCCGCCTGCTCCTGGCACGATCACCAGCGCATCGGGGCAGTGATCGAGGAACATCTCGCGGCAGGCGCCGCAGGGCGGCACCACCGCCAGCTCGCGGTCGGCCTCGTCGGGCTTCGGGTGACGCACCGCCACGATCGTGTCGATCCCGCGGTCGCCCTCGAGCAGCGCACGGCCAAGCGCCACCGCCTCGGCGCAGACCGACAAGCGCCCCACCGTGGTGCCGAGG
Source organism: Acetobacteraceae bacterium (assembly GCA_036494925.1). Classification (GTDB taxonomy): domain Bacteria; phylum Pseudomonadota; class Alphaproteobacteria; order Acetobacterales; family Acetobacteraceae; genus JAMXLO01. Next base: position 2,081 of record DASXNR010000005.1, read on the forward strand.
TGCAGGCCGGTCCAGATGCGTCCGTCCTGCCCGCGAATCGAAGCAGCGACGGTATGCCGGACCGGCTTGTAGTGCCGCGCCAGCACGTCATGCGCCGCGGCGATCAGGGCGTGATCGGCGGGAGAAAGATCACGATTCAGAGGTGCGGACTCATGCCGGTGTTAAGGCTTCGGCTCATCCGGCCGTTGCTCGATGTCGTCCAGGCGCATCATTTGCGCGCGTCGCCTGCTGCTGCGCGTTGATGATCTGGTTGGCCTGTAGGATCACTTCGCTGCGCATATCGCGCAATTCGTGATCGACGCGATCAAAGCGGGTCTGCGCTTCGGCGAACCGGCTAGGCATCTCGGTTCGGAGTTCGCCCACCTCCCGGTTCAGCCGTTCCGCGTGGCTGTTGGTCAACTTGATCTGTTCGGCCAAGCCGTCGATTGCGTCCGCGATCCGGTTGACCCGGGCTTGGGCAAAATCGACCAGCCGTGCGTCGGAAGAACTCATGAGCTAACTCTATCACATGCCAGCCGGCCGGTGGAACGGTGCCGTCACTCGGCCGCTTCCGCCTCCGCCTCCTCGGTCTCGTCGATTGTCGCCAGCATGGTATTCGCCACCACGCCCGACTGATCGCGGACGCGTTGCTCGATCGCGTCCGCTACCTCCTTGTGGTCGCGCAGGAACTGCTTGGCGTTCTCGCGCCCCTGGCCGATCCGCTGACTGTCATAGCTGAACCAGGCGCCCGACTTCTCCACCACGCCCGCCTTCACGCCGAGATCGATCAACTCGCCCACCTTGCTGATGCCCTCGCCGTACATGATGTCGAACTCGACCTGACGGAACGGCGGCGCCAGCTTGTTCTTCACCACCTTCACCCGCGTCTGGTTGCCGGTCACCTCGTCGCGATCCTTGATCTGCCCGATCCGCCTGATCTCCATCCTGAGCGAGGCATAGAACTTCAGCGCATTGCCGCCCGTGGTGGTCTCGGGATTGCCGAACATCACGCCGATCTTCATGCGGATCTGGTTGAGGAAGATCAGCGTCGTGTTGCTGCGCGACACGCTGCCGGTGAGCTTGCGCAGCGCCTGGCTCATCAGGCGTGCGTGCAGGCCCATGTGGCTGTCGCCCATCTCGCCTTCCAGCTCGGCCCGCGGCACCAGGGCGGCGACGCTGTCGATCACCACCACGTCGATCGCGCCCGAGCGCACCAGCGTGTCGCAGATCTCCAGCGCCTGCTCGCCGGCGTCCGGCTGGCTGATCAGCAGATTGTCCACATCGACGCCGAGCTTGCGGGCATAGCCGGGATCCAGCGCATGTTCCGCGTCGATGAAGGCGCAGGTGCCGCCGCGCTTCTGCGCCTCGGCGATGGCATGCAGCGCCAGCGTGGTCTTGCCGGAGCTTTCCGGGCCGTAGATCTCGAGGATGCGGCCGCGTGGCAGACCGCCGATGCCCAGCGCCAGATCGAGCCCGAGCGAGCCGGAGGGGATGACCTCGATCTGCTCGTCGACGCCGCGCGAGCCCATGCGCATGATGGAGCCCTTGCCGAAGGCCCGTTCGATCTGCGCCACCGCGGCATCCAGCGCCTTGTTCTTTTCCATCAGGGGCTCCTCGTTCTGGCGATCGCTGCGCGCTTGCAGTCTGACGACGTTGCCGCGGTTCGCGTTAATATTTTGCATACGGTTTCACAGCCGGTTCCACGGGTCCGAGCGGTCTGCCTTGGCTACTCCTTATGACCGAGCACCCGGCGCGTGACAAGAACATATTGCGAACATCGGGCTCCGCACGTCGCGCTGACGCCCGCCATACACCCGGGGTCGATTCTGGCACAATGACCGGCAAGCTGCCCGCGACGGGCGGCACAAGGGCTCAGTGGCCTTCCGCGACCGCTCGGTGCTCCTCGCGCGGGCGCTGCCGGCCCAACCGCCACACATAAGCAATAATCTCCGCCACCGCCTGGTAGTGCTCCGCCGGGATATCGGCATCGAGCTCCACCCGGAACAGCGCCCGGGCGAGCGGCGGATTCGTCACCACCGGCACGCGGTTCGCCTCTGCCGCCTCGCGGATGCGCGCGGCCAGCGTATCGACGCCCTTTGCCACCACCCGCGGCGCGGCATGCTTCGCCCGGTCGTAGGCCAGCGCCACGGCATAGTGGGTCGGGTTGGTGATCACCACCGTCGCCTTCGGCACCGCTGCCAGCATGCGCTTGCGGGCACGGAAATTGCGGATCTGCCGCAGCCGCGCCTTCACCCGTGGATCTCCCTCGGTCTCCTTCTGCTCCTCCAGGATGTCGTGGCGGCTCATGCGGAGGCCACGGCCATGGCGGAACGTGACCCAGGCGTAGTCCAGCACGGCAATGCCCGCCTGCGCCGCGAGCACCACCAGCAGCACGTGCAGCACCGGCACCGCGGCACGGGCGAGGAGCTGGTGCGGGTCGCCGAATGGCGCCAGCAGCAGCCCCGGCAGGTCGGCCTGTATCACCCGCCACAGAACGATGCCGAGCACGGCGATCTTGACCAGGGACTTGCCTGCCTCGACCAGGCTGTCCGGTCCCAGCAGCCGCTTGAAGCCGGCCCGGGGGCTGACGCGCGAAAAATCCACGCGCAGCGCCTTGCCGTTCAGCAGGAAGCGCGTCTGCACCAGCACCACAACCGTGCCGGCCAGCATCGCCGCGAGCACGAATGGTGCCGCGCCGTGCCACCAGGCCAGACCGGCGAGGCGGAACGCCGGCGTGCCCGGGGTGAGTTCGTGCGCGCGTGCCAGGAAGACGCTGAGCTGCAGCGCCAGGTTGTGCGCCACGTTCGGCGCGACCAGCATCAAAGCCAGGGTGATCGCTGCCAGCCCAGCGAAACCGGTGAGCTCGCGCGATACCGGAACCTGGCCCTCATCGCGCGCCTTCTGCAGCCGTCGCGGGGTTGCGGCTTCAGTGCGGTCTTCCTGTTGCGAGTCGGCCATCGCCGCTCACAGGCCCGGCAGGCCGGCATATCCGGAACGGACGCTCGCCTGCCACGCGGTCAGCAGGGCAGTCGCTAGCACCGCCAGCAGAGCGATGCCGCCGAGGATCTGTCCCGGCATCACGACGAAATAGACCTGAAGCCGTGGCACCAGCCGGGCCAGCAGACCGGTCGCGACGTGCCACACGATGGCAACAAGCAGGAAAGGCGAGGCGAGGCGCACGGCGAGCGCGAACGTTGCGGTGGCGGCGCGCACCGCAGTCTCGGCGGTGTCCGCAGCGGGCAGCAGCGTGCCGGCCGGGATCAGGCGATAGCTGCCGGCGAGCGCCGCGAGCGGCAGTGCGTAAAGGCCGGTCACCAGGATGGCGAGCGGGGCGGCGACGGCGAACAGCCGTTCGATCGGCGTCGCCATGCCGCCGAGTTCGGGATCCGGCTGCAGCACGTTGGCGAGGCCCAGCATGTAGGCGATGAACTGCCCGGCGACCGGCAGCGCCAGCGCCAGCAGCCGTGCCAGCCAGCCGATCCACAGCCCCGTGATCACTTCGGCGCCGACCATGAACGCTGCCTGCGTGCCGGCTTCCGGCACCGGCGGAATCGATGGTGCGATTCCGGGGAGCAGCAGCGCGGTCACCCCGAGGGCAAGCCCGACGCGCAGCATTGCCGGCGGCTCGGCTTCGCCCAGGCCCGGCAGCAGCGCGATTGCCGAGCCGATGCGCGCCATGATCAGCACGAACGCGAACGCCCAGGTCGGCGGCGCGGCGAGGAGGGCGGCTTCGTCGCCGGTCATGAGCCGCCGATGGCGACCAGACGGTCGAGCAGCGAGTGGGTGTAGCCGGACAGAGTGGACAGCATGTACGGCCCCAGCAGCATCAGCGCCACGCAAAGCGCGAGCGCCTTTGGGAGGAAGGCAAGGGTGGCCTCGTTGATCTGGGTGACCGCCTGCAACAGCGCGACCAGCAGGCCCACGACCAGCGCCACCAGCAGCGGCGGTCCGCCCAGCTTCAGCATCACCAGCATGCCATCGCGCAACATCACGGCGATGTCGGTGTCGTTCATAAGTTCACAACGGCATCAGATCGGCATCTTCATGATGTCCTGATAGGCCTGCACCACGCGGTCACGCACGGCGGTCGCCGTCTGCAACGTGAGTTCGGCGCGCGACAGCGCGGTGACGACATCGGTCAGGTTCCCGCCGCCGCTCAGCGCCTCCATGGTCCTGGCGTCCGCTGCATGGAAATTGTCGACCGCGCCCTGCAGCACGTTTTGCAGCGTGGCGCCGAAATCGCCGGAGCCGCCGCCGTCGGCCACGCCACGGTCCACACGACCGTAGGCATCGGCCGCGGCCGAGGGCGTGACGACAATGGTCGGAATGGTGCTCATTTCAGCAGGCCGATGGTGCGCGTCAGCATGGTGCGCGAGGCCTGCATGACCGCGAGGTTGGCACTGTACGAGCGTTCGGCCTCGCGCATGTCCATGACCTCGACCAGGCTGTTGACGTTCGGCAGCTTGACGTAGCCGTCGGCGTTGGCCGCGGGATTGGATGGGTCGTAGCGCTGCTGGAACTCGCCGCTGTCGCGGCCGATCTGCTTGACCCGCACCGTGTCGGTGCCGAGTTGCCGGTCGAGCCGGTTTTCGAACGTGACGGTCTTGCGCCGGTACGGATCGGCGCCTGGCTTCGATCCGGTGGTGTCCTGGTTGGCGAGGTTCTCGGCGATCACGCGCAGCCTTGTGGTCTGCGCGTCCATGGCGCTTGCCGCGATGCCGAGTGCCTTGTCGAGATCCATGGCGGTCAACTCGACGAACTACGGCCGAGCGCCGTGTTGAACATGCCGAGGTAGGTTCGGTAGATCGTTGTCACCAGCGCGTGGGTGGTGTCGGTGTCCGCCACCTTCACGAGCTGTTCATCCAGGGCGACCGCGTTGCCGTCGGGCGATTGCGTGTGCGTGCGATCCACCACCTCGTTCGGCGCCTTCGCGCCGGCGGTGCCCGCAAGGTGGTTGGGCTGCGTGCGCACCGGGGTCACAACACTGGCATGGTCGAGCGTCGCGGCAAATGATCGCAGATCGTGCGGCTTGAATCCCGGCGTGTTCGCGTTGGCGATGTTCTGCGCCAATACCGCCTGACGCTGATCGGCCCAGGCCAGCCGCTGCTCCGCCAGATCGAGCAGGCCGATGTGGATCGGGTCCATGCAGACAGTGTGTGCGACCCGGTTGAACATGCGGTTAATCCAGGCAACGGCTTTGCGATAAAGGGTTCGGTAATCGCACTGCGCTTTAATGGCTGGCGATGAACGAAGCCGTTCCACACGATCCGGTCGCCGCGGTGGGTGCGCTCGCCTCCGAGCTGATGCAGACGGTCGGCCTCGCCTGTGCGCTGGCCGAGTCAGGACGAGCGATCGACCTTGCCGGCCTCGACGATCGGGTCGGACTGCTGTGCGCCAAGTCGCTCGACCTGCCGCCCGACGAAGGACGCCGCGTGCGCCCGCGGCTGATCGCACTATCGGGGGCGATGCTGGCGCTGTCGCGCGCCATGGCGGCGCATGCCGCGCCATCCGGCTGAGCGCTGCATCCCCCGCCGGCAAAAGGCCGCGCCATGGTCATCGGTTACAGCTCGATCCTCACCGCCGCCGCCGCGCTGATCGCGGTGTTGGCGTTGATCTGGCTGGCGGGCCGCATGGCACGGTTCGGCGGCATGGCACGACGTCCGGCCAGCGGCGGATTGCTGGCCGTGCAGGACGTGCTGGCGCTCGATGCGCGGCGGCGTCTGCACATCGTCACATGTGATCGGCGACGAGTACTGCTGCTGACCGGTGGCGCGCAGGATGTCGTGGTCGGCTGGCTCGATCGCGAGGAGCCTGCGCCGTGATCCTGTGGCGGGTGCTGGCGATCGCCGGTTGCATGCTGCTGCCGGTGGTCGCGCAGGCGCAGTCACTCAACATCGACCTGGGCGCGGCCGGCGATGCCGGCGCCACCGGCCGGCTGGTGCAGATCACCGCGCTGATCACCGTTTTGTCGGTGGCGCCGAGTTTGCTGGTGATGGTGACCGCGTTCACCCGCATCGTGATCGTGCTGTCGCTGCTGCGCAGTGCATTGTCCACGCAGGGAACGCCGCCCAACATGGTGCTGATCGGGCTGGCGCTGTTCCTGACATTCTTCGTCATGCAGCCGGTGCTGAACGATTCATGGACCACGGGGGTGCTGCCACTCACCGAGGGACGCGTCGGCGAAATCGAGGGGCTGCGGCTCGCCATCGAACCGTTCCGCAGGTTCATGACGGCCAATTTGCGGCCGGCCGATCTGCAACTGTTCCTCGACATCGCGCATCTGCCCGCGCCGGCGACCGCCGACGACACGCCGTGGCGGGCGCTGGTGCCGGCTTTCCTGGTGGGCGAACTGCGGCGCGCGTTCGAGATGGGGTTCCTGCTGTTCCTGCCGTTCATGGTGATCGACATGGTGGTGGCGAGCGTGCTGATGAGCCTGGGCATGATGATGCTGCCGCCGAGTGTGGTGTCGCTGCCGTTCAAGCTGATCTTCTTCGTGCTGGTCGACGGCTGGCGGCTGGTGTCGGGCAGCCTGGTGCAGAGTTTTGGCGGGACGGGGTGAGAGTAAGTATGGGGGCAGGTTAGCCGGGTTCTTGTGTCCCGTGATCGCGGAATTCGTGTTTCGACAGCCTGCTAGCGGATCAGTCCGGTCAGCGGACTGGACGGATCGGCGCCCAGCCTGCGCGGCATCCGCCCGGCGAGATACGCCAACCGCCCAGCCTCGATCGCCAGCTTCATCGCCTTCGCCATCCGGATCGGGTCCTTGGCATGTGCGATCGCCGAATTCAGCAGCACCGCGTCGCAGCCCAGCTCCATCGCGATCGCCGCGTCCGAGGCGGTGCCGACGCCGGCATCCACCAGGAACGGCACATTGGTCTGCTCGCGGATCATCCAGATCATCGCCGCGTTCTGGATGCCGAGCCCCGAGCCGATCGGCGCGCCGAGCGGCATGATGGCGACGCAGCCCATGTCCTCCAGCCGCTTGCACGCCACCGGGTCATCGGCGCTGTAGACCATCACCTCGAACCCGTCCTTGATCAGCGCCTCGGCCGCTTCCAGCGTGCCCGGCATGTCGGGATACAGCGTTGGCGGCGGACCCAGCACTTCCAGCTTCACCAGGTTCCAGCCGCCCGCCTCGCGCGCCAGGCGCAAGGTGCGGACCGCTTCGCTGGCGGTGTGACAGCCGGCGGTGTTCGGCAGGTAGGTGTATTTCTTCGGGTCTACGTAGTCCTGCAGCATCGGCGCCTTGGGGTCCGACAGGTTCACCCGCCGCACCGCGACGGTGACGATCTCGGCGCCGGAGGCCGCGATGGCGGCACCGGTCTCCTCCAGGTCCTTGTAGCGGCCGGTGCCGACGATCAACCGGGAGTGAAAGCTCCGGCCGGCCACCGTCCAGATGTCGTCGTGGGTCAGGGTTGCGTCCATTTCAGCCTCCGCCGATGAAATGCACGATCTCCAGCGCATCGCCGCTCTGGACCCAGGTCTCGGTGTAGCTGGAGCGCGGCACGATCTCGGCGTTTCGCTCCACCGCCACCTTGCGCGTCTCCAGCCCGAGCGTGGCGAGCAGGGCGGCGACGGTCATCGGTCCGTCTAAGGCACGGGCTTCGCCATTCAAAGTCAAAGTCACGGCGGTCTGCATGCGGGGAAGTATGGGCATGCCGGGCCGAAGCGGCAAGGAAGGACGGGCCGGCATGACGCTGACAAGACGCTCGCCCGCGGGTAGGGCCAGGGAATTTACTTTAACATCATCGATCGGGAAGTGGTTTGGCAGCGCGCGATTCCGGAATTGAGGACGGCATTTGGCGTTGCCGATCCGGTGCCGGATTCGCCTCCGAAGATAAGCCATAGCCGTCACCGAGGCGTGCCCCTTGCGCTGCCGCCAAGGGTACAATCCGGGCGACCGACGTACCAATCCAGGCGTTGTGGGCAACACAATTCGCGGCTGCCGTTCGTTCCGAGAGGATCCACACCCCAGCGCTCTGCTAGCGTCGGGCCAACCGTGGGGGCGACGAACAGAGATTCCGAATAGCGCGGTGACAGACGGCCGGCGCGCCGTGCCACGGCAGCCATTCGGTCCGTTGGACCGGCGCGTCCAGCTATGCTACGCGCGCCGTCATGTCACAATCGGCCTCCCCGCCGCTGGTCGCCGTGCTGAACGGACCGAACATGAACATGCTCGGCCTGCGCCAGCCACAGCTTTACGGCAGCGCAACGCTTGACGACGTGGAGCAGCTCTGCGCCGAGACCGCCGACCAACTCGGCCTCGCCATCGACTTTCGGCAGACCAACGGCGAGGGCGAGCTGGTCTCCTGGGTACAGGAATGCCGCGGCCGTGCCCAGGGCATCGTGATCAACCCGGCCGGCTACACCACCACGTCGATCGCGCTGATGGACGCGCTGCTGGCGACCGACCTGCCGGTGATCGAGGTGCACGTCACCAATATCCATCGCCGCGAGGAATTCCGTCAGCACTCCTACGTCTCCAAGGCCGCGGTCGGCGTGATCTGCGGTCTCGGCGTTCGCGGCTACGCCCTGGCGCTGACCGCCATGGCCGATCTCCTGCTCGAAGGCACTGCATGACCCGCATCCCGTTCGATCCCGACGCGATCCGCGCGCTGGCCGCCGTGCTGAACGAGACCGGTCTTACCGAGATCGAGATCGCCGAGAAGGACAGCCGCATCCGCGTCGTCCGCGCCGCCGTGCCGACAATCGCCGCTGCGGCCCCCACTGCGCTGCCTGCCACCGCCGTCGCACCCGCGGCGCCCGCGCCGGACGAGGCCAGCCATCCCGGCGCGGTGATCAGTCCGATGGTGGGCGTCGCCTATCTCGCGCCCGAGCCAGGCGCGCCGCCGTTCATCACCGTCGGCCAATCCGTCGCCGCCGGCCAGACGCTGCTGCTGATCGAGGCGATGAAGACGTTCAACCAGATCCGGGCGCCCAAGGCGGGCACCGTTGCCCGCATCCTGGTCGCCAACAGCACGCCGGTGGAATACGGCGAAGTCCTGCTGATCCTGGAATGACGGCCGGATCGGTCCGGCCATGACGCGTGAAGATCGGGCTTCGCCCGAAAGCATGTAGCATCGATGTTTCAGAAGATCCTCATCGCCAATCGCGGCGAGATCGCGCTTCGCATCCAGCGGGCGTGCCGCGAGCTGGGCATCCCCTCGGTCGCGGTACACTCCACCGCGGATGCCGATGCGATGCACGTGCGGCTGGCGGACGAAAGCGTCTGCATCGGCCCACCGGCAGCAAAGGACAGCTATCTCAACATCCCCGCCATCCTGTCCGCCGCGCTGGTGACCGGTGCCGAGGCGATCCATCCGGGCTATGGCTTCCTCGCCGAGAACGCCGGCTTCGCCGAGATGGTGGAGGCGCACGGCCTCACCTTCATCGGTCCCTCACCCGCCCATATCCGCATGATGGGCGACAAGATCACCGCCAAGGCGGCGATGGCGAAACTGGGCGTGCCGCTGGTGCCCGGCTCGGCGGGCGCGGTGCCGGATATCGCGAAGGCGCGCGATGTGGCCGGCCGCATCGGCTATCCGGTGGTGATCAAGGCCACCGCCGGCGGTGGCGGGCGCGGCATGAAGGTGGCGCGCGATGCCGCCTCGCTGGAGGAGGCATTCGGCATCGCGCGCACCGAGGCGCGCGCCGCGTTCGGCAACGATGCCGTGTATATCGAGAAATATCTCGACCATCCGCGCCACATCGAACTGCAGGTGATGGCCGACGGACACGGCAACGTCGTGCACTTCGGTGAGCGTGACTGCAGCCTGCAACGACGGCACCAGAAGCTGCTCGAGGAAGCCGGTTCGCCGGCGTTGAGCGCAGGCGCGCGCGACCGGCTCGGTGGCACCGCCACCGCGGCGCTGGCCACACTCGGCTATCGCAACGCCGGCACGCTGGAGTTCCTGTATCAGGACGGCCAGTTCGCGTTCATCGAGATGAACACGCGCTTGCAGGTCGAGCATCCGGTGACCGAGATGGTGTGCGGCATCGACCTGGTGCGCGAACAGATCCGCATCGCCGCCGGTGCGCCGCTCGGCTACGCGCAGGGGGACATCGGATTCTCCGGCCACGCGATCGAGTGTCGCATCAACGCGGAGGATCCGGCGTCCTTCGTGCCCACGCCCGGCCGCGTCACGGCGTTCCATGCGCCGGGCGGTCTGGGCGTACGGATCGATTCGGCGCTGTACGCCGGATATTTCGTGCCGCCTTACTACGACAGTCTGGTGGCCAAACTTATTGTGCACGCGCCTACGCGTGCCGATGCGATCGGCCGACTGCGCCGCGCGCTCGACGAGTTCGTCGTGGTGGGCATCCAGACGACCATTCCGCTGCATCAGCGGATTGTCGACGACGCGGAGTTTCAGCGCGGCGACTACACGATCCACTGGTTGGAAGAGTTCGTCGCTCGCTGATCTGCAAAGGCGGCCGGCGTGTGAGTCGCTTCATAATCAAGGCGCGACGAAGCACCTATTTTGCCCTGGTCCGCCGACTCATCGGCGTGGCGAGGAGCACAGCGAATGGCAGCCAGGACGATCCGCGTGTACTGGCCCAACCGGACGACCGGCTGGGTAAACTTCAACTGGACCGGCGTCATCAACCGCCAATCCGTCGTGCATGTCGCTGTCAGCGAGGGCAGGCTCGATCAGGTATTGGGCACCGCGCTCGATGGCATTTCCCGGTTCCGCGGAGATGCCACCATGTTCGCCAAGAATGTGCATCCCCACGATGAGGGCGGTGGCGGGGTCGAGTTTTTCATCGAGATCGACTGGTCCAGCCCGCTGAACGTGGTCACCGACATCACCGTGGACACGCCCGAAGTGGGCTTTGTCGTCTGAAGCTGGAGGCGGTTGTTGCCCCGGTCCTGCTCGGGCCGGGGGCAAGTGCCGGCTACATCCCCACCAGCCCACGCGCGAAATCGCCCGCGTCGAACGGCCGCAGATCGCCCGCCTTCTCGCCCACCCCCACCGCGTGTACCGGCAGTCCGAACGTCTCCGCCAGCGCCACCACGATGCCGCCGCGCGCGCTGCCGTCGAGCTTGGTGACCACCAGCCCGGTCACGTCCACCATTTCCTTGAACACCCGCACCTGCTGCACCGCGTTCTGACCGGTGGTCGCGTCCAGCACCAGCACCACCGAATGCGGCGCCGTCTCGTCCTGCTTGCGCAGCACACGGATGATCTTCCGCAGTTCGTCCATCAGCACGGCCTTGTTGTGCAGCCGCCCCGCGGTGTCGATCAGCAGTACGTCCGCGCCGTCCGCCGCCGCCCGGGTCAGCGCATCGAACGCCAGACCCGCCGCATCGGCATTCGCCCCACCGGCGATCACCGGCGCGCCGACGCGCTCGCCCCAGATCTGCAACTGCTCCACCGCGGCGGCGCGGAACGTGTCGCCCGCCACCAGCACCGCGCGCTTGCCGGAGTCGCGAAAATTCTGCGCCAACTTGCCGATCGTCGTGGTCTTGCCGGTGCCGTTCACGCCCACCACCAGCACAACGTGGGGTCGCTTCCCCGGATCGAGCCGCAGCGGCTGCGCCACCGGCTCCAGGATCGCACCAATCTCCTCGGCCAGCGCCTGCTTGATCTCGTCGTCCGTCACCTCCTTGCCGAAACGGGAGCGGCGGAAGCTGGCGATCACCCGCCGCGCCACCTCGGTGCCGAGGTCGGCGCCGATCAGCACGTCTTCCAGCTCCTCGAGCGCCGCATCGTCCAGCCGGCGCTTCTTGAACACGGCAGTAATGCCGGTGAGGCCTTCCGTCAGCTTCTGCGTGCTGCGCGTCAGGCCTTCCTTCAGGCGGGAGAAGAACCCGAGCGCCATCAGGCAGCCTTCGCGAGCAGGACGTCATCGGCGACGCCGACGACCCGCGCGGCCATCAGCCGCCTGGGTTCCGCGGGGGCGACCAGCCGGACCGCGGCAAAGTGTTCGGAGTGACCGGCATCGGCGGTCTCGGTCAGCAATGCTACCGTCCGTCCGACCTGGTCCGCCAGGAACCGCCCAGCCATTGCCTTCCCCGCCTCGCGCAATCGCACCGCACGCTCGCGGCGCGCCCCAACCGGCACCGACGGCATGCGCGCCGCCGGTGTGCCAGGGCGCTCGCTGTACGGGAAAACGTGCAGGAACGGCAGTTCCAGCTCGATGACAAAATCCAAGGTCTCGCGGAACAGCTCTTCGCTTTCCGTCGGAAAACCGGCGATCAGATCGGCGCCGACCGCAAGCCCCGGCCGCAGTGTCCGCGCCCGCGCGATCGCCGCGGCAGCATCGGCTCGCAGATGGCGGCGCCTCATGCGCTTCAGGATCAGATCGCTGCCCGCCTGCAGCGAAAGGTGCAGATGCGGCATCAGCCGCGGCTCCTCGGCCAGTAGGCGCCAGATGTCGTCATCGATCGCCGCCGGATCCAACGAGGACAGGCGCAGCCGCGGCAGCCCCGGCACCAGCGCGAGCAGCCGTCGCACCAGTTGCCCCAGACGCGGCGCCCCCGGGAGATCGGTGCCGTAGGAGGCGATATCGACGCCGGTCAGCACCACCTCCTGGAACCCCGCCTCGACCAGCGCGCGGACCTGCGCCACCACCGCGCCCACCGGCACGCTGCGGTTGGGGCCGCGGCCAAACGGGATGATGCAGAAGGTGCAGCGGTGGTCGCAGCCCTGCTGCACCTGGACGAACGCCCGGGCCCGGCCGGCGAACTCGGTCACCAGATGCGCCGCCGTCTCGCGCGCCGCCATGATGTCGGACACCGTGCCCGGCGCGTCGGGCGCCCAGCTTTCCGCCTTCAGCTTGTCCGCGTTGCCCAGCACACGCGCTACTCCAGGCAGCCCGGTCCACGCCGCGGGATCGATCTGTGCCGCACAGCCGGTGACCACGATGCGGGCGCCGGGCCGCTCACGCGCCGTGCGGCGGATCGCCTGCCGTGCCTGGCGCTCCGCCTCGGCGGTCACTGCGCAGGTGTTGACGATCACCGTGTCGGACAGCGCCGCGGCGTGGCCGCGCATCACCTCGCTCTCGTAGGCGTTCAGCCGGCAGCCGAAGGTAAGGATCTCGACGCTCATGTTTGGTCTCGGGCGCGCGCGCGATCCGCGATCGTGATGGCCGGACTTGATCCGGCCATCACGACGGATACGCCGCCAGGTCGATCTCGCCGATGAAGGACGTGGTCACGGGGCCCGTCATCAGCACGTGGCCGTCCCGGCGCCATTCGATCTCCAGTTCGCCACCGTCCACCAGGATCGTGGCGCGGCGGCGGGTCAATCCGCGCCGGTGCGCGTTCACCAGCGCCGCACAGGCGCCGGAACCGCAAGCGAGCGTCAGCCCCGCGCCACGCTCCCACACCCGCAGCCGGATGCGATCCGGCGCCAGCACCTGGGCGAAGCCGATGTTCGTCCGCTCGGGGAACAGCGCATCGCGCTCCAGGCGCGGCCCGAGCTCCGCTATCGGCAGTTGCGCGAGGTCCGCCACGAAAAACGTCGCGTGCGGATTGCCCATGCTGGCCGCCGCCGGATCGGCGACCGGCCCCAAGGCGAGGTCGAGGTGCAGCGTGTCCATCGGCCGCGCCAGCGGGATGTCGGGCCAGTCGAGCCGCGCCGGCCCCATATCGACGCGCACACGTCCGTCGGAGAGTGCCTCGGAGGGCAGGTTGCCGGCGATGGTGCGGATCACCTGGCTGCGGCGGCCGGTCTCGCGCGCCAGCAGCTCGACCACGCAGCGGGTGGCGTTGCCGCACGCCCCGGCCTCGGCGCCGTCGGGGTTGCGGATGCGCATGAAGGCATCGGCGTTGGAGTTTTCCGGCGGCGGCTCGATGGCGATGAACTGGTCGCAGCCGATGCCGGTGCGCCTATCCGCGATCGCCGCCGCGCGGCGCGCGGTGAGACCGAGCGGACCGGCGCGCTCGTCGAACACGACGAAGTCGTTGCCGCAGCCATGCATCTTGCGGAAGCGCGCCATGGGGAGGGTATATGCGGCAGCGGGGCGGGGATGGAAGGGGGATGTCAGTGTAACGGTGTCCAATAAAAGTCACCGAGTAGCGGAACTGTTGGTAACGGACCAAACTTCGTACCTAACTCCGGCTATTCAGCTCGGAAGCAAGTCTATCCTGCGACGCGGCCAATCCAAAGATCAAGCTTACTGACCTCATCACTGCCAGCGACGTTGACGAGCAGAACGGCTTTCGGTTCATGTCCGCCATCCGCAACCCACGCGGGCATGACATGACAGTGGACCCCATCGACATATGCCTCGACCATCTCTCCGCAGCTTCGGTGCTGCTACGCCGATTTGAAAAAGGAATGGCCATAGGCAAGC
>DASXNR010000006.1:0-3613 GCA_036494925.1 Acetobacteraceae bacterium
TCCCATTCAAAAAGAGGTCAGCCGGGCAGCCGTGCTCGACGAGGCCCATATCGGCGACATCCACGGCGCGTTTGGCACGATCGCCCACCACGATCATGGGCCGCGGAGCGGCCTGCTCGCGCGATGCAAGACGCTGATCGCCATCCTCGGGCCGGGCCTGATCGTCATGGTCGGCGACAATGATGCGGGCGCCTTCGGCACCTACGCCCAGGCGGGCCAGAACTACGGCACCACCCTGCTGTGGACGCTGATGCTGCTGATTCCCGTGCTGTACGTGAACCAGGAGATGGTGGTGCGGCTCGGCGCGGTGACCGGCGTCGGCCATGCGCGACTGATCTTCGAACGCTTCGGCGCCTTCTGGGGCGCGTTCAGCGTCATCGACCTGTTCCTGCTCAATGCGCTCACGCTGGTGACCGAATTCATCGGCATCAGCCTCGCGCTGCGCTATCTCGGCCTGCCGCAATTCTGGGGCGTGCTGGCTTCGGCCGCAATCGTGATGCTCGCAGTGAGCACGGGCGATTTCCGCCGCTTCGAGCGGTTCGCAATTGTCCTGGTGTTCGGAAGCCTGCTGCTGGTGCCGATCGTGCTCATGGTGCATCCGCCGGTCGACCAGATCGCTGCCGATTTCCTGGTGCCGAAGCTGCCGAAGGACGGCAAGCTCAGCGAGGTCATGCTGCTGATCATCGCGATCGTCGGCACCACGGTCGCGCCGTGGCAGCTGTTTTTCCAGCAGAGCTATCTCGTCGACAAGCGGATCACGCCCCGCTTCATCAACTATGAGCGCTGGGACCTCGTGCTCGGCATCGCGCTGGTCATCCTCGGCGCCGTGGCCATGATCGGCTTCAGCGCGGCGATCTTCGAGGGCCATCCGGAGGCCGGCAACTATATCGACGCGTTGGGGACGGCGCTGGGGCTCGAGCAGCATGCCGGCCGGCTTCCGGCGACCTTGTTTGCACTGGCGCTGCTGGACGCCAGCATTGTCGGCGCCGCCGCGGTGTCGCTGTCCACCGCCTACGCGATCGGGGACGTGTTTTCCCTAAAACACTCGCTGCACCGAAAGCCGTCCGATGCCAAGGGCTTCTACGGGGTCTATTGCGCGCTGATCCTGATCGCAGCCGTGCTGGTGCTCACGCCCGGAACGCCGCTCGGGCTGTTGACCAACGCGGTGCAGACACTGGCCGGTGTCCTATTGCCGAGTGCCACCGTGTTCCTGCTGTTGCTGTGCAAC
The DNA here is from genome assembly GCA_036494925.1 of Acetobacteraceae bacterium. GTDB lineage: Bacteria > Pseudomonadota > Alphaproteobacteria > Acetobacterales > Acetobacteraceae > JAMXLO01. The sequence goes on from DASXNR010000006.1 coordinate 1,229, forward strand.
GACAAAGCGGTACTCGGCCCCTGGGTGAATGGCCGCGCGCTCAACCTGTTCACCGGCGGCATCGTGGCGGTGCTGGTCATGCTGTCGATCATCCTCACCGCCTCCGTGCTGTTCCCGGATCTCGACGCGCAATGGATGATCGGCATCCTCCTCGGCGGTAGCCTTGTTGCCGTCCTGGTGACAGGAGCCGTCAAGTTCGGCGAGCTGTCGCGCATGCCGATCGTCGCGCGGCCGAAGTTGGCCACGCAAAAGGTCGCGGCTGACAAGAACTGGCGGATGCCGCCGCTCGACACGCTGCCGCCTGCGCAGCTCAGCCTGACGAACCGGCTCTGGATGATCGTGCTGCGCGGCTACCTCGTCATCGCCGGTGGTCTTGTGCTGGTGCGGATCGTTCAGCTCGCAACCGCCGGCGCGTGAAGGCGCCGCCGGCTGTCACTCCGCTTGGTGTTCGCACCGAATGAGAGAACGCTTAAGATGGCATCGATCGACCAGACCCTGATCAATCTCGCCGTGGCGACACTGCTCGGAGCAGGCATCGGCTTCGAGCGGCAGTGGCGGCAGCGGATGGCCGGTCTGCGCACCAATACGCTGGTCGCGATCGGCGCTGCCAGTTTCGTGATCTTTGCGGACCTGATCCCGGGCGAGTCCAGCCCGACGCGGGTCGCAGCCCAGGTGGTGTCCGGAATCGGCTTCCTGGGCGCCGGCATCATTTTTCGCGAAGGCCTCCAGGTCACTGGACTGAACACCGCTGCCACGCTGTGGTGTTCGGCCGCGGTCGGTCTGCTGGCCGGCTCCGGCCACCCGCTGCATGCCTGTGCCGCCGCGGGCTTCGTCATCCTGGTCAATCTCTTGCTGCGTCCGCTCGTGCGCCTGATCAACCGCCAGCCGATTGTCCAGGCGGAGACTGACTTCCACTACAAGGTCCGCGTGGTCCGCCGCAGCCCTGAGAAAGCCCACATCCGGGCTCTGCTGCTCCAGGACACGAGTAGCGGGCACCTCAGCCTGCGCCATCTCGAGAGCAACGACATCGAAGGCAATGGCCGCGTCGAGGTCCATGCCAACCTGACCGCGCACAGCCGCAGCGATGCGGTTCTCGAGCAGATCGTGGGTCGACTGAGCCTCGAGCCCACCGTGTCAGCCGCGGGCTGGAGTGTCGAACCTATCGTGGAATAGCCCGTATGGCCTAAGCGCGGCGCCCCCGCGCCCAACCTGCGAAGGCGATCACGACGGCGATCGCGAGCCCGAACCATGTGATCGCGTATTGCATGTGGTCGTCCTTCAGGTGCACAGAAAGCGGACCCGGCTTGGGAACGCCGCTTTGCGGCACGGGCGTTTCGAGATCGATGTAGAACGGCGCGACCTCGCCCCAGCCGAGCGCCTGCGCCATGGCCATGTGATCGCGCGTGAACCACAGGCGCTTGGCGTGCTCCGCGTCTGGCGTGAGCGTGCCGGCCGCGACGGGGAAACGGATGTAGCCGGTCATCGTGACCGGCTTGTCGGTGATGAGCTGCGCAACCGCGCGATCCTGCAGGCCGCGGTCCTGCATCGTGTTAGGCACGAATCCCGCATTGACGGCAACGGTCTCGCTGGACGGCAGGCGGGCGGGAATGTAGGCCCATGTGCCGGGACCGGAAATATCGGGACGCACCGCCGAACCGGAGCTATAGACCATCGCGTCCAGCCGCGACTCATAGGTCCCAATAAAAGTCACGCGCAGGAATTCGTCGTGACCGGGCGTCAGCGTGCTCCATTGCGAGGGCGGCGGCAGCGGCACCGGCTCGGCGGCGAGCCGTTCATCGAGCGCCGCGATCAGCGCGTGCTTCTCGACGCGACGCTGCAGCTGCCAGACGCCGAGGCCGACGAACAGCGCGACCATCGCCAAAGTGAACGCGCCGAAGCCCACGCTGGAGCGCGGCAACACGCGCCCCGTCATTGCGGCGCGCGGTCGACCAATCGGCCGGGCGCGGCCTTGTGGTGGAACTGCAGCGCGATCAGCAGCGACTTCATCGCGCGCAACGGCCATAGCGTGGTGGCCAGGATCAAGGGCAGCCACAGCGCGGCATGGACCCAGAACGGCGGCTGGTATTTCACCTCGACGATCAGCGCCGCGGTGACCACGATCGCGCCGGCGATCAGGATGATGAAGACCGCGGGACCATCGCCGGAATCGATGAACGCATAGTCGAGCCGGCAGGCCTCGCATCGCGGCCGCAGCCTCAAGAAACCCGCGAACAGCTTGCCTTGGCCGCAGCGCGGACAGCGGCAGGCAATGCCGCGAAGAACGGTTTGCGCGATCGTGACGGATTCCTCGGCCATGTGTGCTCCCCGGGATACCGCTGCCCTTGTAGCACAGGAAACAAGAAAAAGGCGGCCTCTCGGCCGCCT
>DASXNR010000007.1:0-3151 GCA_036494925.1 Acetobacteraceae bacterium
TGATGGTGAGCTTCTATCGCCCGACGCCGGCGCGGCACGCGATCCTGATCGAAGCGGGCTCGTTCCCTACCGATCGTTACGCGGTGGAATCGCAGATCCGCTTCCACGGCTTCGATCCCAGCACCGCCCTGATCGAACTTAAAAGCGACGAACCGAATGGCACCACTTCGATGGCCGCCATCGAACGCGTGCTGGCCGAGCACGGTTCGCGCATTGCCCTGGTGATGCTGCCCGGCATCCAGTACCGCACCGGCCAGGCGTTCGATCTCGCTGCCATCACGCGGCTCGCCAACCGCCACGGCTGCATGGTCGGTTTCGATCTCGCGCATGCCGTAGGCAACCTCCCGCTGCAGCTGCATGACAGCGGCGCCGACTTCGCCATCTGGTGCAGCTACAAGTACCTCAACAGCGGCCCGGGCGCCGTCGGTGGCGCCTTCGTGCACGAACGCCACGCGCGCACCGAACTGCCGCGCTTCGCTGGCTGGTGGGGCCACGACAAGACCACCCGCTTCCAGATGGGCCCACAATTCGTCCCCACCCATGGCGCCGATGGCTGGCAACTTTCCAATCCGCCCATCCTCGCCCTCGCACCCCTGCGCGTGTCGCTGGAGATATTCCGCCGCGCCGGCATGCCGCGTCTGCGCGAGAAGTCACTGCGACTCACCGGCTATCTGGAATGGCTGGTGCACACGCAGTTGAACTCCGTGCTCGAGGTGGTGACGCCTACCGATCCCGCACGACGCGGCGCGCAGCTGTCGATCCGCGTGCTCGGTGGGCGCGAACGCGGCCGTGCCTTGTTCGAGTATCTGATGGAGCACGGCATCATTGGCGACTGGCGCGAGCCGGATGTGATTCGGATTTCGCCGGCACCTTTGTACAACCGGTTTGCGGACTGCTGGGCGTTTGTGGAGGCCGTTAAGGAGTGGGCTGCGCGCAGCTGAGCTACGGCACCGGCAGGAGAGAAAGAGAAAGACCATCCCGCTTGGCAGACTAGGCCCCGAAGGTCCACATTGAAGGAGCGCACCCTGTGCGCGATCACAAGGTCACCGCCCCGTAGGCTCTCGCGCACAGGGTGCGTTCCTACAAAGGAATCAGATGCCTTTGTCTGGATCCGATACGCGACTCTGCGGATGCCGCAGCTGTCCTTCGCCACGCACCACGAAGCGCTCGATCGTTAGCGACTCCGCGCCCATCGGCCCGTAGGCATGCAGGCGTGTGGTCGAGATGCCGATCTCCGCGCCCAGGCCAAGCTCACCGCCGTCGGAGAAACGCGAGGACGCATTGACCATGACCACCGCGGAGCGCAACGCCTGCACGAAGCGCTGCGCGGCAGCCTCGTCGCGCGTGGCGATCACTTCGGTATGGTCGGAGCTGTAGCGACGGATATGGGAGATCGCCGCGTCCAGGTCGTCCACCACGCGCACCGCCAGGATCAAGTCAAGGAATTCCGCGGCGTAATCGTCCTCCGTCGCTACGTTCGCATCTGGCACCAGGCTGCAAGTCGCCGGGTCACCGCGCAGTTCCACGCCACGTTCGCGCAATGCCTGCGCGGCGCGAGGCAGGAAAGTCTCAGCCAGATCCTTGTGTACCAGCAACGTCTCCAACGCATTGCATACGCCCGGACGCGATGTCTTGCCGTCGATCAACAGGTTCAAGGCCAGGGATACATCGGCGGCGCTGTCCACGTAGAGGTGACAAACGCCCTTGTAGTGCTTGATCACGGGAACGCGCGCATGTTCGGCGACGAAGCGGATCAGGCCTTCACCACCGCGCGGGATGGCGAGGTCGACGATATCGGTAAACTGCAGCAGCTCGATCATGGCCTCTCGGCGAAGATCCTGCACCAGGGTCACCGTCGCTTCCGGCAAGCCATGTGCCCGCAGCGCATCGTGCAGTGCCGCGGCGATGGCCTTATTGGACTGCAGCGCTTCGGAGCCGCCGCGCAGAATCACCGCGTTGCCCGCCTTCAGGCACAGCGCCGCCGCGTCGGCGGTCACATTGGGGCGAGCCTCATAAATCATGACCACCACGCCCAGCGGAATGCGTACCCGCTCGACGGCGATTCCGTTGGGTCGCGTCTCGCGGCGCGTCACCACGCCCACTGGGTCGGGCAGCGCGGCCACCTCGCGCAAGGCCTGCGCGACACCTGCAACGCGAGCGGCATCCAGCCGTAATCGGTCCAGCATCGCGCCCTGCACGCCCTTGTGCGCCGCTTGCTGCATGTCGCGCGCGTTTGCGGCCAGGATCGCGTCGGCGTGCTGCTCCAGCGACGATGCCATGTCGCGCAACAACGCACACTTGGCCTCAGCGCCGAGTTTCGCGATCAACGGGGCGGCGTCACGACAGGCCAGTGCGAGTGCACGGATTTCGCTCATGCGTTGCGCTCCGCCGCGGCATCGGCCTGCGCCAGCGTCGCCAGATCGTCGCGATGCACGACTTCGGCGCCATAGCTATAGCCCAATGTGTGCTCGATCTCGCGGCTATGCCGCCCGGCCAGGCGCCGTGCTTCGCCTGCACCATATTGGCTAAGCCCCCGCGCCACCGGTTGTCCGGCGTCATCGACAATCTCCACCAGGTCGCCGCGATGAAAGTCACCGCTCACTTCAAGCACACCGCTGGGCAACAACGAGGCTCGACCACCGGCCAGTGCGCGTGCGGCGCCCGCATCCACGCGGATACGCCCAGGCGCAGCCGGTGCATGGCGCAGCCAGTACTTGCGGGCCTGCATGCGACTTCCGCCCGCGGCAATCAAGGTGCCACGCAGGCAACCGCGCGTGAGCGCGCCGACGGCGGCCGCATCGCGACCGCTGAACAGTGCTGTAGGGATGCCGGCGCCCGCTGCCTTGGTGGCAGCCTCCAACTTGGTACGCATGCCACCGGTGCCTATGCTGCTGCCGCTGCCACCGGCCATGGCCAGGACCTCGGCAGTTACCGTATCCACATGGGCAATCGGCTTCGCCGATGGATCGCGGCGCGGGTCGGCGCTATAGAGCGCCTCGATATCCGAGGCGATCAGCAAAAGATCAGCATCGACCAGGGCGGCGACAATCGCAGCGAGGTTGTCATTGTCGCCGAGCTTCAGCTCGTCCACGGCCACGGTATCGTTCTCGTTGACCACCGGAAGCACATTGAGCGCAAGGAGCCCGCGCAA
>DASXNR010000008.1:0-2032 GCA_036494925.1 Acetobacteraceae bacterium
ATGCACCAGGCACGGCACCCGGATCGACGATGCGCGCAGCAGCAATTCAGCCCGCGTGTTGGGATCGTCGGGATCGACCACCTGCTCCTCGAAGTCCAGCCGCGCCAGCCGGGCGAGGAGAAAGCCGCGCAACGACCAGGACGAGTAGTTCTTGCTGCTGATCAGGAGCGTCGCCATGTTGCGTCCCTTCATCGACCGGTCCATGCTGCGCCGCAATATAATGCCCGAACCAGCCCGCACGACAACTGCATGAACGCCACTTTCGCCGGTCGATGATGTACCAGCTCTATCAGGCTCAGGCGGACATGCTGTTCCCGTTGCGGCAAGCCGCGCGGTTCGGCGTCAGCCTGGCGAAGCTGACCGATTGTGGTGCCTGTACGCCGCCGCTGATGCGGCATATCGCCGCCGGGCTGAGCCTGTTTGCCGACGCGGCGCTGACCCACGCCCGGCCGCCGTTCGGCATCGACGTGGTGGCGGTGGACGGAGCCCCCGTCGCCGTCACCGAGGAGGCGGCCGACGACACGCCATTCGGCGTGCTGCTACGCTTCCGCAAGGACCATGCGGTGCGGCAGCCACGCGTGCTGCTGGTGGCGCCGATGTCGGGCCACTTCGCCACCCTGCTGCGCGGCACCGTCCAGGTGATGCTGCCGGAACACGACGTCTATATCACCGACTGGAAGAACGCTCGCGACGTGCCCCTGGCCGAGGGCCGATTCGGGTTCGACGAGTTCGTCGATCACATCATCCGCTTCCTGCGGGTCATGGGGCCGGGCAGCCACGTCGTCGCAGTGTGCCAGCCGGCCGTGCCGGCGCTCGCCGCGGCCGCGGTGATGGCCGAGGCCGGCGATCCGGCGACGCCGCGCAGCATGACGCTGATGGCCGGGCCGATCGACACCCAGGTCAATCCGACCAAGGTCAACGAGCTGGCGAAGTCACGGCCGATCGAGTGGTTCCAGCGGCATCTGATCAGCGCGGTGCCCTGGCGGTTCCCCGGCGCATTCCGCCACGTCTATCCCGGCTTCGTGCAGCTTTCGGCGTTCATGAGCATGAACATGGACCGGCATATCGGCGCCCATTTCGGCCAGTTCCGCAGCCTGGTCGGCGGCGATCACATCAGCGCGGAGGCGCATCGCAGGTTCTACGACGAATACGGCGCGGTGATGGACCTGCCGGCGGAATTCTATCTCGAGACCGTGCAGCGGGTGTTTCAGGAACACGACCTGCCGCGTGGCGTGCTGACCTGGCATGGCCAGACGGTGCGGCCGACGGCGATCCGCCGCATGGGTCTGCTGACCGTGGAGGGGGAACGCGACGACATCTGCGCAATCGGCCAGACCATGGCGGCGCTCGATCTGTGCAGCCGGATACCGGTCAACCTGAAGCAGAACCATTTGCAGACCGGCGTTGGGCATTATGGCGTGTTCAGCGGTCGGCGCTGGGCCGGCGAGGTCTATCCGCGCGTGCGCGAGATGATCCAGGTGATGAACTGAGGTGAGGCCTGTACCGATGGGTTTCGCTGCGCTCTACCCATCCTATGCCCACACCGAAACGTCGATGGTGAATGGTAAATCGTTAGTCATTAATCATTAATCGTAGGATGGGTAGAGCGCAGCGAAACCCATCGTAATCATCATTACTCGCCGAATTCCGCGCCATCGCCCATGTCGCGGCCCCAATCCTTGGGATAGACGCCAAGCCGCACCATCCGGTGAAATGACGAATACGGCCAGTCCCGCACACCAACTACATAATCATGCCTCACCGGATTGAAATGGATGTAGTCGAAATGGCGGGAAAAATCGACTTCATCGCCCAGCGTGTGCTCCCAGTAGCGACGCTGCCAAATTCCCCGTTCGCGTTTTCTCGCTCGGCTTGCCGAGATCGCTTCCGCGGGCGGCAAGGCGCGTGAGAATGCAGCCTTGATCAGCCGCCAACGGGTCGCGTAAGCAAATTCCCCGTCCGGCGATGTCCAAATGGCATGCAAATGGTCAAGCAGCACAACCATGGCATCGATCGCGAATGGATGACACTT
>DASXNR010000009.1:0-2451 GCA_036494925.1 Acetobacteraceae bacterium
GGGGTCATATTCCAGACCGAGCATGCCCAGATCGGCCATCTCCTTGAAGATCTGGTGCAGCGGCATCATGCCGGCGCGTTCCCATTCGTCGGCATTCGGATTGATGCGTTCGTCGACGAAACGTCGGACGGTGGCGCGGAATGCTTCGTGATCATCGGTCAACTTCATTAAGGCTCCTTCGTATCAGAGGTGAAGTCGAAACGCGGTCGACGCTTTTCCAAGAATGCGGACACGCCTTCACGAAAGGCGGGCCGGTCGACCAGGTCTGCCTGCCAGCGTGCCTCCAGCGCCAACTGATCGTGCAGCCCGTTGTCTATCGACGAAACGATCGCCGCCTTCGCGCGTGCGGCGGCTTCGGGGTCCAGATCCGCCAGGCGTGCAGCGAGCGAGGTGGTGGTCGCGGCGAGCTGTTCATCGGGCACCGACTGCCAGATCATGCCCCAGGCGGCTGCCGTACTGGCCGGCAAAGGATCGCCGAGCAGCATCAAGGCGCGCGCCCGCGCCACCCCGATCAGCCGCGGCAGAAACCAGCTCGACCCAACGTCGGGCACCACGGCCAGCTGCGGCACGAACGGTTGGACGAACGACGCGGTGTCGGCGGCGATCACGATGTCGCAGGCCAGCGCCAGGCCCACACCGCCGCCGGCGGCCACACCGGCGACAGCCGCGATAGTGGGTTTGCCCAGATCGATGATGTTGGCGACGGCCGCGTTCCAGCAGTGCTCCAAAAGCCAGCGAACACCTTGTCCGCGAGTGCAATCGGGGGGAAGTTGGCTGATGGCGTCTTCCGTTAGATCGGCGCCTGCACAGAAGGCGCCACCGGCCCCGGTGAGCACAACGACGCGAACGCGGTTGTCGGCGCGGACGTTGCGCAGCGCGACCAAGAGGTGGTCGAGCATCGCTGGGTCGGCGGCGTTGCGCCGCTTCGGACGGTTCAGGGTGATGGTGGCGACGCGATCAGAAACGTCGAGCAGCACATGAGCGGTCACTGTCTGCTCCTCGCTTCGCGGACCTCGGCGACGGTGGCGATCGCCGCGTGCGATAGCACCGTGACCGGAACACGCACCGGCATGTCAAGCAGCTGTTGCGCGGCCGCCTTGCCTTGCGGGTCGATTCGCAGCGACGCGGTGCCGCCGCCGCCTAGTCCTTGGTGGAGTATGAGGTTCACCGCATTGCTGCCGGGCAGTGCAAAGCGTTCGACGGAGGACGAGCCGAAGTGGGCGAGGTAGTCGGCGACCCGTTGGGCGGTGACTTGTGCGTGGATGATCGGTTCGAAGTCGGGGTGGCGCGCGGCGATGCCGATGTTGACGCTGTCGCCCTTGTCGCCGCTGCGGCCGAATGCGATGGCTACCAACGGCAATTCCACTGTGGGCGCACAGATCTCGGCGGGAGCCGGCGCGTCGGTCCCGCGCCGGTCCACCAAATCCCGGCAGATCGACACCGGCAAATCGACCGGCCGCGACGGGTCGAGCGGATCCTCGTCGATCTTCACCTGTACCGTGATCAGGTCGCGGGGAACGAGGAAGGACTCCAGCCGCAACACCGGAGAGGGCTTGGGCAGACCTGTCCCGCCGCTGCCAATCCCGCACGGCCCGCCCAGGCCGATCGACGGGAATTCGCGGGTGAACGCGGTCAATGCTGCGGGCTCGTCGTGGCGCAGCGCGATGCGCACCATAACTTCCCGGGCGGGCAGGTCGCGCGCGTGTTGGCCGTAGGTGTCCTCGGCTCCGATCACTTCGATCTGCGAATCGTGGAAGTCAGCGAATCCGCGCTCGGCGAACATCTTTCGTGTGCGCGTCATCAAGTCCTCGGCCACCCGGCGGCCTCGCCGCGCGGCGTCACGGCCGCCGAGGTAGAACATCACCTGGGTGCGGTACCCGTCGAACACCTGCGCGCAGGCCTTTAGCGTCGGCGTGGGTGCCACTCCGCGCGCTCCGGAGACCTCGACGCGGTTTGGGCCGACCTGGCGGGCTGACACGTCGGTCCAGTCGCACACCACATCGGGGAGCAGGTACGCCGCAGGATCGCCGATCTCGTATAGCATCTGTTCGATGACGGTGCGTCGGTCGACTAGGGCGTCGGTGCCGTCCGGCGCAGTGATCTCGAAGCTGCCGTCGGCCCGCACAGCCACGATCGGGAACCCGCTGTTGGCCCAACTCGCGGTGTCCTCCCAATCGGTGAGCAGGCCGCCGGTGGACTGCGGCCCGCATTCGATGAGGTGGCCGGCGAGGCTGCCTCCGGAGAGCTTGTCAAACTCCTCGGGGCCCCAGCCGAATTCGTGGATAAGCGGCCCGAGAGCAAGTGCGCTGTCAGCGCAGCGGCCGGTGACCACGATGTCGGCGCCAGCATCCAGCGCAGCCGCGATCGGGCGGGCACCCAGGTAGGCGTTCATACTGATCGGATGGTCGGGGACCGAGGTCCGCCGGGTGATCTCGACGACCTCGCAGTCGC
>DASXNR010000010.1:0-15265 GCA_036494925.1 Acetobacteraceae bacterium
ATCATTGCGTTCACCCGAGCGCTGTCGCGCGAGCTCGGGCAGCACGGCATCTGCGTCAATACGCTCGCGCCCGGCTTCACGCTGAGCGACAGTATTGTCGAGCAGAACCCCGAGCATGTGAACGCGGCGCGCGAACTCGCGGTACGGAGCCGCGCCATCCAACGCGACGAATATCCGCAGGATCTCCTAGGGTCGCTCGTCTTTCTCGCCTCGGCGGACAGCGATTTCGTCACCGGGCAGACGTTCGCGGTCGACGGGGGAGCCGTGAACACCTGAGCAGGTGATCCCTGCGGCTTCGGATTATGCTCGTTGGCCCGCGCCTGACGCATAAATCAAGACTTTCCGGCATGTCGGTTGACCCTTTGCCATCAATGGGGTTACAAGGCCCGTAAGATATGCCCGGAACAAAACCAAAAGACCGCCGCCTTGGCTACGCCCGCGTCAGCACCTATGGGCAGACGCTGGACGCGCAGCTTATGCAGTTGCGCACGGACGGCTGCGCCCGGATTTACCGGGAAAAAGCGAGCGGCGCGCAGCCTGCCCGGCGCGAGTTGCTGCGGCTCCTGAAAGCCCTCGCCCCCGGCGACGTGGTGACGGTGACACGCATCGACCGGCTGGCGCGCTCGACCTTCGACCTGTTCGCCATCGTCAAGCAGATCGTTGACGCGGGCGCGCAATTTCGGTCACTGGCAGAGCCGTGGGCTGGCACCGGCACCAGCACAGGGCGACTGATGATTGCCGTGCTGGGCGGACTGGCGGACGTGGAGCGTGACCTTATACGCACCCGCACGGCGGAAGGGCGCAGCCGGGCCAAGGCGGGCGGGCAACACATGGGGCGACCGCCGAAGCTCACGCCGCAGCGACAGAAAGAAGCACGGCGGCGGCGGGCGGAAGGCGCTACGCTCAAGGAACTGGCGAAGAGCTACAATGTAGGGCGGGCGACGATTTCGAGGTTGAGCGCATGAGACGACCGCAAAAGCTCTCCACCGGCCTAGTGGTTCGGCAGGATTTCAGCGGCGCCGTAAGAGCAGTCTTCTTCCAAACATAGTACGACGAGTTTCTGTATGCCACAGACGGCGGAACTCTATTCGTTGTCAGCTTCCTGCAACGCCTCTACGGACTGACCTGCAACCATGTGTTTGGCAGTTTCTCTCCGAGCCGGATTTTTATCACGCAGGACAAGCACGGTACCAAAGGTAGTATGCCTGCCCCAGTGAAGGGCCTTTGCTACCCATCCGCGCCACGCGACGCCGCCATCGGCGGGGATATTGTTGATATTTGCGCCATCGAGTTCGATGACGACATCACGCCCGATTTCTTTAGAGATAGCCCCTATATCATAGACGACCAAACCATTGGCACAAGCGCCACCGGGCACGAGCTGCACGTTGCTGGCGTTCTCAAAGACAAAATACAGATCATGCCGCCCGACATCACAATGGGGTTTTGCGGATTGGAGTTCCGCGATATAGGATTCTCAACCTTCGACCCAGTCATGCGTCAGGCTGCAGCTCAGTTCATGAATCCCGGGTTCGACAGCCTTACCGGCATTAGCGGCTCGCCTGTCTTCGACCAGACGGCCAACGTTCTTTGTGGGATGGTCGCTAGGCGGCATGATGGGTAGCAGGTGTATAAATCCACTATATCGATGCTTTCGATATTCTTCAGTTTCGCAAAGGCATTCGCGCCGGTTCTGCAAGCACCTACTATACAAAGTCGCTTGCCACCCCCGTTGCCGTGCCATCGCGCACGGACGGAGTGGATAGCGGGGAGTGACAGAAACGACGTTCGCCGACCCCGACTTTCCGGCACTCTCGGCCAATACATCCACTACACCAGTGCTCACGGAGCCAGCCCCCTCCCCAGCGCCTCCGCCCCACCCCTTTACCGCGCCTGCGCGCTCGCCTCGGACCGTGTCGCCCCCGCCCGTGCCGCCAGCGCCGCCGCCATGAACCCGTCCAGGTCCCCGTCCAGCACCGCGTCGGGATTGCCCTTCTCCACCCCAGTACGCAAATCCTTCACCAACTGATACGGCGCCAGCACGTAGTTGCGGATCTGGTGCCCCCAGCCGATATCGGTCTTGGCATTCTCCACCGCCGCGGCCGCCGCCTCGCGCTTCTGCAGCTCCGCCTCGTACAGCCGCGCCTTCAGCATCGCCATCGCCATCGCGCGGTTGCGGTGCTGGCTGCGGTCGGTCTGGCACGCGACGATGATCCCACTCGGCACATGTGTGATGCGGATCGCGCTCTCGGTCTTGTTGACGTGCTGCCCGCCGGCGCCCGACGCGCGATAGGTATCCACCTTCAGATCGCTCGGGTCGATCGAGATGTCGATCTCATCGTCGACCACCGGATACACCCACACCGACGCAAAACTGGTGTGCCGGCGCGCCGCCGAATCGAACGGACTGATCCGCACCAGCCGGTGCACGCCGGCCTCGGTCTTCAGCCAGCCATACGCATTGGCGCCGGTGACCTGCAGCGTCGCCGACTTGATGCCGGCAGCCTCGCCCTCGCTCTGCTCCAGCAACTGCACCTTGTAGTCGTGCTGCTCGGCCCAGCGCATATACATCCGCATCAACATCTCGGCCCAGTCCTGCGCCTCGGTGCCGCCGGTGCCGGCGTTGATCTCGACATAGGCGTCGTTGGCGTCGGCCTCGCCGGCCAGCAGGCTCTCGATCTCGCGCCGCTTCGCCTCCTCGGCCATCGCCCGCAGCGCGGCCACGCCGTCGGCCACCATCGCCGTGTCGCCGTCTGCCTCGGCCATCGCGATCAGCTCGAGCGTATCGGCGACCTCGCGCTCCAGCTTGAGCACGCCCTCCATCTGGCCGGCGATCTGGTTGCGTTCGCGCATCACCTTCTGCGCGACGGCGGCATCATTCCAGAGTGTGGGGTCCTCGGCCCGCGCGTTCAGTTCGGCGAGGCGCCCCTCGGCGACATCCCAGTCAAAGATGCCTCCTCAGCAGCGCCACCGACTGCTTGATCTGTTCGTTCAGTGCTTCGGATTCTGCTGACATGGCTCGCTAATATAACCCGCCCAGGCTGGTGTCGACCCCGCCATGCACGGGCTGCGCAGACCCCGCCGGCGTCGTGCCGTCCTGGCCGGCGGGCGCCGCCGCCGTCGTGCCACCGTACAGCGACCGTGAGGCACCCGGTACCTGATCCGGCTTGAACGCATCGGTCACGCTGCCGGCTCCGCTGTCCCAGCTCGCCATCGTCACCCCGGGTGGTTGCTGGAACGTCAGCACCGGCCGGTTCTTCAGCGCGACCGCCATGAAATCGTGCCAGATCGGACCGGCAACCGCCGCACCGGTCTCGTTGTCGCCGAGCGTCGCCGGATTGTCGAAGCCGACCCACACCGTGGTCACCAGATCGGGCGTGAAGCCGGAGAACCATGCGTCGGTGAAGTCCTGGGTCGTGCCGGTCTTGCCGGCGATCGGATGGCCGAGCCCTGCAACCACCTTGGCGCCGGTGCCGCGCGTCGTCACGCCCTGCATCATGGTGATGAGCTGGAATACCGATGCCCGATCCGCGATCTCCTTGCGCTGGTCGATGAGCGCCGGCGTGGTGCCCTGATCCGAACAGTCGCCACAGGAAATCGCCGTCGGCCGCCACACCACGTGACCGTCGGGGTCCTGCACGCTGTCGATCAGTGTCGGGATCACCTCATGCCCGCCCTCCGCCAGCCCGGCATAGGCGCCGGCCTCGCGCAGCACCGTCGTGTCCACCGCGCCGATCGCGGCGGGCAGCACCCGCGGCATGTTCTCCACCTCATGGAACGCGATGGCGGTCTGCGCTATCGCCTCCATGCCGACCGTCTGCGCCACGTGCAGCGTCACCAGATTCAGCGATTTTTCCAGTGCGATGCGCAGCGGCGTCGGGCCGCCGAAATCCATCTCGAAATTGTTCGGCCGCCAGCGGCCCGCCGCCGTGTCCATCACGATCGGCGCGTCCATGAAGCGCTGGCTGGGCGAGATGCCCTTCTCCAGCGCGGTCAGGTAAACGAACGGCTTGAAGCTGGAACCGGGCTGGCGCTGTGCCTGGGTCGCACGGTTGAACTGGCTGCCTTCGAAACTCCAGCCGCCGACCATCGCCAGCACCCGCCCGGTGGTCGGATCGAGCGACACCAGCGCGCCCTGCACGGCGGGCACCTGCCGCAGCGCCAGCCGCGGCAGCGGTGGGGCCGGAGGCGCCGCTGCTGGCCTGGCGGTCCTGGCGGGCGGCTGCACGACCGGCGCGGCGGCGTTGGGTTCGACCATCACGACGTCGCCCTGCTGCATCACGTCCGTCATGCGATGCGGTGCCGGCCCTGGCTTGCCGTCCTTCACCGGACGCGCCCAGGCGATGTCGGACAGCGGCAGCGTGCCGGTGCGTGCCTGGCCAGAAGTGTCGAGCCAGCCCAGCCGCGCCTCGCCGTCGGTCGTCTCCAATACGGCGGCAAGCCTCCAGTCGGGCAGCATGCCCGGCGGGTGCGCGACCTGCGACAGCGGCTCGGCCCAGTTCTTCGCCAGCGCCGGACCGCCGTCCAGATGGCCGACCGGCCCGCGCCAGCCGCCCAACTTGCGGTCATAGGCCAGCAGCCCGTCACGCACGGCCTTTTCCGCGGCGTTCTGCAGCGCGGGGTCGAGACTGGTGCGCACCATCAGTCCGCCCTGTGTCGTCACATCGGCGCCGAACTGCGCGATCAGTTGGCGGCGCACCTCTTCGGCGAACCAGTCGGTGCCAGGGATCGGCTGCGGCCGGTGGAATTCCGACGGCACGATTGCCTCCGCCTTGGCTGCGGTCGCCTGCGCCGTCGTGATGGCGTGGTCCTCGGCCATCCGGTCCACCACCCAGTCGCGCCGGGCCTTGGCGGCGTCAGGGAACTTGAACGGATTGTAGTTGTTCGGCGCCTTCGGCAACGCGGCGAGGAATGCCGCCTCGGACAGCGTCAGCTTGTCGAGCGGCTTGTTGAAATAAGCCTGTGCCGCCGCGGCCACGCCGTACGACGACAGCCCGAGATAGATTTCGTTCAGATAAAGCTCGAGGATGCGTTGCTTCGAAAGGTTCTGCTCGATGCGCATCGCCAGGATCGCTTCGCGCGCCTTGCGGGCGAGCGATACCTGGTTGTCCAGCAGCATGTTCTTGGCGACCTGCTGCGTGATGGTGGAGGCGCCGATCGGACGCCGCCCCTGACCCATGTGTGTCAGGTCGAACACCCCCGCGCGTGCGATCGCCAGCGGATCAACGCCGACATGGCTCCAGAAATTCTGGTCCTCGGCCGAAACGAAAGCCTGCTTCACCACGTCGGGGATCGCCGAATACGGCACGAAGATGCGGCGCTCGGTGGCGAGTTCCGCCATCAGCCTTGCGTCGCCGGCATACACGCGGCTCATCACCGGCGGGCGGTAGTTGCGCAGCCCGTCGACGTCCGGCAGGTCGGCGCTGAACCGCTGCCACGCGAAATAACCGCCGGCGCCGCCGACCACTGCCACCAGCAGGAAGATGGCGAACACAGCGCCCGCCACACCGCGCACGAAGCGATGGAACAGCCCGCGGCGCGGCCGGCGGGTCTGCGGCGGCTGCCGCCCGGCGCCCTTGCGACCGTCCGCGGGCGTTGGCACCAGCTTTTCGCCGGCTGTCAGGGGTTCGCTCATGGTCGAGCGATATGGTGCATTTCCGTGCCGTCGACCAGCAAAGAGAACGCTAGCCAGACATCCATTTCGCGCGATCAGCCTCCGCCATGTGCCCGGCCGCGAGGAAATAGGCATCGACCGCGCGCTTCATCGCGTCGGCCACGCGCACGCGGTGCTGTGGTCGCCGCAGCTCCGCCTCGTCGGCCGGATTGGACATGAAGCCCATCTCCACCAGCACGCTCGGGATGTCGGCCGCCTTCAGCACCACGAAACCGGCGTGCCGTTCCGGATTCGGCAGCATCGGCATATTCTGGTCGAGGCTGCCGACCATGCTGCGGGCGAGACGGCCGGAGCCGATACGCGTCTCACGCCGTACCAGGCTGGCCAGGATGCGGGCGACCTCGGGCGGGGCGTTGATACCGGCGCCCGCGAACCGATCGGCGCTGTTCTCGGTCCGCGCCAGTGCGGCGGTCTGGGCATCCGAGGCGGAGTCGGAAAGTGTATAGACACTGGCGCCGCGCACCGAGTGGTCGGACAGCGCATCGGCGTGCATGGAGACGAACAGCGCCGCACCATGGGCCTGGGCCCGCGCCACCCGGTCGTCCAGTGGGATGAAGGCATCGCGGGTCCTCGTCAAAGCCACCCGATAGCGGCCCGAAGCCTCGAGCTGGCGCTTCAGCTCCAGTGCGGCGGCCAGTGCCACCTGCTTTTCGTAGGTGCCCGAAATTCCGATCGCACCGGGATCCTTGCCGCCGTGGCCTGGATCCAGCATCACCAATGGTGCCGGCGGTCGCGCGCCCTGCCGGCTGGGCACCGCAGGCACGTTGTGCCCGGAACCGGCCGCGGTGGCGGCCAGCGCGGCGCTCAGCCGTCCCGGCAGCAGAAACGTGCCGACGATGCCTGTCCCGGAGCCGAGACGGCCGAGCAGCAGGCGGCGCGAGATCGGTGGACAGGGCGACATAGCGTGTTGTTAACACATCAGATGCAGAATTGCACCTTCTGCATTGATTAAGGCTGCTTCATGATCGAATGGTGGCCGGATAACCATTGCTTGCGGCGCGCGCCGCTTTGCTTCATGGTCAGGCCTGCTCTGGTGACGCACCTGGGGTAAGCGGGATCACCCGCCGCCGCGGGCAAGGAAACCGGCGGAAGCGACGGCTCGTGATGCGGCCGAACCGTGGGTTCGGCGGGATCGGTTCGGGGAGGGTCGCCGTCTGCCGCTGCCGCGTCATCGCCCGCGCCGCGCTCCCAGCGCGCCGGGGATCGGCTGCCGCGATCGGGCTGGCAGGCAGTCCACCTCGCCCGGGGCATCTCGGGTCGCCAGGGACTGATTATCGTCGGAACCATGATCCTTATCGGCCAGGCACTAACCAATTCGGCGTCGATCCCCATCTTACCGGGTGGGATGACATGCTGCCGCAGTGCTCGGCCGGACGACGTTCCGATCCTTGAGCGGACGGGCAAGCCCCTTCCTACACGTCTATTCCGCCGCCTGCCGGTGCGCGTCCCACGCGGATCCGCGCGACGCTGCCGGGCGGCCTTTCGGAGTTCAGTATTAGATGACCAAGCGTATGTTGATCGATGCCACGCACGCGGAAGAAACCCGCGTCGTGGTGCTGGATGGTAGCCGGCTGGAGGATTTCGATGTCGAGACATCGACCAAGCGCCAGCTCAAGGGCAACATCTACCTCGCCAAGGTGGTCCGGGTAGAGCCCAGCCTGCAGGCCGCCTTTGTCGAATACGGCGGCAACCGGCACGGCTTCCTTGCCTTCGGCGAAATCCATCCGGACTACTACCAGATCCCGGTCGCCGACCGGCAGCGGCTGATCGAGCAGGAGGCCGAAGAGGCCCGTCGCGAGGAAGAGGAGGAAGACCGCGCCGCGGAAGCAGCCGCGAGCGGACCGGCCGCGGAGACCGAACCGGCGGACGCAGTCCCGGATGAGCCACCGGAACTGGAATTCGGCGAACCGGAGCCCGTTGCGGTCGCGCTGGAGGAGTATCCTGCGGCGCAGCCCGCCGAGATCGCCAGCGAGGTGATTGCGGCACCGGTCGAGGCGCTGGAGCCGATCGTGGAGCCGGACGAAGTCGCTCAGACTGCACCGGAGCCGGCGACGATGGACACCGGGATCGATCCGCAGGAGCCGGAAGGTCCGCCCGAAGCGCTCGCCGAAGCCGACGATGAGCCGCTGGTCGCGGCCGACTCGATCCCCGAACAGCCACCGCCCGAAACGGTGGGCGGTGAGGGCGACAGCGCCGAGGAGACCCACGAGCGCCGCATCCCGCCGCGCTTCCTGCGCAACTACAAGATCCAGGAAGTGATCAAGCGGCGGCAGATTCTGCTGGTGCAGGTGGTGAAGGAGGAGCGCGGCACCAAGGGCGCGGCGCTGACCACCTACCTGTCGCTCGCCGGCCGGTTCTGCGTGCTGATGCCGAACTCGCCGCGCGGCGGCGGCATCTCGCGCAAGATCACTTCGGCCACCGACCGGCGGCGGCTGAAGGAGATCATGGCCGAGCTGGAAATCCCCAAGGGGATGGGACTGATCGTGCGCACCGCCGGCGCCAACCGCCCGAAGCCCGAGATCAGGCGAGACTGCGAGTACCTGCTGCGGCTGTGGGACGATATCCGCGATCACACGCTGAAATCGGTTGCGCCAGCGCTGATCTACGAAGAAGCCAGCCTGATCAAGCGCGCGATCCGTGACGTGTATTCGCGCGACATCGATGAGATCCAGGTGGACGGCGAGGCAGGCTGGCGCGCGGCGCACGAGTTCATGCGCATGCTGATGCCTTCCCACGCCAAGAAGGTGCAGCTCTGGAAGAACGGCGGTATGCCGCTGTTCGCGAAGTACCAGGTCGAGGCGCAGCTCGACGGGATGCTGCTACCGACCGTGCAACTTCGCTCCGGCGGCTATCTGGTGATCAACCAGGCCGAGGCGCTGGTGGCGATCGATGTCAACTCGGGCCGCTCGACGCGTGAGCGTGGCATCGAGGAGACCGCGCTGCGAACCAACCTGGAGGCCGCGGACGAAGTGGCGCGGCAGTTGCGGCTGCGCGACCTCGCCGGCCTGATCGTCATCGACTTCATCGACATGGAGGCGAAGAAGCACAACGGGATGGTCGAGCGCCGGCTCAAGGAGGCGCTGAAGAACGACCGCGCCCGCATCCAGGTCGGCCATATCAGCCATTTCGGCCTGATGGAGATGAGCCGGCAGCGGCTGCGTCCGTCGCTCGCCGAGACCAGCTTCATCGCCTGCCCGCATTGCGGCGGCCTGGGGCACGTGCGCTCGACCGAGAGCGCGGCGATCCACGTGCTGCGCGGCGTCGAGGAGGAAGGGGCGAAGCGCCGTGCCGCCGAGATCGTCGTGTACGCGGCGCCGCAGGTGGCGCTCTACATCCTCAACCACAAGCGCGAGCGGCTGGGTGAGATCGAGGAACGCTACGGTATGCGGGTGCTTTGCCTGGGCGACGATGGCCAGATGACCTCGCAGTTCCGCATCGAACGGGTGCGCGCGCAGGTGGTGGCCGAGCTGCCGGTGGCGATCACGCAGGAGACCGCATTGCCGCCGGCGGAGATCGAGGCGGAAGAAGAGGTCGCCGACCTCGAGGATGAGGAGGCTGAGGTCGAGGCCGACGCCGAGGACGATGCCGACCGGCCCGTGGCCGGCGAAACGGCCGAGGAGGCCGAGCACCGGCATCGCCGCCGCCGCCGCCGCCGCCGTGGCGGGCGGCGCGAGGACGCACCGGCAGCGCCGGTGACCGAAGCAGCGCCGGCGCCGGTGATTGAGGAGGGCGAGACGGCCGAGGTGCATGTCGAAGGCGTGCCGGAGCATGCCGAGGCCGGCGACGATGAGCAGCGCGGGCGCCGGCGCGGCCGCCGTGGTGGGCGGCGGCGGCGGCAGGACGGCAACGGCGAGATGCCGGCGCACGCGGAGCCGGGCGCGGATCAGCCCGATCTGCCGCCGGTCTATACCGGACCGACGCCCGCCAATCCGTTCGGCGGGCAGACCTTCGATATCTTCGACGTGCTGGAGCAGGCCGAGGCGGCCGCGCCGGCCGTGGCTGCGGCCGCTCCGGAGCCCGAGCCGGCGCCGTCGATCATCCTGGCCGAGCCGGAGCCGATGCAGATCGCGGCGATGCACGATGAACCCGAACTGGTGCCGGCGATAATTCTGGCCCAGCCGGCGGCCGATGACACCGTGCACGACGAGCCGGGGCCTGAGTTCCCGGTGTCCGACCCGGCACCTGAACCGGTAATGGCGGCCAACGACACCGCACCGGAGCCGGCGATCAAGCCGATCCTGATCGGCGCCGAGCCGGACGCCGTGGTGGAGAAGAAGCGGGGGTGGTGGCGGCGTTAGGCCGAGCGCCGGCCGACAGCAAACTCTCGATGCGCTCCACGAACTGGCTGGCCGCCTCGATCGCGGCTGTCGCGTCGTCGTGCGAAACGACCGCATCGGGGCCGAGGCCGTAATCAGCCACTGACTTCAGGTCATAGGCATCGGTCTTGCGCAGCGTGGAAAGCAGCGAGGTAGGCGGCGCGGCCAGCCTCGTCGGCAAGCTCGATGTCCAGCATCGCCCGGGCCTTGGCCAGTTCCTGACGTGCCTTCGCGATATGCTGTCCGGCTTCGGGGCTCACAGGTCCACGCCGTCCAGGCGTATTTCGTGCATCAGCGGCGTCCGGTCGCGCCAGGCACCGGCGCGGAATGGCAACGGGTGGATGACCGCCCCAGTTTCCTCGACGATGTCGGTGACCACCGGCACCATGCGGCGAAACTCCTGTCGCCGGTCCGCGAAGCCGTCAAGGAAGATCGCCACGTCGTAATCCGAATCCGCGCGCGCCTCGCCGCGCGCGCGAGCCGAACAGGACGACCCGCTCGATTCTGTCACCGAATATGTCAGCCACGGCGGAACGGAACCGCAGGAGGATTGGATCATCGTTTGGAAGCAAAGGAGCTGTGTCGTTCATCGAGGTGACAACATAGGCGCGTCGAAGCCACTCGTCAGCCCGATGTAATCGGTCGCGGACAGCCGTGTCCGGCCCAAGCGCCGAACTTGCTCCCCCGGCGTCCCTATCTCAGCAGTTCTGCCACCGCCTTACGGTCCGATGTTTCAATGCGACCCGGCGTCATAGACGTAGCGCCCGCAGTCGTCGGGTGAGCCAGGAGTGAACCGCTTCCCGGAGAATGGTGCCAAGGTGCGGGGGTCGATCACGTTCCCGGTCTTCTCGGACTTCCATACGAGCAGATATGCGACCGGCTTTCCCTTGCACAGCTTGCTTCCATTCTCGAGCGTGGGGTCGTCCGGCGAGGTAACCCGGTAGAGGTCAGCCATGACCTTCTTTGCCTTCGGTTCGGGCCTGAACATCATCTGGCCACCAGGAGCCAGCGGCAGCGACGTTCCGTTCTGAAAGGCGATCTTGTCCGGCGCGAGCGTCACGTGGCCGGTGGTCGCTTGTGCGGTGCGACCGACCGGAGCCCAGCCTTGTGGTGCAGGAGCTGGTTGAGCGGCGGCCGTCGCGGTCAGTCCGAGTGCAAAGCACAGCACCATCTTACCGGCTGCCATCGCTGCCTCCTCGATCGTGTCGGATCTTCATCGTGCAACCGTGCCGCGCACAGCTCGCACGATGACGGCAAATGATCGAGGCCCATCCGGTAGGCCGGCCAGATAGCCGTCGCGAACATGCCGCTCGATCTCGCTTCGCACCCCGGATGGCACGCCAATCAGGCGCTGTGCAATCCTGGTTGGCCCGATTGAGAAACTGGTCCAGTAATCCTGGAAATCGGAGTAGTCGAAGCTGAGCACGATCGGTATCTCCACCACCCCGATCAGCCCAACCTTGCGCAAGAGGTCCGCCTGTCCGTTCGCCCGCACGATGGGGCGGGCCTTGATCTGCGCTCGCAGCGTTCGAATGCTTTCGTCCAGCACAGCGCCGGTGTCCAGCACGAGGTCGTACACCGAATTGCCGCCCCAGAAGTCGAAGGTCCCGCAGGCCACGACACCACCTGGACGTGTAACGCGTCGCATCTCGGCAGCAACGAGATCGACATCAGGAATGACATCGATGGCTAATGTCGACACACAGGCGTCAAACGACGCATCATCATAGCGAAGGTGGCGTGCGTCACCATGTTCGTAACTGACATTGTTATGTGACCGGAGGCGGCGAGCACCGTCGAGATAGGATCCGGATGCATCCAATCCGATCACCTCCGCTCCGTGCTCTGCCAAGGCAAGCGATAGCGTGCCGGTGCCGCAGCCGACATCGAGCACCCTGTCGCCCGGCGCGACGCCGGCGAATTCCAGAAACGGCTTCGCGAGACGTTCGCTCCACCGCCCCATGAAGTGCTCGTAAACCGCGGGATCGGTCGCCAGGAACGGAGGCAATGAGTCGCTCATCGCGATCCTCGTTCACACGCTATCGAAGGCATCCTACCACGGTTTGCGTGGTTGGCGTGGGCTATCGCCACCCCTTCAGCCGCACCGCTGCCTCGCGCATGTCCGGCTCAGGGCCGCAGTACGAAAAACGCAGGAACCGGTTGCCGCGGGCGTGGTCGAAATCGACGCCGGGCGTCACGGCCACCCCCACCTCCGCCAGCATCCGCGCGCAGAACGCGGTGCTGTCATTCGACTGTTCGGCGATGTCGGCGAACAGATAGAACGCGCCCTCGGCCGGCGACAGCCTGGTGAACCCGGCCTGCGGCAACGCCTGCAGCAGATGATCACGCGAGCGCCGGTAGCGCGCCACGTTCTCGACCAGCTCGTCATTGCAGCCGAACGCCGCCTCGGCCGCCACCTGCGAGATATACGGCGCGCTGATGAACAGGTTCTGCGCCAGGCGCTCGACCGGGCGCACCAGGTCCTCGGGCAGCACCAGCCAGCCGATCCGCCAGCCGGTCATCGAGAAATACTTCGAGAAACTGTTCACCACGACGGCACTGAAGCTGACCGACGCGGCGGTGGCGATGGCGCTGTCGTAATTCAGCCCGTGATAGATCTCATCGCTGATCAGCCGCACACCGGTGCGATCGCACCACGCCGCAACGGCGGTTAATTCCTCGGGATGCAGCATGGTCCCGGCCGGGTTGCACGGGCTCGCCACGATCAGACCGTCCGGCGGGGGATCGAGGCGTTCCAGCATCGCCACGCTCGGCTGGAATCGTGTCTCCGGACCCGCCTCGAGGATCACGGGCTGCATCCCCAAGGCGGTGAGAATGTTCACATACGGTGGATAGAACGGCGACGTCAGAGCCACCCGGTCGCCCGGATCGAACGCCGCCAGGAACGCCAGCGGAAAGCCGCCCGACGCGCCCACGGTGACCGCTATTCGCTCCGGCGGCACATCCAGGCCGTACCAGTCGCGGTAATGCGCCGCGATGCGCTCGCGCAGCGAGCGGCGGCCGAGCGCTTCGGTGTAGCCCAGCGGGTCGCCCGACCGCAGCGCCGCTTCGGCGGCGGCAACCGCGCCGGCCGGCGCGCCGGTGCCCGGCTGTCCCACCTCCATGCGGATCACGTGCGGGGCACCCGGTGGCGAGGCAGCCTGGCGTGCGTTGGCCGCGGCGATCACGTCCATCACGATAAACGGTGGAGCGCTGGCGCCGCGGCCGACCTTCAGCATGTCAGTTGTAGAACTTGATGCTGGCCGCCTTGATGCCGGTCGCGGTCTCGGTGCCTGTGAGGGTCACGATGCAAGGCGTACTCTTCGCGGTGCACTGCCTGGTCAGATGGTCCTTGTCCGCGGTCGGCAGCGCCGAAGCATCAATCTTGAATTTGATGCTCGCGGGCGTGCCGATGCCGAGCTCGCACGACGTCGCACTGCGACAGATGATCCGCCCCGGGCCGACGCTCGTCGTCTGGGTCTGCGCCGATGCCGCCGGGATCGTTGCGAACGACACAATCGCCATGGCGGCGAACCATTTTGCTGCACGTAACCGGTCCATGCGTTCCTCTCACAGGTAGAATCAGTTGCCGCCGACCGCGAGCCCGGCTTCGCGCGGATCCGTCGCCCAGCCGCACGAGCCGTTCTCGCCCGGCAGGTATTTGAAGCAGGAAATGACATTGGCTCGGCCGGGATCGGGCACCGGTGTCGCCATCGGCTGATTGCTGCGCAGCGTGGCCAGCATGCCGAACGCCACCGCCATCCCCGCCCCGGCCTGGCCGGACCCGCCGACCGCGGCGCGGAACGAGTGGACATTCTCGTTCCATGCGATCGCCGCCGAATACAGCGGCGGCGGCACCGCGGCAGGCGACGCGGCGAGCAGGATGCCAAGGCCGGGCAGCAGCCGGCCGGTGCCGAACAGGTTGTCCATGCTGAGCGCGCAGGCAACCGCGTTGCCATTCTTGTCGAGCGTCGCGAAGCTGGTGGAGGCGGGCAGAGGCGGCAGGGCCGCCTCGGTCAGGTTGGTCGCGGTCAGCAGGCTCTCGCCTTCGACACCGCCCTCCCGCCAGCGCGCCGCTACGGCCAGCGACCGGGCGGCGGCATTGGCGAGTGCCGAGGGATCGCGTTGCAGCACCTGGAAGGCGGCAGCGGCGGCTAGGCCGCCATCGGCAGGCGGCGGCAGGAAACCAACCTTGTCATGGCCGCTCGGCAGCACGATCGCCGGCGCCAGCCGCGGCAGCGCGGCGGTGAGGTCGGCGAGCGCGAGCGGCCCGCCGGCGAGCGGCGAGGCCTGCACCACCCGCCGCGCCAGTTGGCCGGTGTAGAGATCGCCCACGCCTGAGACCCGGATCCGCGTCAGCGTCGCGGCGAGGTCGGGCTGGAGCAGCGTCTGTCCCTCGGTCAGCGGGGTGCCGTTCTGCGAGAACACCGCGCGGGCATTCGGATCGGCCAGCAGTGGGCCGGCCACCAGCGTCAGATCGCGCACCAGCGCGCGCGGCGTCGGGGTGCCGAAGCGGGCCAACTGCTCCGCCGGCACGATCAGTCCCTCGAACGGCAGGGAACCGTAGCGCGCGTGCAGCAAATAGAGGCCGCGGGCCAACATCGGCACCGCGGCCGGCCGGTCGCCGCCGGCGCCGAAGTTGGCGGGTGCGACCGGAGTGAACAGAATCGCCTCCGGCAGGCCCTGGTTGATCGAATCCTTGTCTGCGGCATAGGCCAGACAGGCGCCACCGCCACCCAATGCCGCCCGCGACGGCAGCGTGACGCTGAGCACAAATCCCATCGCCACCGCCGCGTCGGCCGCCGAACCGCCGGCCGACAGGATCTCCCGGCCAGCCAACGCTGCCCGCGGCTCATCCGCCACCACGCCGCCCAGAAAGCCCTTCACGAACCCGGGCTCCCCGGCCTTGGGCGCGGTGCTCGGCCCGAACACGCTCTCGGTCACGCTGGAGACCGTGCTGCACGCCGAACCGGCCAGCGCCAGTGCCACCAGGGCGCAGGCGCGCAGCCATCTCCCTCCGCCCGCCATGCTGGGTCGAATCTGCGTCAATTGCGTGATGGTCCAAGTCATCCCGGTGAGGCTGCGTGCCATAGACGCGTTCCGCGGCAGCGGCAACCGCCAAGGGGCTTTGCCCCCTGGACCCCCAGCAAAGGCGGAGCCTTTGCAATCCATCCGTTTTGGTGACGGGTCCCAAGGGCTATGCCCTTGGCGAGAGCCCAGAGGGCAGCGCCCTCTGGTGGGGTTCGGGGCGAAGCCCCGGAACTCGACATCGGCG
>DASXNR010000011.1:0-2425 GCA_036494925.1 Acetobacteraceae bacterium
GCAGCGCTGCCAAACGGCGGCGAGGGCAACGCATGAGCAAAATGCCGCTGTCCTCCCGCCTCGCATGATGCTCACAACCGCAATGGCGCAATGAAGCCAACTTTGCGTCAACCTACTCGCGACTGTGAGAAATGCAGGTTAGCCCCGGCGCTCGCGTTGGTCGGGTGGTCGAGCTGTCGACGACCGTTTAGGCGGCGGTTGACTTATTTCTTACCGGGTCTTACCCAACCATCTGTGCAGACCACCCGATTATCCTCGAAGGGCCAGATCATCCTGCCGAAATCGGTGCGCGATGCGCAGCGCTGGAAGCCGGGTACGGAGTTCTCGGTGGAAGCGGTCGGTGATGCCGTCCTGCTCCGGCCGCTGTCGTCCGTTGCGCACAGCCAGCTCGAGGACGTGGCCGGATGTCTGCGGGTGGCCGGTCCGCCGCGGACGATCGCCGAGATGGATGCAGCGATCGTCACGGAACTGCGCCGGCGCCGTGATCGCGGTCGATACTAATGTCATCGTCAGGCTGCTGACCGGCGACGATCCGGCGCAGCTTGAACGTGCGCGCAGACTGTTCGAGACGGAAACAATCTTTCTGCCCAAGACCGTTGTCCTGGAATCCGAATGGGTGCTGCGTAACCTCTATGGCCTGTCATCGCGCGAGATCGTGGGTGCGCTATCGGCTCTTGTCGCGCTGCCGCAGGTCCGCTGCGAGGACGCAGCGGCCATGTCGGTGGCGCTGGAACTGATGCGCCGGAGCCTGGACTTCGCCGATGCACTGCATGTTGCGTCAAGCGGCGCCGCACAGCGGTTCGCCACCTTCGACCGCAAATTGTCGCGCCGTGCCAAAGTCGCGGCAACCAGGATCCACGTTTCGGCCCTTTGAGCGCGGCCTCGGCTTCGCTTCGAGCAGCGTGGCGGCCTGGGTTCGTCGTGCGGGGTCCGCATAAGCATAGGTGCCGGAGCAGGCCAACCCACGGCGCTCGCGTTGGCGGACCACGTGGGCGAGGTGGCGCGACGGCCAGGTCCTCACTCAAGCTGACTTGTTCAGCCGTCTGTCGCAGATGATGCCGGACGTGGAACTTTGTGGCCCGAGGCAACGTTCCTCAGCATCTTCTGGAACATCAGCAGGCAACAGCCATGGACAACCGACAACCGGAGACAGGCACGCAGCGCGACGGACCGGATGGCATCGGTCGGGAAGTTCCGTCAGCAGAAGAACTGAGTGCGGAGATCCGTTCGCGGGCAGAGGCGCAGAGGCCGCGTGTCGCCGACAGTGCGCAGCACGCCGCGGACGCGGCGCGACAGGCGGCCCGCGATCTCCGCGGCCAGGAAGCGTGGATGGCTGGCCTGGTCGAACACGGTGCCGGCCGGCTGACCGAGCTCGCGAAGACGCTTCGCGAAAACGATCTGCGCACCCTCGTCAATCGCGCCGAGGATTTCGCGCGCGATCAGCCGGTCCTGTTTACCGGTGCGGCGGTGGCAGTGGGCTTCATGCTGAGCCGTGCCATCGGTGGCGCGCAGCGTAGCGGCAGCAACGTCCCTCACGCACACGAGCAGGAGCCTGTCCATGAGTGTTGAGCAGCGCTTGAGCCTGCGCGAGCTGGTCGGCGGCGTGGCCGATGACGCGCGCGACCTGGTGCGGGGTGAGGTCGCGCTGGCACGCGCTGAGGCCGAGCAGAAGGTGAACCGCCTCACCGCCGGCGTGATTTCGTTGTTTGGCGCGATGATGCTTGCATATGCAGGTCTCGTCATCGTGCTGATCGCGGCGGCGCAAGGCCTGGCGCGGGTCCTGCCCGACTGGGCCGCATCGCTGATCGTCGGCGCCGTTGTCCTGTTGATCGGGACGGTTCTGGCCGGGACGGCCAGGAAGGCGCTGTCCCCATCCGGCATGATCCCGGAGCGGACGGTACGCAACGTCGAAGCCGACGCACGTGTCATCAAGGAGAGCGCGATATGAACGGCCTTGCCGCAGACGCCGCTGCGATCGAACGCGACCTGGCGGAGACGAGGGCCCGCCTCGGCAGCCACCTGGATGAGCTGACCCGCCGTCTGTCGCCAGGGCAGTTGATCGACGAAGGCCTCGCCTATCTTCGCGACGGCCAGGGCGCCGCCTTTGTCCGCAATCTCGGCGCGGACCTGCGCGACCATCCGCTGCCGGTGGCGTTGACCGGCATCGGCCTGGCGTGGCTGGTCGCCACCAGCATGACGAGGAACGGCACGGCGTCCGCTCGCCGCGACATCGTCCCTTATGATCCCGCCGACGCGCGGACTAGTGCGGTCGACGACGGCCTCGCCGCGCGGGCGCGACGAGCCGGCGAATTTCTCCGGCGGGCTGCTGACGAGACCGAGGACGCCTTTGGCGCCCGCGTCGCGGAGACGCGGTCAGGCGTGCTGGGCCTGCAGCGCGACGCGGCGGAGACAGCCGCGGCTTTCG
>DASXNR010000012.1:0-6334 GCA_036494925.1 Acetobacteraceae bacterium
GCAGCGCTGCCAAACGGCGGCGAGGGCAACGCATGAGCAAAATGCCGCTGTCCTCCCGCCTCGCATGATGCTCACAACCGCAATGGCGCAATGAAGCCAACTTTGCGTCAACCTACTCGCGACTGTGAGAAATGCAGGTTAACATCTTCTCCGTGAAACTCCGTGTGCACTCTGTGAAACTCTGTGTATGACCTGCCTTGCTTTCTTTGGAGGCTTCGATGCAGCGCAGCCAGGACCGTATTCTGACCACCCACACCGGCAGCCTGCCCCGCCCACCCGCGCTGACGTCCCTCTATGTCCGCCGCTCGCACGGTGAGGCGATCGATGCCGCGGAACTTGACCGCGTCGGCAAGGCGGCGGTGCACGAGGTGGTGGCGAAACAGATTGCCGCCGGCATCGACATTCCCAACAACGGCGAGCAACAGCGCGAGGCGTTTTTCCTTTATGTGCGCCATCGCATGAGCGGGTTCGGCGGCGGCTGGACCCGCAGGGTGTTCGCCGACGCCACGCACTATCCGGCCTACATGGCGTGGAAGGCAGCGCATGACGCGGTGAACGAGTCGATCAGCAACCTGGGCGGCGTGCCCGAGGCGATCGGCGAGGTGCGCTATCTGGATCGCGCGGCGGTCGAGGCGGAGTGCGCCGATTTCCGCACCGCGCTGAATGCGGCGGCGGTCGGCACGGCCGAAGCCTTTATGACAGCACCGTCGCCCGGTATCATCGCCGCGGCGATGCGCAACAACTGGTACGACACCGAGCACGCCTATCTCGCCGCCCTCGGTCGCGCGTTGCAGGTGGAATACGAAACCATCGTCGCGCACGGGTTCATATTGCAGGTCGATGCGCCGGACCTCGCGATGGAGCGCCACATCTCCTATCAGGACCGGCCGCTCGGTGATTTCGTCGGCTTCGTGGAACGCGTGGTGGCGACGATCAACGATGCACTCGTCAACGTGCCGCGCGAGCGGGTGCGTCTGCACGCATGCTGGGGCAACTACGAGGGTCCCCACGACTGCGATGTCGCGCTGCCTGAGGTGCTGCCGACGATCCGCCAGGCGAAGGTCGGTGGCTTCGTGCTGCCGTTCGCCAATCCCCGCCACGCGCACGAGTATCGATGCCTGAAGGACCTGCCGCTCGACGATGATCAGGTGATCGTCGCCGGTGTGATCGATCCGCTGACCAACTTCGTCGAACACCCCGAAGTGGTGGCCGACCGCATCGAATCGGTAGCGCGTGCGGTGGGTGATCCGCGACGCGTGCTGGCCGGCACCGATTGCGGGTTCGACACTTCTGCCGGGCGCGGCCGCGTGGCCGACGATGTGGTGTGGGCAAAATTGGCTGCCATGGCGGAAGGGGCGCGGATCGCGACGCAGCGGTTGTTCTGACGCGCTACAGCCCGGCGCAGCGAGCGAAATCCTTGCCGCGCTCGACGAAGCTGCGATAGCGGCCGTAGCTCGGCGCGGCCGGCGACAACAGAATGACGCCACCGCGCGGGGTGATCGCCTGCGCCAGGGTGACGGCCTCGTGCATCGAATCTGCCGGCGTTCCGGCGCCAAGCAGATCATGGATCCGTCGGCCGCTCGCATCCAACAGAACAACGCCAGGCTTCGGCTCCGCTTTCAGTCTCCCCACCAACCCATCGTAATCGATACCCCGATCATGGCCGCCGATGATCACCGTGACCGCGCGTTCGCGATAAACCTCGAGCGCCGCAATCGTCGCCTCGGGCGTGGTCGATATGCTGTCATCGACATAGAGCACGCCATCGATTTCGCCGATCTCCTGCTGGCGGTGCGGCAGGGCCGGGAAATCCGCCGCCGCACGCAGCGCATCAGCCGTGTCGACGCCAAGTAACCGCGCCACGGCCAGCGCGCCTGCCAGGTTGGACCGATTATGCGCCCGATCGAGATAGCGGTTGTTCACTTGCAGCTCGGAACCGGCGGCAAACGTCGCATGGTCCAGACCGGCGAGATCCAGCTCCGCGGAAACCGCTTCAAGCGCATCGCGGTGGATCAGCGAGCACCGTGCATGGCGCAGCAGGTTCAGCTTGTCGCGGTGGTACACGGCAATGCTGCCGTGCCAGTCGAGATGCTCCTGACTGAGCGACGTCAGCACCGCGATATCGCACCGCCCGCAAAAATCCGCTGCCTGGTAGCTCGACACTTCGATCACTGCGACATCCAGCCCATCGCGCGGCAGCTCCGTCACCGGCACGCCGATATTGCCGGCTGCCACCGCGTTCCGGCCAACACCGCGCAGGATATGTGCAATCAGCGCGGTGGTCGTGCTCTTGCCCTTGGTGCCGGTGACACAGATCGTCCGGCATGTCGGCGCATCGGCGAACCACAGATTGAGCAGCGAGGTGAACCGCACGCCATCTGCCCGCGCCTTTGCCACCAGTGGATCGTAGAGGCTGATGCCTGGCGACTTCACCACCACATCGAAGCCGCTTATCGCCGCGGCGATCGACGCACGTCCGCTGACCAACGGCGCATCGATGTCACGTGCATCCGAATCGTCCAGCACGGTGAGCGCCATTCCCGGATCGCGCTCGCGCAGGAAGCGCAGTGCCGCCTGGCCTTCGCGCGCGAACCCCCAGATCGCGATGCGCCGGCCGCGCAGCTCATCCACATGCATCGAGCATCGCCAAATATCGCTCGGGGACCAGATGCGGCCCACGTGGCGCGAATAATGCAGCAAAGTCGCCGCACAGCCGCGGCGACAGTGCCCGAACCGCCGCTTCATCCCGCCAATCCGCCATGCCGGCGAGGTGCGCCATCGCGGCGGCACTCTCCTCGATCTCGCCCACGCATTCGAACGGCTTGTGCCGCTGCAGCCCGCACAGTTCGGCAAAACCGTCGATCTGCGCCGGGTCATCCAGCATATCGCGGCCGAATATAGCGATCAGACGCTGCCGCTCCACGAACGGCGCCAACACAAGAAAGACGAAGCGGCATTTCGGACAGTCGCAGCACCAATTGGTTCCCCGCCGGTCGGGTGTCTGGCGGAACGCGGTGTTGCAGCTGCGAAATACAGGAAAATACGCCGTATGGCGTGCGAAACGGCGCGCGATGGCAACCTCCGTCAGCGGCCTCAGCAAAGAAAAATACCGCAGCCCCTGTACAACATGCTGCTCCAGCAATCGGGAGAGCGACCGTTCGAACTCGAACGACTTGCTGTACTGATGGTTCACATCGGCGACGTTCGGCGCGCTGGCCGAATGCTCGTTCGACATCGCGATCGCATCGAAACCGTGGATGATCGCGCAGGCGACCACGATCAGGCTCAGGATGCCGGTGATCGGCACATGCCCATTCAGCGCACCCGCCTTGTTCAGCGCGAACAGCGCCGGGTCCAGGCTGCGCATGACGCGAACCGCCGGCAGCCCGGCCTGCGCGATCGTCGCCTCGATCGGCGCCGCGTTGCCCAGCGCGAACAGCACCAGCGGTTCGCCTGCCTGCTTCAGGCATTCGACCGTCACGATGGAATCCTTGCCGCCGCCAACGGGAACGCAGGTGAGCCGCGGCAACTCAAGCCGCAAAGCCGATGGCGGTTCGACCGCATCCGTCACGATGTGCAGGCGCGACGCGAGATCGATCCCGTTGCGCCAGGCGAACTCGCCGAGACCCTTCACGTAGAAGTCGGTGAAGAACGCAGCGGTGGCGGAATCCAGCGGGAACGCCGCGCAGCGCACGCGCTCCGGTGCGAAGGCCTTGTAGTAGCTGACGCCACACGCCAGCAGCAGCAGGCGGAATACCCGGTCCAGCGCTTCGCTGCCAGGCCGCGAAATCGTCCGCGCAGGGAACACGATGCGCTCTTCGAAGCTCGGGCCGCCATCGAACGCGTAGTGCAGCGAAAGTGTTCCGCTGTCAGGCGCGAAGCGGTACCCCTCGCAGACGAATTCACGCCGCTGCATACGCCTCGACCACCGCGCGGATGGCGCGCAGCTTGGCGTGGTGCACATCGGCCGGCATGCTGTCCACGGTGAGCGTGCGCTGCCGTGTCACGCCGTCCACCGCCGGTCCGTCATTCACCATCGCTCGCAGAATTGCACCATCTCGCTCCGGATCGAGGCATTCGATCAGCGTGGCGCGCCAGTCGTCGCGGATCACCGCGAGCGCGCCGATCAGCGCATACGCGCCCCAGTTCGATACACCGGCGACGATCAGATGATCGGCTGGCGTGGCGCAGGCGATCGTCTCGCCATGCGCCACATGCGCACCGATCAGCGACGCCGGCAGCGATCCCATGCCGATCTCGTTGCCGCCATCGCCGATCGCGATCCGCCGCCATGGTCCGGCCAGGAACAACTCGTCGAGCGGCGTGGTGAAGGCGCTGATGTCCTCGCCGCGCATGTTGCGCGGCGCGCCATCGGCACTGCGCCCGCAGCGTTCGATCGACAGCGCGTGGCTGACGCCGAGTGAGCGCCACAGCGCGACCGTGTCATCGACGGCGCCGCCGAGAGGCACCACGTCCAGCGGGATTTCGCTGCCGCGCAGTGCCGCGGCGCACGTCGCGCGGCATGGTTCGTCGGTGACGAGGCGACAAGGAACGCCCACCGCCGTCAATGCAACGGCGAGCATCGCGGCGCCCACCGGTCCATCGGTTTCCGCCGCCGGCGGCGTGCCCAGAGGAACATAGAACCCGGTGATGATGCCGACTGATGCATGCGGATCGGACGCCAACGCATTTGCCGCCCGCCACAGGCCACCCTGCGCCGCGGCAAACAGTCCGTCGATGTTGCGCCCCACCTCTTGATGGATCAGCGCCTCGATGCGGTCCACCGCACTACGCATGCCGCCACACGCATGGAACATTGACGAAACCACGGATGCACACGGATGAACACGGATGTCGTCCGAGCGGTCGTTGCACCTGCGACGCTACTCCCGCCACGTTATCCGCGTTCATCCGTGTGTATCCGTGGTTTCAAATCTTTGCTTTCAAAGCGCCGCCAGCTTGGTGTTGCGCAGGTCGGTGATCAGCATCGCACCCGGCGCGTGCGTGATGCAGAACTCCGGCTTCACCGCCGCGATCGCCGCCTGCGGCGTGACACCGCAGGCCCAGAACACCGGCAGTTCATCCGGCCCCACCGGCACCGCGTCGCCATAGTCCGGCTTGGCGATATCAGCGATGCCGATCTGCGCCGGCATCCCGAGGTGCACCGGGGCGCCATGCACCGAGGGAAACCGCGAGGTGATCTGCACCGCGCGGATCGCATCGGCCGGGCGCAGCGGCCGCATCGACACCACCAGTGGTCCGTGGAACATGCCTGCCGGCACACACGGGATCGAGGTACGGTACATCGGCACGTTGCAGCCGCAGGCGATGTGGCGGACTTCGATGCCGTCCTCGATCAGCGCCTCTTCGAACGAGAACGAGCAGCCGATCGCGAAGCTCACCAGGTCGTCGCGCCAGACATTGGCGATGTCGGTCGGCTCCTCGACCAGTTCGCCATCCCGCCAGATGCGATAGCGCGGCAGGTCGGTGCGGATATCGAGATCCCGCCCCAGCGTCGGAAAGGTCGGATCGCCTGTTTCGGACACCGCCAGCACCGGGCATGGCTTCGGATTGGCCTGGGCAAAACGCAGGAAGTCGTTGGCCAGAGCCTTCGGCAGGATCACCAGGTTCGCCTGCACGTTGCCTGGCGCCAGCCCCGACGTGGGGCCGGTCAACCCGCCCGAGCGAATCCGCAGCCGCTCTGCGCGACCAAGCGAAAATCCAGGTTCCGGCAATGCGTCCATCGTGACCTCCATCCGACTCAGTGGCGCAATACTAGCAGCCTTGGGCGAAGATGGTTTATCCCCCCACCTTCTCGTCCGAATTAACCCCCAGTTGCTTCAGCTTGCG
The DNA here is from genome assembly GCA_036494925.1 of Acetobacteraceae bacterium. GTDB lineage: Bacteria > Pseudomonadota > Alphaproteobacteria > Acetobacterales > Acetobacteraceae > JAMXLO01. Next base: position 5,851 of record DASXNR010000012.1, read on the forward strand.
GTGCAGCGCGCTGCGCTCCATGCCGACGAACTGCGCTGTGCGGCTGATGTTGCCGCCGAACCGCAGCAACTGCGCCTGGAGATACTGCGTCTCGAACAGATCGCGCGCCTCGCGCAGCGGCAGGCCCATGATGTCCGCGGTCGGATCGATATTCAGCAGCGCGGGCGCGTTGGATCCGATCTCGGGCGGCAGCATGTCCGCGCGGATCGAATCGGCGGCACCGCCAGGGGCCATGATCAGCAGCCAGTCCATCAGGTTGCGCAACTGCCGCACATTTCCGGGCCAGTCGTACGACTGCAGCGCGGCCAGCGTATCCGCCGACAGTTCGCGCGACTGCATCCCCGCGTTCTCGGCCGAGCGCACGATGAACAGCTGCGCCAGCGGCGGCACATCCTCGCGGCGCTCCTTCAGGGCCGGAACCTTCAGCGGCACCACCGCCAGCCGGTAATACAGGTCCTCGCGAAACCGTCCGGCAGCGATCTCG
>DASXNR010000013.1:0-8425 GCA_036494925.1 Acetobacteraceae bacterium
ACGCGCACCCATTCGCATGAGCAAATCTCCCAGATCGCCGCGTCAATCCGCGAATTTGGCTTCTGCAACCCCGTGCTGGTCGATGCCGATAACCTGCTGATCGCCGGTCACGGCCGCCTCGAAGCCGCCAAGGCGCTCGGCATCACCGAAATCCCCGCCATCGTGCTCGAGGGGCTCAGTGATGCGCAGAAGCAGGCGCTCCGCCTCGCCGACAACAAACTCGCACTCAATGCCGGCTGGGACGACGACCTGCTGCGCACCGAGTTGCTGGACTTGCGCGATGTCGGGTTTGATCTGTCGGTCATGGGCTTCGGCGCCGACGAGCTAGCCAGCATCTTCGCCGATGCAAACGCCGGCCTCACCGATCCCGACGATGTGCCCGAAGCGCCGCTCGAGCCAGTCACACGCCTGGGCGATGTGTGGCTGCTCGGGCGTCATCGCCTGGTGTGCGGCGATGCAACGAGCGAGGTCGACGTGTCACTCGCACTCGCCGGCGTGCGCCCGCACCTCATGGTCACTGATCCGCCCTATGGGGTGGACTACACGCCGACATGGAGGGATGACGCTAATCGCCAGGGAATATTGAACCACATCGGCCGAGATCGTTCAGTCGGTCTGGTGGTTAACGACACGCAGTCAGACTGGAGCAATGCGTGGGCGTTATTCAGTGGAGATGTCGTCTACGTCTGGCATCCGGACCGCTACGCCAGCAATGTTCAAGCCTCTTTAGAGATAACAGGGTACGAGATACGCTGCCAAATCATATGGGCCAAATCTTCCTTTGCGATCTCGCGCGGCCATTACAACTGGCAGCACGAGCCATGCTGGTACGCGGTCAGACGTGGCAAGACAGGACATTGGCAGGGCAATCATTCCGCGTCCACGTTGTGGGAGATTACGCACCATAAGAACGAAACCGGCCACAGCGCCCAGAAGCCGGTCGAGTGCATGCGCCGGCCGATCGAGAACAACTCCAGCCCAGGCCAAGCCGTCTACGACCCGTTCGTCGGCTCCGGCACCACCATCATTGCCGCCGAAATGACCGGCCGCGCCTGCCACGCCATCGAGATCAGCCCGGCATACTGCGACGTCGCCGTGCTGCGCTGGCAGGCATTCACCGGACAGACCGCAACCCGCCCAGACGGCACACCATTCGGAGCAGCGCATGTCGAGGCGACACCGCGGCAAGCCACCGTATCAGCCGACTGACCAGCAGCGCCGCCAGGTCACCACCATGACCGGCCTCGGCATCATCCAGGACGACATCGCGCGCTTCCTCGAGATCGATGACAAGACGCTGCGCAAGCACTTCCGCCGCGAGCTCGACACCGGCGCGATCGAGGCCAACATGCGCGTGGCCTCATCGCTCTACACCATGGCGACGCAGGACAAGAACGTCGCCGCCGCGATCTGGTGGACTAAGGCGCGGATGGGGTGGAGAGAGCAGCAGGAACTGAACGTCGGTAGCCGCGACTCACCCACCCACCTGCACCTGCTCGCCGCCGTCGCCATCTCGACCGAACTCGCGCAACGCCAAGCCGAGCCGCAAACCATCGACAGCGAACAGCAGCCGCTGCCCGCCAACCTGCTCGATGCGCCAACACCCACGGAATGACTGAGGAGGCAATATGCCGGGGCTTCTCGACAAAGCGGTCAATCGCATCAAAGGCCGCGGCGTCGCGGCCAAGAGCGCGTGGCCAATCGCGGTCGCAGCACTACAAAAGGCTGGAGACTTGAAGCGCGGCAGCGTGAAGGCGACCAAACAAGGCGCCGCGCGCAACGCCATGACACGCGCGCAACGGCAGGCGAAACCACCGTGATGTGATGGCCCTCACACTCAACCACGCCGCCGAACCAGCTAAGCCGCACGCGCCGATCGACACCGAGGCTATGCCGTCCGGTTGGGCCGAGGCGATCGCCAACTCGCCTAATCCCTTCCACGTCGCCATCGGCCGCTATGCCCGCGCTCCGATCGCGTTCGTGCGCGAGGTGCTGCAGGCAGAACCCGACCCGTGGCAACTCGAAGCATTGCGCGCGCTCGCCCGCGGCCATACCAGGCTTGCCATCCGAAGCGGCCACGGCGTCGGCAAGTCCTGTCTCGCCGCCTGGGTTATCTGCTGGTTCGCCAACACGCACGCTCCGTTCAAATGCGCCATCACCGCACCCAGCGCGCCGCAGCTGTTCGATGTGCTCGTGCCAGAGACGCACAAATGGTTCAATCGACTCCCCGAGGGTTGGCGTTCGCTCTGGGACATCACCGCCGATCACATCAAGCTCAAGGGCGACAACGAGTGCTTCATCACCGCGAGGACATCGCGCGCCGATCAGCCCGAGGCCATGGCCGGCCTGCACAGCTCAAGCATCCTGCTGGTGGCCGATGAGGCGTCCGGCATAGACGAGGCGGTGTACGAGGCAGCGTCAGGCAGCATGTCGAGTGCCGGCGCCATCACGCTGCTAATCGGCAACCCGACGCGCAACACCGGGTTTTTCTGGCGGGTGCACACACTGGAGCGCGACCGCTGGCACTGCATGACCGTCTCGAGCGCTGCGTCCAAGCGGGTCACGCCCGACTACATCGACGAGATGGCGCGCCGCTACGGCGAGAACTCCAACGCCTATCGCGTGCGTGTGCTGGGGCAGTTTCCGAGTGCGGACGATGACAGCTTCATCGCTGCCGAACTGGTGGACACCGCGATGGGGCGCGACGTGCCGCTCGATGCCACCGCGCCCGAGCTCTGGGGACTGGATTGTGCCCGGTTTGGCAACGACGCCTCCTGCCTGGTCAAGCGCAAGGGCTACGTGGTCACCGAGATGCCGCGGCGCTGGCGCGGCTTCGACACCATGGCGGTCGCCGGCGCGGTCAAGGCTGAGTATGACCTAGCAGGTGCCAAGCCGAAGCTGATCGTCATTGACAGCATCGGCGTCGGCGCCGGCGTGGTTGACCGGCTGCATGAGCAGGGCTTGCCGATACTCGGTATCAATGTCGGCGAGCAGTCATCCACCAAAGAACGCTTCATGCGGCTCCGCGATGAGCTGTGGCACCGGGTCCGCGAATGGCTCCAGAGCCGCCGCGTCCGGCTGCCGCGTGATGAGCAACTGCGTGATGATCTGGTGGCGCCGAAGTATGTGTTTACCTCCGATGGCAAGCTGAAGATCGAGGACAAGCAGAGCATGCGCATGCGTGGCCTGCCGAGCCCGGACGCGGCCGACGCATTGATGCTGACCCTGGCGGAACATGGGATGATGGTGGCCAGCGAGCAGAACAGCGGGCTGTTCGATCCGAACCCGGTCATGCCGCCCATGGTGGAGATGGAAGTGTGAACGTCGTTGACCTCTTGCAATCGTTGCAAGCGCTCCAGCAAAGGTATCAGCAGCCCAGCACTGACTCGCCGTGGGTCCAGGCGCTTAAAAGTCACGTTGACCCGAGCGTTGATCCTAACATGGAACAAATGCCGCAATGGAGCAACACCGATCCGGGCTTGAATCGAACCGGCCCGCGCGTTGGTGGCCTGCTAGGGACATGATCGTATGAGCCCGCTCGGCCTGATTCTGGTCGTGCTGTTGATCCTGCTGCTATTCGGTGGCGGTTGGGGTTGGCGCGGCGGCTATTACGGCACCTATCCGTATTACGGCTACGGCATCGGCGGCCTCGGCATCGTCGTGCTCGTGCTGCTCATCCTGCTGCTGTTCGGGTGGTGGCGATGAGCGGCAGCATACGGAACGAGTTGGAAAGCATAATCTACGGCGCGCACTACGACGCCGCAGAAAGCCGTGCCAACCCGGCGCTTTTCCGAGCGCGTATGGAAGGGGTCCGTGCCGCTAATCAGCGCTGGTCCAATTGGTTGCAGAAGCAAGGATATACGGTTATGCAGGCCGCCGCCATAATTAGTGCCGACATGGACACATGAGCGGCATGCACTGATGGGACCCGAGCCAACGCCGATTGAAGAACGCTTCTGGCGCTATGTCTCGCCGTGCCCGAACACGGGATGTTGGTGGTGGGATGGGGCCGTGCAGAAGGGGTATGGCAAGCTGCGGGTCCGTCATACCCATTCGACGGCGCTCGCCACGCATATCTCGCTGATGCTGCATGCGCGGCCACGCCCCTCTTCGGCCGCCATCGCCTGTCACCATTGCGACATGCCGTTGTGTGTGAACCCAGAACATCTGTATTGGGGCACTCATGCCATGAACACGTCAGACGGCGTGCGTCGCGGGCATATAACCGGGCGGGAACTCGACGCTTATTACGTGCGGCGCCGGGCCCGCACCCATTGCCATCAGGGGCATGAGTATACGCCGGAGAATACGGCTATACACAAGGACGGCTACCGCGTCTGTCGGGCGTGCCATCGGATGCAGCAACTCGCCTATACGGGCCGTCAGATATGAGCGGGTCGATGCCGCCGCAACAGCCTGGCGCGCTGAACCCGCAGCAGGCGATGGCGCTGATGGCCGCGCGTCGAGCGCCGCCCGGCGTCCAGATGCCTCCGCCTGGCATGATGCCACCTGGTGGTCAGGCCCCTGGGCCGCAGCAAGGCATGCCGCCTGGACAGTCACAAGGCATGGCCGCATCAACGCCGCCGCCGCTGCCGCCACTCCCCACGCTGCTGCGCCCCACCGGCTCGCCGATCGGCCAGGAACACGTCCTGATGCAGTTGATCGCGCCGAAGCGCGACGACATACCGCCAGACGACAATAGCGACATACCGGCAGCCATCCGGCCCTATGCCAAAGGGCTGATACCAGCCAGCAAACCCGATGAGGTGCCTTGGCAGCAGGAAATCATCTACGAACGCCTCGGTAAGACAGACACCGAAATCCAGGGCATTGTGCAGTTCTATTTCAAGAACGCGCAGACCTACGACAACTACCTGCACAATGAGCGCATCAGCGCGAACAAATACTACCGCGGCGAGGGCTTCGGCGACGAGACCGAACTCAAGGGCCGCAGCCATCTGGTGCTCACCGTCGTCCGCGACACCATCCGCAGCACGCTGCCCTCCCTGTTGCGGGTGTTCACCGGGGTGGAAGACCCGGTGTCGTTCGAGCCGATCAGCTATGAAATCACCGGCAATGACCAGCAGGCCGCACTGCTCGCCCGCCAGGCCACCGACTATGCACGATGGGCGCTGTTCACCGCCAACCCAGGCTGGCAGATCCTCCACGATGCATTGCTCGATGCGCTGACCCGCAAAGCCGGCTGGGTGCGCTGGCACTGGGGCAAGCTGCAGGAGTCTCGCGTCGAGGTGTGCAACAACCTGCTGCTGCCGCAACTGCAACTGCTGCTGTCCGAGCCCGGCATCGAAACCCAACGCATCATCAGACGCCCGATGACGCAGGACGAGATGCAGGCGATACAGCGCACGCCGGATGGCATGATGTATCTGCAGCAGGGCGGACCGCCGGAGTACTGGTCGGCGACCATCCACCGCACCGCGCAGCAGGCGTGGCCGGTGGTCGAGAACGTGCCGTCCGATTGCGTCTGGATCGTGCCGGACGCTAACACCGTGGCGTCGGCGCGCGCGGTGTTTCACGTCCGCGACGTGCCGGCCACCGAGTTGATTGAGGCCGGGTTGCCCGAGTACGACGTGCTGACCAACACGGTCGGCGACATGTCGATCTGGCGCCGCACCGAGGCGGTGTCGCGCGATCCGCTGTCGGGCTACAACATGCGCGGCGGGCCGCCCAACGACAAATCTATGGCGATGTGCCGCTACATCGAGGGCTGGATACGCTGCGACGCCGACAACGACCACCGCGCCGAACTGCTGCACGTGCACTGCCTGGGCGACATGGTGCGGTTGATTAAATGGGAACGCTGCGACGAGATCCCGCTGGCGTGTTTTACGCCGTACAGGGAACCGGGCCGCGTCATCGGCATGTCGCAGGCCGACATGGTGATGGACCTGCAGCGGCTGCAGAGCCGGGTGATGCGCGCGACCCTCGATAGCCTCGGACAGTCGATGTATCCGCGCACCGTGATGACGCTGGGCCAGGTCAATCAGGCGGACATCCGCCAGACCGCGATCGGCAGCATCATCCGCGTGGCGCAGCAGGGTGCGGTGACCGAGTTGGTCAAGCCGTTCCAGGGCAAGGAGGCGCTACCGATCCTCGATGTGCTCGAGGCGGTACGTGAATCCCGTACGGGAATAACCCGGGCGTCGCAGGGCCTGACGGTCGACGAACTGCAGAGCACCGCGCCGATCGCGATTAGCCAGCAGACATCCGCCGCGCAGGACCGCCTCGACATGATGGCGCGAACGTTAGCAGAAACGGGTTTGGCGCCGTTGTACCACGGCCTGCTCAAGATGCTGGCGCGGCAGCAGGACCGGCCGAACACCATCCGCATCCGCGGCGAGTTCGTGCAGATCGACCCGCGGGCGCTCGCCACCCAGTGGCAGACATCGGTGAACGTCGGCGGCAAGGGCATGCCCATGGAGCGGCTGGCGATGCTCAGCCAGATTGCCGGCAAGCAGGAGATGATCATCACCCAGACCGGGATGGACAATCCGCTGGTCGGGATACCGGAATATCGGAATACGCTGGCGCGTATGCTGGAGACGGCGAACATTGCGGACGTCAGCAGCTACTTCAAGGCATTGCCGCCGGGCTGGCAGCCGCCGCCGCCCAACAACCAGCCGAGCGACAGCCAGTTGCTGGCGATGGCCCAGCAGCAGAAGAACGCCGCCGATCTGGAGACCGACCGCGGCAAGGCGCAGACCGAGCGGGCCAAGGCGCTGCAGGACGATGACCTGCAACGCGACAAGGCGGCATTGGACGCCTGGACCAAGACGTGGGTGGCCGCGGCCCAGTTCGGTACGCCGGTGCCGAGCCTGACCGAGTTCCAGCAGGCGATGCGGAGCGACGCGCCGCGCATCGGGCTGTTGCAGGACGTGCCGCCGCCGACCTCGCCGATGCAGCCGGCGACCGGCGTGCAGTCGCTGCAGCAGCCACAGCAGCCTGGAGGGCCGCAGCAGCCGCGACCACAGGGACCGCCGCAGGGCCGGCCGATGATGCCGAACCCGAACCAGCCGACGCAGATGCCACGTCCCGCGCAACCAGACCCGGCGACCGCCATGGGCGTCAGGCAGGCACTACAGAGCGGGCAATTGCCAACTGCTTATGGGCAAATCGGAAACAGAGCTATCGCCGGTCTGATAGCTGGACCGGGTGGGCCGCCGTTGCCGCGGCCGCCAAGTCCAGGCGGTCCGCCGCCGGCAGGGCCATGAAATGAATGACGGCCCCAGCCAACTCGACCTCGATGCGGCCGAACAGGACGAGCGCGACCTGCAGATCGCGGTGGCCGGCGCGCAACGGCTGCTGCACGACGACATCCTGCAGCAGTTCCTGTCTGAAATGCGCAAGGTCGGCGAGCAGTATGCCGTCTATGGCACGACGCCGGAGGCGCGCGAGCTCAACCGCGTCAAGGTGCTGGCGATCGACGAGTTGCGCGGTCACCTGCAAGCCATGGCCAAGGTGAACCAGGATCGCATGGACGACGACGAGCGCGCCAAAGCGCTGGAGTAACCCCATGCTCAAACTCGTACGCCGCGAGCCGATGCCCGACGACGCGACACTAGAGGTCTGGCGAGACGGCGAAGAGGTTGTTTACCGCCTGGTCGTTCCTCCCGACGAGCACCTGCGCCACCGGACGGCGAGCGATGTTTCTGAAGGAGTGGGAAGAGTTGCAAAGGACTAATCCCGATGTCTGAGAGCATAAGCACGCCCGCTGCTGACGTGTCAGTTGACGCGCCGGCACCGGTTTCGCCGGCACCCAACACCCAGGCGGCCATCTCCATCTCCGACGCCGCGCGGATGCTGCGCAGCGCCCGTCCGGCACCGCAATCGCTCCAAAGGGATGACGCGGCGCCAGCTGCTCCTGCCGCGGCCCAAGGGGAGGTAGCGCAACCCCCTGCAGCGCCCGCAGAAGCCCCGCCAAGGCGCGCCAGCGGCGTCGATGCCATGGAGCGCGCGCTGGGGCTCAAGCCGGCTGAGGCAGCCTCTGAGGGCGCGCCAGAAGGCGAGGCGCCAAGGGGAGATGGGGCCACACCGCAAGCCTTCGAGTTCGAGGGCCGCCGGCTCTCCGAGGCCGAGCTGCGCCGCGAGCTCAATCTCGCCAAGGACTACACCCACAAGACCCAGCAACTGGCGCAACAGCAGCGCGAACTGCAGGACGCCCACGCCCTGCTGGCGCAGTTCCTGCCGACCATCCAGCCGGAAATCCAGCGGATGCAGCAGCAGTTCCAGCAGACCCAGCCGCCGGACCCGATGCTGAAGCAGACCAACCCCCAAGCCTACGCCGAACAGATGAACGCCTTCTACGAGTCGTGGGCGCATAACCAGCGTTACGTGCACATGCAGCAGATGCAGAACCAAGCCCGCGATGCCGCCATCGCCAAGGCGGTCGAGGATGGCAACCGAT
>DASXNR010000014.1:0-18568 GCA_036494925.1 Acetobacteraceae bacterium
ACAGTGAACAGCGCGAGATAGGGACCGCGCATGCGCAGGCAGATGAAGCCGATGCCACTGCCGACGACAGCGCACATCAGGACGCCCGCCGCCATGCCGAGAGGGATCGGAACACCGAATGTCACCACCAGCAGTCCTGACGTGTAGGCGCCGAGTGAAACGAACGCCATGTGGCCGAACGAGAACTGCCCGGCGTAGCCGGCGAGCAGCGCCCAGCTTGCGGCAACGATGGCGTAGAACATCGCCAGCACGCCGACCGCCAGCCAATAGGCGTTCACCAGGAACGGGAATGCCAACGCCAGGGCCGCAAACGCAAGCGCACAAGCGCTACTCCATCGCGACATGCGCGCGTCCGAACAGGCCGGTGGGGCGGATCAACAGCACCAGCATCAGGATCAGCAGGCTGAACGCCTGGGCGTAGGTCAGGCTGCGGCTGGGATCCGGGAACAGCGCGACGAACATCGATTCGGACACGCCGATCATCAGTCCGGCGATGATCGAGCCGGCGACCGAACCCATGCCGCCGAGAATGACGATGGCGAAGGCCTGGGTGTCGGGCAGCAATCCCATCGACGGCGACAGCGAGTAGATCGGTCCCACCAGCGCGCCTGCGCCGCCCGCCAGCGCGCCGCCGAGCCCGAACGCCAGCATGTAGAAGCGCTGGTCGTTGATGCCGACGATCGCCGCGGATTCGCGCGACTGGCTGACCGCGTTCAGCGCTTCGCCCCACGGCGTGCGGTTCATGAACCACACCAGGCCGATCAGCATGGCGATGCCGGCGCCGCCGGCGAACACGCGGTCCCAGGCCATGATCAGGCTTCCCACCACCATGACGCCGGGCCAGAACGACGGCGGCCGCAGCGGATAGGGCCCGTAGATGATCAGCGCCAGCGCGCGCAGGAAGATCGAGATACCGAAGGTGACGAGTATGCCGTAGTCGCCCTTGCGCTCGGTGGTCGGACTGTAGAGCGGTGTCAGCAACGTGCGCTCGACCAGGATCGACAGCGCGAACGACAGCGCCATGGCGACCAGCACCGCGGGCAACGGCGGAATACCCGCCAGCGCGATGGCGAAATATGCGAAATAGCCGCCCATCATGTAGACTTCGCCGTGCGCGAAGTTGACGATCTTCAGGATCGAGAAGATCACCGTCAGGCCGGCTGCGATGACCGCGTAGATGATGCCGATGACCAGGCCGTTGAGGGCCTGGATCAGCAGGTAGTCGGTCATGAGGTCGGGAGGCGCATCATGTTCCCGGCTTCTTGTAGACGTACGGCACCGTGGCGAACTGCTTCGGCCAGACGATCGGCGCGTCGGCCTGCCCCTGCTTGACCTCGTCGTATTGCAGGAGGGTCAGCGGCGCATCCAGGAACTGATGGTAGTGCCAGGCCGGTTCGTGGCTGGTGGAGAAGGAATACTTGCCGCGCACGCCGACATAGCTGGTCTTCTCCAGCGCATCGATGATCGCCTTCGCATCGGTGTTGCCGGCGGTCTTGATCGCGTCGAACAGCAGCCAGGCGCCGTCGTAGCTTTCCATTACCGCACCGGATGGATCGGCGTTGTGCTTCTGCTTGTAGGCGGCGACGAACGCCTTGGTCTTGTCGTTCCACGCGGCCTTCGGCAGCCCGACATTCTCGGTGACCAGGTACCTGCCGGCGTCGCCGACATTCTCCCAGAAGGTCGGATCGACCGACTCGCCGCCGGAGTTGTAAATGCCGCAGTTCGCCGTCGGCGCGAAGCCGAGATCGTGCGCCTGACGGATCATCGGGTAGGCGCCTGCCTCGGCGTAAACGCTGAGGAAGAAATCGTACGGCGGCGTTGCGCTCTTGAAACGCAGAATCTGCGCGGTGAAGTCCGTCAGGTTGGGGTCGGCATCCACCGCCGTGTATTTGATGTTCGCCTTGGTCAGCTCCTGCTGCACCAGCGTGCGGGCGGCGAGGCCCACATCGTCCTTCTCGGCGATGATCGCCACGTTCTTGAAGCCTGCGGCGGCGATCCATTGGCCGATGGCCACATCGATCAGCGACACCGCCGGCGCATTGCGGAACACCTCCGGGTAGCCCTTGGAGGTGATCTGATCGGACCACACGTCGCAGGCCATGAACGGGGTGCCGTACTTGTGGTAGACCTCCATTCCGGCGAGCGCGACGGGGCTGTGGAACTCGCCGAACACGGCGACGACCTTGTTCTGCTGCACCAGACGTTCGGCCGCGGTACGGCCTTCAGCCGGCATGCCGCGGGTATCGGCATACGTGATCTCCACCGGCCGGCCGAGGATACCGCCCTGGGCGTTGATCTCGGCGGCCGCCATCACCGCGGCGTTCTTCATGTTGGTGCCTTCGGCGTAGCCGCCAGGTGGCGACAGCGGTCCGACCCAGCCGATCGCGATCGGCTCGGCCGCGCGGGCGCGACGGACCAGCAATGGCAACGAGGCAGCGACGCCCGCGCCTGCCAACAAGCCACGCCTGGTCGGCACGCTGACGGTTCCCTGCTCGGTCATTCTGGCTGGCACAGGCGGACTCCCTTGTCGTGATTGGCCTCGTGACATCCTGTCAAGAAGCCATGCTCACGCCAAGGGGAGGAAGCTGCGGAACCGCGGGATTGTCACAGTGGCGCGCGCGAAGGGACGAAACGGCAACCGCTACGGGCACTTTACGTTTCACAGTTGTGAACGAAATCAGGGAATCTGCAGCAATGAAACACGCGGTCAACATTTTCGCGGTCGGGATGCTGGGCCTGCTGGTGGGCTGCGGCACGAATCCGCAGGAACGCACGAGCGGCGGTGCTGCCGCCGGCGCAGCCACAGGCGCGGCAGTCGGTGCGCTCGGAGGCCCACCCGGCATGGCGGTGGGTGCGCTGGTCGGCGGCGGCGCCGGAGCGGTGACCGGGGCCGCAACCAGCCCGAAGGACGTGAACCTCGGCAAGCCGCCGTGGACCAATCCCGACACGCGCGTGCCGACGCCGAATGGTCCGGTGGCGCCCGGACGCTCCGCTCGGATGGACACCTCGCACGATCACGACGCCGATCGCCTGAACGAACGGAGCCTGTCGCAGATCAACGGCAGCTGAGACCGACAGCAGGTGCGCGCCGGCGCGGTCACATTTTCGCCATAATATGGCGCCGGCGCGGCGGGATCCCATGTCAATCGCCATGACCATCCAGGCAGCGATCCAGGTGCTCCGCGTTTGCGTCGGCAAGGCCGCGCGGGGGAATGAAACACACGATGACGGACCCGCGCGGCTTCCCGCAACCGTCGATCACTGGATCGCCGAAGAGCAGTGGCTGACCGGTTTTCCGGCCAACCGCAGCGAGCAGTTCGGCTGGTTGTGGTATCGCGGTCCCTGACGCGGCAGTGGCGGAATTGCTTTGGCGTTGGTATTAACACCCGACAGCCAAGACGCCATGGACCGTTCACTCAGGGAGGCAGCGATGCAGCCAGCCGACATCGCGCGGGTCGAAGCCTATTTGCGCAAGACCATCGGCAGCGACCGGATCCGCATCGAGGTGCCGCAGAACCGCAGCGCGTCGATCGAGGTGTGGGCGGGCGGCGAATTTCTCGGCACCCTGCATCGTGACGATGAGGACGGCGAGGTGTCCTATTCGCTGCAGATCACGATCCTCGATGAAGACCTGCCGGCGCTCCGGCCGCAGAGCGCAGCAGCGCCAAGGCGAAAGTAAAGCGTCCTATTGAACGGCGTAGGCAACGAGTTTCAGTAGTTTCTCCCATTCGATCGGCTTCGTGAGCACCTCGATTGCGCCCAGTTTCCGCGCTGCATCGACGATCCGCGGATCCGGCAAGCCAGTGATCAGCAGGGACGGAATGCTGCGGCCGGTGGCATTCAACACCCGCAGCAAAGCCAGGCCGGACATCTCCGGCATTTTCTGATCGACGACGAGACAGGCCACGTCGCCCAGGTCCGGATCATCGAGGAGCTGCTGGCCGTCCTCGTAGGTCTTGACGACATGCCCGACCGACTCGAGCAGGGCGTCGAGCACCTCACGAACGTCGCCATCATCGTCGACAATCGCCACGATCTGCGGACTGTTTATCGGCACGTTGGAATGTCCTGTGAAAGAGCTGTTGCAATGGTCGTGGTTATAATGAGCGGCCATATGTGGCCGCACCAAGACGGAGCGGCTCACGCTCACGCCGTGTTGTCGCTCAGCAGTCACCGCCACTAAGCAGGCACCGCGCCCCCCATTGTCGTGCGGTGCATCAGCCGCCGTTGCGGCATGTCATAATCCTGGATGGCACGGTGCTGCACCGTGCAGTTATCCCACATCAGCAGGTCGCCGGATCGCCATTGGTGGCGATAGACGAATTCCGGCTTGACGATATGATCCGCCAGCGCAGCGATCAGCGCCTCGGCTGCCTCCGTTGCGATACCTTCGATCCCGGTGCAATCGTCGCGCATAACGTACAGGCATCTGCGTCCGGTATGGGGATGTCTCCGCACGATTGGATGCCGGACCGGCGGGTTACGGTCGATCTCGTCCCTGGTCGGCGGAAATGCCCGTTTGCGGCCAGTGAAGTCGAACACCGCGCGCCGCCCGTCGAGCATTCGGCGGAGCGGCTCGGGCAACGCATCCCAGGCCGCGGCAGCGCTGGCGAATTCGGTATCGCCCAACGTCAGGCCGAACAGGTCGGGGACCTCCAGCGCGTAGAGCATCGTCCCGCGTGGCGGGCGGGCGGTGTAGCACATGTCGCTGTGCCAGTTCTCGCCGGCGCGGCGGACGCCGATCGGACGCCCGTCCTCGGTGATGTTGGAGACCACGACGATCTCCGGGCTGCCGGGTACACTCCACCGTTCGCCGAAGATGTTGAATTCGATCGTGCCGAAGCGACGGGTGAAGGCCACCTGTTGTTGCGGGGTGATCCGCTGGTCGCGAAAGAAGATGACGCCGTGCGCGTCATAGGCCCGTTCGATCGCGGCGAACGTGACGTCGTCGATGGGGCGGGCCAGATCGACACCGCGGATTTCGGCGCCGAGGACCGCGCCGGTGGGGAGAATCTCGATCGACATGGACGGCCCCTTTACGGGTTGGTCCTGGCGCGCCCGGAGAGACTCGAACTCCCAACCCCCAGATCCGTAGTCTGGTGCTCTATCCAATTGAGCTACGGGCGCTTAGCCAAGGGCAGCGGCATGTAGCGGATGCCCTGCGCCGCTTCAAGGGGCGCTCACGCCGCCAGCTTGTCCAGCTCGCGCAGGATCGACTCACCCATGACGTTGGTGCCGACCTTGGCGGTCCCCGGCGCCATGATGTCGGCGGTGCGCAGCCCGGAAGCCAGCACGTTGGTGCAGGCGCGCTCGATCAGCGCCGCGTCGTCCTCCATGCCGAACGAGTAGCGCAGCAGCATCGCGAAGCTGAAGATCTGCGCCAGCGGATTGGCGATGCCCTTGCCGGCGATGTCGGGTGCCGAACCGTGGATCGGCTCGTACAGCGCCAGCCGATGGCCCGACGCATCGGCCGGCCCAAGCGTGGCCGACGGCAGCATGCCAAGGCTCCCGGTCAGCATCGACGCCAGATCCGACAGCAGGTCGCCGAAGATGTTGGACGTCACGATCACGTCGAACTGGCGCGGGTTGCGCACCAGCTGCATGGCGCAGTTGTCGGCGTACATGTGGTCGAGCTGCACATCGGCGTAGCCCCGCTCGTGCAGCGCGGTGACGGTCTGGCGCCAGAACAGACCGGACTGCATCACGTTGGCCTTTTCCACGCTGGTGACGTGCTTGCCGCGCTTGCGCGCCAGCTCGAACGCCACGCGGGCGACGCGCTCGATCTCGCTGGTGGTGTAGCTCTCGGTGTCGAAGCCGCGCTTCTCGCCGTTGGGCAGCGTCTCGATGCCGCGCGGTTCGCCGAAATAGATGCCGCCGGTGCTCTCGCGCACAATCATCAGGTCGAGGCCGCGCACCACCTCGGGCTTCAGCGTCGAGGCATCGGCCAGCGGGTCCAGCACCGTCGCCGGCCGCAGATTGGCGAACAGGTCGAGCTCCTTGCGCAGGCGCAGGATCGCCAGCTCCGGGCGAAGCTGGAAGCCCAGCTTTTCCCATTTTGGTCCGCCGACCGAGCCGAACAGGATGGCGTCGGAGTCCTTCGCCTTCAGCAGCGTCTCGTCGCTGATCGGCGTGCCGCGGGCGTCGATCGAGGCGCCGCCCACCAGATCCTCGGTAATGTCGAACGAGGCCATTCGGCGGCGGTCCATCCAGTCGATGACGCGGCGGACCTCGCGCATCACCTCGGGGCCGATGCCGTCGCCGGGCAGGATCAGCAGCTTCTTGTTGGCGGGCATCGCGGTCCCCCGGTCAGCTCACGGTGGTCGGCAGCCAGGGCTGCGCCTGGCGTCGCGCCGCTTCGTAGCTCGCGATGTGCGGCGCGTGCTGCAGCGTCTGGCCGATGTCGTCGAGGCCGTTCAGCAGCGAATGCTTGCGGAACGGGTCGATGTCGAAGTGGATCTCCTCGCCGTTCGGCCGCACCACGACCTGGCGTTGCAGGTCGACGGTGATGCGCGCGTTGCCGCCCAGTCCGGCATCGTCGATCAGCGCGTCGCAGATCGCACGCGGCAGGCGGATCGGCAGCAGGCCGTTCTTGAGGCTGTTGTTGTAGAAGATGTCGCCGAACGACGGCGCGATGACGCAGCGGATGCCGAAATCGGCCAGCGCCCAGGGCGCATGTTCGCGCGAGGAGCCGCAGCCGAAGTTCTCGTGCGCGATGATGATCTGCGCGTGGCGGTAGGGTTCCTGGTTCAGAATGAAGTCTGGGCGTTCGTTGCCGGCGCTGTCGAAACGCAGCGGGTCGAACAGGTACACGCCGAGACCGGAGCGCCTGATGGTCTTCAGGAAGCGCGCGGGGATCACCTTGTCGGTGTCGATGTTCTGCATCGGCATCGCTGCCGCGACGGCGGTTAACGTGGTGAATTTGTCCATGGCGTTGCCGCTGACGGCCTCCTGAGTGGCGATGGATTTCGCTTTGCTCTACCCATCCTACGCATATTTATCGGCGATCGGAACGTAGGATGGGTAGAGCGAAGCGAAACCCATCGCCACGACGCGAGCTGTCGCTCACCCCAGCTGCCTAACATCCGCCAGCCGCCCGGTCACCGCCGCGGCCGCGGCCATCGCCGGCGACACCAGGTGCGTGCGCCCGCCCGGCCCCTGGCGCCCCTCGAAATTGCGGTTCGACGTGCTGGCGCAGCGCTGGCCCGGCGTCAGCTTGTCCGGGTTCATCCCGAGGCACATCGAGCAGCACGGGTCGCGCCATTCGAACCCGGCCTCCAGCAGGACGCGGTCCAGCCCCTCGTCCTCCGCCTGCTTCTTCACCTGCCCCGAGCCCGGCACCACCAGCGCCTGCACGCCGGCGGCCACCCGGCGGCCCCTCGCGACGGCGGCAGCGGCGCGGATGTCCTCGATGCGCCCGTTGGTGCAGGAGCCGATGAACACCACGTCGATCGGCACATCCGCCAGCTTCTGGCCGGGCGTCAGCGCCATGTATTCCAACATCCGCTGCATCTGCGCCCGCTGGCCTGCATCGGCCACATCGGCCGGGTCCGGCACCACGCCGGTCACCGGCACCACCGCGCCCGGACTGGTGCCCCAGGTCACCATCGGAGCGATCTCACCGGCGTGCAGCGTCACCGTGCTGTCGTAATGCGCGCCGGGATCGCTCGGCAGTGTGCGCCAGTACGCCACCGCCTGCTCCCACGCCGCGCCCTTCGGCGCGTATTCGCGGCCCTTGATGTAGGCGAACGTGGTCTCGTCCGGCGCGATCAGACCCGCCCGCGCGCCGGCCTCGATCGTCATGTTGGACACCGTCATCCGCCCGGCCATGTCGAGCGCGCGGATCGCCTCGCCGGTGTATTCGATCACGTGCCCGGTGCCCCCGGCGGTGCCGATCCGACCGATGATCGCCAGCACGATGTCCTTGCCAGAGCAGCCGAAGCCCAGCGTGCCGTCCACCCGAATTTGCATGTTCTTCGCCGGCTGCTGCAGCAGCGTCTGGGTCGCCATCACGTGCTCGACCTCGGAGGTGCCGATGCCGAACGCCAGCGCTCCCATGGCGCCATGCGTCGAGGTGTGCGAGTCGCCGCAGACGATGGTGGTGCCCGGCAGGCTGATGCCGAGTTCCGGGCCGATGATGTGCACGATGCCCTGACGCACATCGAGGATCGGGATGTACGGCACGCCGAACTCGACGACGTTCTGTTCCAGGGTCTGGACCTGGATGCGGCTGTCTTCTTCCTTGATGTCGGCGGGCGTGCGGGCACCGACGGTCGGGATGTTGTGGTCGGCGACCGCGATCGTCAGGTCGGGCCGGCGCAGCTTGCGCCCGGCCAGGCGGAGACCCTCGAACGCCTGCGGGCTGGTGACCTCGTGGAGCAGATGCCGGTCGATGTAGAGGATGCAGGTCCCGTCCGGGAGCTGCTCCACGACGTGGCTGTCCCAGATCTTGTCGAACAGCGTGCGTGGCCTGGTTTCCGACATGACTGTTTCCGTCTCCTCCTGCGTCCCGTGGCGGCCTCTCGCGGCCAAAGGTAGGAAATTTCTAACACGGAGGACGATCGAGGGCCACGGAGGACCACGGAGAACGGATTGAAACCGCCGAGCGCCCGATCGTCCTCCGTATTGAGTCGCATCCTTGCGGACCAACCGCTCCGGCTGGCCGGCAGGACAACGCGGAGCAACCGATCGACCTACTCGCCCGCACTGGCCTCGGGCTCGCCTGCAGCCGTCGATCCGCTTGGCGTGGTCGAGCGGGCCCGCTCCGCGATGCGGGCCGACTTGCCCGAGCGGCCGCGCAGGTAATACAGCTTGGCGCGACGCACGTCGCCGCGGCGCACCACCGCGATATCGGCGATCAGCGGGGAATACAACGGGAACACGCGCTCCACGCCCTCGCCGTAGCTGATCTTGCGCACCGTGAAGTTGCTGTTCAGCCCCCGGTTGGAGCGTGCGATGCAGACGCCCTCAAATGCCTGGGTGCGGGTGCGCTCGCCCTCCACCACCTTCACTGCGACGCGAACCGTGTCGCCCGCGGCGAAGTCGGGAACGCCGCGGCTCGCGGTCAGGCGGGCGATCTGCTCCGCTTCGTAACTCTGGATGATGTTCATTGGTCGGATCCTTTCGCGGCGTGTCCTTAAGTCCGACCGGCCCCGCTTGGCAACTGGCGTGACCGAGATGGCCGGCGTCGTGGCCATTGGCGGCAAGGCTGGCGATCGTCCTGTCCGCTACCCGACGGCCGCTCCCTCGTTCGCGCCCGCCGGTCGTCCGCCGCTGGGTTCGCGGATGCGTTTCCTCGCGCGGTAATCGGCCCAGTCGCTCCGGGCCGTGACGATGTCGCCGGCCTGGGTCCTCTTGTAACCGGAGAGAAGCAGGATAATCAGCCTTGCCGCTCGAGTTTCCAAACCGCCGTATCGATCCGTATTTTTGCCCTGGCGTCCGCAAGGCCGGCAAAGCGATCACGGAAGGGACAGCTTCCATCGGCGCGAAGATATCCACGTGCATCGGTATTTTGGATTACGCACCGACCACCGCGCTGCGTGCGTTGCGCGAACTGCCGCCGACGCCGCACCGGATGGGACCAACCTCGCCACCAAGACCGAGGAACTGATCACACGGCGCTGGTTGATGTGGTGACGGCGCGTCACCTTTCGAGAGGTATTCGTTCTCGGTTCAGGGCGAACTGACGATCGCCGATTGGCTGATCATGCTCGCCGAGGGCTGTGCGGACTATTGAGGGTGGCGCCAGGGGATTGCGCCGGTTGCGGAACCGCGGACGAGGCCGCGGTTCCGGAATCGGAGCGTCGCAACGTAGTGCGCCGGTCCCTTGGGCATCACTCGATACGCGGGGACGGCAGGAATTTGGTCGCGCCGCCGTCGCCTTTGACTGCCGTCAGGTGAACCGACGACGGCGAGCCAAGCTGAGGCCTATCAGACCAGTGGCGAGCAGAGCCGTGGACATTGGCTCGGGCACAGGAGCGATGTTCGGATCGATGACAATGTTGGTCATATCCAAAGTGCCGCCGTTAGGCCAACCGGTAGTGAATTGATTAGTGGACTGGTTGATGTAGCCAAACTCCACGGTGTCGATGTCAGACCAGTTAAATGGCACGGTCGCCGTCTGAATATATGGTCCGCACGACCCAGAAACGGGGGCAACTGCGTATTGGTTGCCATTGGTGCAAATTTGTTCGCTGTATTTCACGGCGCCGCCGAGGAGACCTTCGACAACGTAACCGGTGGCCGTGCCGACAGCTGTAGAAAGATCGATGCTGTCGAGGTTGAAGGCCGTCGCCATACCGGTAAACGCACCACTGGAAGTGTTGACCGTGGCTCCCGTCAGGTACTGCAAGCTGATAGCGGCCGGATTTGATTCAACGCGGTTGATTTGGAAATGCGACACTCCGTTAGCACCGGAGTTGAATACGGTCGATGTCCATCCAGTGAGGACGAGTGCCGAACTACCGTCATTCTGGGTGAACTCGCCAAGGATAGGCGTTGTATTGAAGCGGTTATTGCCGGTAATAAGATAGCTGGTGGCGTGCAGTTCGGTAATGACTGGTGACGAGCCGGTTGCGGTCTCTTGATAGAGACCCTGCACGGAAGCAGAGCCGGTCGCTCCAGCAAAGACGCTGCTGAAAGCTTGCCCTGCCTTGAGCCAGTATTCGTCACTGAAGTTGTAGGTGTACGGTGCTGCCTGTGCCGAGGGGCATCCAACGCCCACAATGACGGCGCCGAACGCCACGAAAGCAACTTTAAGATGTGAACGCATGTATTCCGCACTCCTTCGAGCAAAACTCAGGTCTCTTCGATAGGCTGGTGCCAGCGCAGAGAGGCTTACGCATCGGTCCAACCGCATTGACTTCCGAGACTCCCAATTCCGTAACTCGCAACCCGTCAAAGCCATTCGATAGGTAATTCTTCAGTTTTTTGGACGCCGCACCTTGGCAGATCAGCGTTTGGGACGCCATCACAACCCCGTGAAGCAAACCACGTGCCAACCACGAAAACGTATATAAAACAATCAACTCCCAAAAATGTTCGCACGGCATTTATCAGAATGTAAAGAATCCCGACAGATTCGGTCGGTGCCGGACGCCTGCTCGCCCCATCCTCTCACCGCCGGCCGCCAGGCCAGGTCCCTACCGGGTCAGCGGCGCGCGGGCGCGGCGCAATTCTGGGACCGGCGGCCGGTTTGGACTCCCGCACCCTGCTGCCCGGTCAGCCAACGGATGCGACCGTGGCGGGGTTGGCGCTGTCATACGCCCGGACGCGGCGTCGTTTCTGCCGCTGAAGACCGAGGGACGGCGCCAATAGCAACACCGGCTTGTCGCTGTCCGGGTCGTCGAAGGAACGTCGCAGAACACCGCGTCGCGCGGCAGGGGCCCCGCCTGCGCGTTCAATGCGGGCGCACCGCCAACCGTGCCGCGCGCCCCGAGCAGACGGGCGATCCACCGGCCTCGTTTGGCTGGATGATGATCACTGTTCAGGTACTTTTCGTCGCTGCGGTCTGTCACGCGGGCGACCGGAGGGTCGAACGCCGCAGCGATGCTCCGAAAGGCGAAACATTCCCCATAATCGAGGCATATCGATGGACGGCCTCTCGCCGGCGCGGCCCGGTATCACCTCGGGGGATGCCTCGGCATGACGCGAGAGGGCTCTCGCGGCCTCAGGCAGCAAATCTACCTATCGGCCGCTTCAATTTCGCCCATCCGGCGTTGAATTCGGGACGGAATCAGGCGCGACAACACCGGAACGGCGCGCCGTGACAGACGGTCGAGCGACGCGGCCGTTGTATCGAATCAAGCAAGAGAGATCGTGAATTCAACGTTGCACGCGGGCAAATTCTGAGCTATATCTTGGTTGTCTGTATTCACATGGTTTGTCTCATTTTTTTTCGGAAACCGGGAGCCGGCCGGTCCGATCCGACCGGCGCTCCGGCTTACGCTCCACAGGAGATCGCCTTAATGGTTAGGTTCCAACGCGCCGCTTTGGCCGCTGTAGCCCTGGTCGGGCTGGGCGGGGTCGGCACGCCGGCGTTCGCCACCCAGATATATGTGGACGACGTGTCGCTGCCCTACTCGGAGACCCTCGATCTCAACGGCTGGATCGATGGATCGACCGAGAGCGAGTCCTCGCTCGCCGGCCAGATCGTGCTGACCGTCAACGACGGGCCGACCGCCAGCAGCAACACATACGCACTGGGAGTGTGGTGTGTGGATATTTTCCACAATATCTCGCTCGGCGGCAGCGGCTACCAGTTCAACGAAGGGCCGCTGAGCACCGACCACAGCAGCGCAAACGCAGGCCTGGGTACAGCTCTCAGCAATCTGCAAATGACCGTCATCGCGGACCTGGCGACGTACGGCAATCACCTGATGCAGACCAGCCCCGGCAACGTGACCTCCGCCCTGGTACAGGCGGCGGTCTGGACCGTCGAGTACAACAGCACCTTCGCTGGAGTCACATACAACTCACTTGGCAACAACCTGAACGTCACCGACCCTGACAACCACTTCGACTCGACGGACATCGCCAACCTGATCGACAGCGCCGTCGCGTACGGCGGCAGCGCTGGACAGCTGATCTCGCTGAGTGGCGCACAGGCGCAAGTATACGATGGGCCGGTGCCCGAGCCCGCATCGCTCGGCCTGCTCGGCTCGGGTCTGTTCGCTCTCGCCATGGTTCGGCGCCGCAGGGCCTGAAGCGGCGCGCTGGTTCAGTTGTTCGGCGTGCGCGCGTCCCACAGATCGGGACGGCGCTCCCGGGTGATGCGTTCTGCCTCTGCCCGGCGCCACGCCGCGACCGCGGCGTGATGGCCGGACAGCAGCACGTCGGGAACGCGCCGGCCCTGCCACTCCGCAGGACGCGTGTAGTGCGGATATTCCAGCAGGCAGTGCGAGAACGACTCATCCGCGGCGCTGTCGGCAGCCCCCATCACGCCGGGCAGCAGGCGTACCGTGGCATCCAGCAGAACCAGGGCGGCCAGCTCGCCGCCGGACAGCACGTAGTCGCCGATGCTGACCTCCTGCATGCCGCGCGCTTCGATCACCCGCTGATCGACCCCCTCGTAGCGGCCGCACAGCAGGACGATGCCGGGTGCTGCCGCGTAGCTGAACGCATCGTGCTGCGTCAGCTTCCGGCCGCGTGGCGTAAGGAACACCAGGGGCCGGTCGTCGGCGACCGAGGCGATGGCGGCATCCACCACGTCGGGGCGCAACACCATGCCGGCGCCGCCGCCGAACGGAGTGTCGTCCACGGTGCGGTGACGGTCGGTGGCGAAATCACGGATGTTGACGGGGTGCAGCGACCAGATGGAGGACTGCAGGGCCCGACCGGCGAGTGAATGCGCCAGCGGCCCGGGAAACATCTCGGGGAACAGGGTCAGGACCGAGGCGCGCCAAGTCATGGCAAAGTCGTCCCCCTCCCCTTGCGGGAGGGGATTGGGTGGAGTTGGCCCAGCCCACTCCCCCCAACCCCCTCCCGCAAGGGGAGGGGGAGGATCGGGCCCGATACCTCGTCCGGCAGGTCTACAACGATATTACCCACGACAATGTTCACCTCGGGCACGCAGGCCCGGGTGAATGGCACGAGCAGCGACTGCGCCCCTTCCCGCTCGATCTCCAGACTGGCGCCGGCACCGTAATCATGCACCGCACTGATCGTGCCAAGCCTCGCGCCATCGGAACCGCACGCAGCCAGCCCGATCAGATCCGCCAGATAGAACTCGTCGTCCTGAGGCTCCGGCAGTTGCGCCCGATCGACATAGAGCCGCGTGTTGGTCAGCTTCTCGGCCGCCGAGCGATCGGCGACCTTCACCTCGGCGCCGCGGACCAGTTCGGCGATCTCCGCGACGCCCTCGCCGCGCCAGCGCAGCACGAAGCGCCGCCCATCCGCATCGCTCAGCGGCCCGTATGCGAGTAGGTCATCGGCGTACGACGTGACCCGCAGTTGCCCGCGCACGCCGTGCGGCCGACCGAGCACCGCCAGCAGGATGCGGCGCTCCGGCAACTAGCCGGCCGGCGCCGCCGCCGCGGCCTTGGCGCGCTCCTGGGCCTTCTTCTTCGGCGCCGACTTCACCGGCTGTTCGCCGCGCACCGGCATCGGGCCGACGCCCATCCGCCCGAGGAACAACGCCACCCGATCGGTCGGCAGCGCGCCTTGCGACACCCAGTGCTGAATGCGCTCAGCCTGCAGCTTCACGCGGTCCTCGTGTTCGGCCGGCAGCATCGGGTTGTAGCTGCCCAGCTTCTCGATGAACCGCCCATCGCGCGGGCTGCGACTGTCGGCCACCACTATGTGATAGTACGGACGCTTCTTCGCGCCGGCGCGGGCAAGGCGGATCTTCAGACCCATCGAACAATGTCTCCTTCGCTGTCAGAACGGTCGCCGGTTGGGCACCATGCCCTTCGGCATCAATGCGGACAGCCCATGGCGCATCAGACCCTTCTGACCG
The DNA here is from genome assembly GCA_036494925.1 of Acetobacteraceae bacterium. Lineage (GTDB taxonomy): Bacteria > Pseudomonadota > Alphaproteobacteria > Acetobacterales > Acetobacteraceae > JAMXLO01. Next base: position 14,453 of record DASXNR010000014.1, read on the forward strand.
AGCTTGTTCATCCGCTTCATCATCGTCGTCATATCGTCGAACTGCTTCAGCAGCCGGTTCACTTCCTGGACGGAAGTGCCTGATCCCGCGGCAATCCGCTTCTTGCGGCTGGCCTTGATGATATCCGGAACGCGGCGCTCCTTCGGCGTCATCGACGAGATGATCGCCGACTGGCGCTTCAGGATCGTGGTGTCGAGATTGGCGTCCTCGAGCTGCGCCTTGAGCTTCCCCACTCCGGGCAGCATGCCGAGGATGCCCGACAGGCTGCCCATCTTGCCGATCTGGCGGAGCTGGCTGGCATAGTCCTCGAGGTCGAACTTGCCGCGCATCATCTTGGCGGCGAGTTTTTCCGCTTCCGCCTGATCGATCGTCTCGGCGGCGCGCTCGACCAGGCCCAGGATGTCGCCCTGGCCGAGGATGCGGCCGGCGACGCGTTCGGGGTGGAAATCCTCCAGCGCGTCCTGCTTCTCACCGACGCCGACCAGCTTGATCGGCGCGCCGGTGATGGCGCGCATCGACAGCGCGGCACCGCCGCGGGCGTCGCCGTCCATCCGCGTCATTACGATGCCGGTGACGCCGAGCGTGTCGTTGAACGCGCGGGCGGTGTTGACCGCGTCCTGGCCGGTCATCGCATCGACCACCAGCAGCGTTTCGGCCGGCGAGGTGGCGGCGCGGACCTGCCGCACCTCGTCCATCAGCGCCTGGTCGATCGACAGCCGGCCGGCGGTGTCGAGGATGACGATGTCGAAGCCCTCGCGCCGTCCGGTGTCGATGGCGCGCCGGGCGATCTGCACCGGGGTCTGGCCGGCGACGATCGGCAGGCTGGGCACCTGCGCCTGCTCGGCCAACTGGGCGAGCTGAAGCTGCGCGGCCGGGCGCTGGGTATCGAGGCTGGCCAGCAGCACGCGCCGGCGCAGCCGCTCGCGCAGCCGGAGCGCCAGCTTGCCCGAGGTGGTGGTCTTGCCGGAGCCTTGCAGCCCGACCATCAGGATCGGGATCGGCGCCGGCGCGTTCAGGTTGAGCGGGACGGCGCCCTCGCCGCCCAGCGCCTCGACCATCACGTCGTGGACGATCTTGACCACCTGCTGGCCGGGGGTGACGGAGGACAGCACCTCGGCGCCCACCGCGCGCTCGCGCACCTTGGTGACGAAGTCGCGCACCACCGGCAGCGCCACATCAGCGTCCAGCAGCGCCAGGCGGACCTCTCGAAGTGCCTCGGTGACATCCGCCTCGGACAGCGCGCCGCGGCCGCGCAGGCGGTCGAATACGCCGGTCAGCTTGTCGGACAGGGCTTCGAACACGGCTCAACTCCAACGGACAAAACGCCGCTGCGCGAACCCTCGCGAAGCGGCGGAGCCCCCGCGTCGGGCGGGGACCGGGACGGCTACGTTACCCGGATGCGCGGGGTTATGGGAGCGGGGGGTGGGGGAGTCAATGCGCGGAACCGATTGACGCCGCAAGTCGGATAAGCCGCTGATGTCGCGGCCCGTCAGTCGCATGACATGCATTTCCGTTAAAAGCCGAAGTCACCGAATGTGTGCGCCACCGTGAGTCAGCATCTGGAATATGTTAAGTCGCGTAACCGGCTACCTTATGCGCGCGAACCCGGCATGCCGGAAGGATCGCGGGCTGAATGACGGATGGCATGGATGATGATCTCGGCCTCCGTCGCTTCGTAGAAGATCACATAGGGGTAGGGCAGGGCCGTCATGCGCCGGATGCCCGGGTCGTCCGTGCGGGCGCCGATGCCGGGATACAGCAACAGAAGATCGATGATCGCCTGAATGCGGGCCTGGACGCGCCGCGCGCCTTGCGGTGCATGGGCCGCGATGTAGTCGAGGACTGAGTTGAGGTCGGCGAGTGCCGGAAGGGTATAGCGAAGCTTCACAAGCCGTGTTTGGCCCATGCCGCTCGCACTTGCTCGTCGGTGGCGAACTCGCCGCGCACGGCGGCGGATTTCGAGGCGGCGATACCGGCACGTTCGTCAGTCGAGAGCGCAACCGGCGGCTCGTCGTCCATCCCGGTCAGACGCAGCACAACGCGGGCGATGCTGTCCTGATCGTCGGGTGGCAGATTTCGCGCGGCTTCAAGCGCGTCGTCGAGAAGCTTTGTCATGGCCCAAATGTAGCACGGGCAGGGGTGGCAAAGAAACCGTCTTTCAGCGGCTGTCGGCGCAAGATAGAAATGTCACCCGGCGCGCAAAGTAGAAATGACACCCTGGCGTCGGGCACGGCTCGCCTTGAACGGCATCATTGCCAAGCGCGGGGCGTGGGCGACGGGGTCAAGGGCCGAAGCCGGCGTAGCCGGTGCGCGCAGCGCAGCCCTTGAGGCCGTCGCCCACAGCCAGCACCATTGAGCGGCCGTCGGGCTCGCGACAGTCTGCGATCGCGTCAGTCGCGTCCGTAACCGCGGGGCAGCTCGAGGCTGGCAAGCGCCTCCAAGTCGAGATCGACAATCGCCTGCAGAGCCTCCGCCGTCGGCGTATCCCGGAGTGCATCAGGCAGCGCTTCCAGCCAGGCTGTGTAGCTCGCCTGGAGTGTCAACAGTTCGGTGACCGCATCGCACCAACGCTGCGGGCGGCTGCGACGGTCAACAGGCCGACGCACGCGGATCGCGGCAGCCGGCTGCGCCACTCCGTGGCGCAGACGATAGCGGGCCTGACGTTCGGCATTGCTCATCGGTGCCTCGCCGTCGGGTCTGCGGCCACTTGGCATGGCAGTTCTCCGTTACGTAACGCAATGCAGGGAAGGCGTCAGGCCGAGGCAGCGGCGACAGCGTGGCGTGGCGCGCGCCCCTTCGACGGCAGACCCGGCGCCTCGAGGTTGTTCGGTGGCCGCTGCCGCGCAACATGTCTGCGCTGCCGCTTCGGCGCATACGCGGCTTGCTGCGCCTTCACCTGGGCCAACACCGCCGACAACCGCTTGTGGTCGACGATCGCGCCGGGCTGCACCGTCTGGATCTTGTCGAACACCCGGAACCCCAGCGCAGCGCCCTCGAACTGAACCGCAAACCGACCGTCGGGGTAGTTCACCACCTCGACCTTCTTGCGCACCAACCCGCGCGCCAGCGGTGTCGGGTCCAGCATCAGCATCATCCGGTCATAGTGCAGCGTCAGGTTATTTGTGACCGTCCGTTGTTCCCGCCAGGCCAGCACCTCATCGAGGTCGTCTGCCGCCGACAGCGGCCGGTGCAGGTCCTTGGCGTTCGCCGGGTCGCGGCCAAACCGGGCGTTGTGGTCGGTGATGAACCCAGGCAGCCACGCGTTCGCCGCGGCGATCGTCGCAATCCCCGCCAGCCGCATCTCCTTCACCAGCCGGTCCTGCAACGTGCCGAACGCGCGCTCCACGCGGCCCTTCGCCTGCGGGCTGTTGGCGCAGATGATGTCGATGTTCAGCGCCGACAGCGCGCGACCGAACTGGGTGACACGATCGCCGCCTTCGCCGTTGTTCACCCGGAATATGTTGTGCTTGTCGCTGTAGAACGCCACCGGCTTGCCGTGGGTCTCCAGATAGGTGCGCGTCGTCCGGAAGTAGTCGAAGGCCGATTCCGAGGCGACGAACCGCAGTGCCATCAGCCGGCTCGTCGCATCGTCGACGAACGCCAGCAGCGTGCACACCGGGCCGCGATCCTCAAACCAGGCGTGTTCCGATCCGTCGATCTGCACCAGTTCGCCCAAACACTCGCGCCGCCGACGAGGCTGGTGCGGGGAGGGAAGGCGGTGGCGTCGATCAGTCCACAGCCCGTCCGCGATCATCCAGCTACGCAACGTCTCGCGCGAGATCGTACAGCCGTGATGTGCCGCCAGCTTCTCCGCCGCCAAGGTCGGGCCAAAGTCGGAATACCGCTCGCGCACAATCGACAGCGCGAGCGTACGAGCCTCGGCCGGTAGCCGATGATTGCTGGGTTTGCTCCGGCGCTTGGACAGCAGGCTCGTGGCACCGTCCTGCCGGAGGCCACGCAGCAGACGAAATACCTGACGCCGCCGCAGCCCGATCAGCACACACGCGTCAGCGACACGCAGACGACCCGACTGAACCCGCAACAATACCTCGAGCCGGCTGAACTCCTGCTTGCTCATCGACACCGCCACCACGGCGCACCTCCCGGGACCCCACA
>DASXNR010000015.1:0-12832 GCA_036494925.1 Acetobacteraceae bacterium
CTGTCCTGCCCTACGGCCTGACGCCGTATTTCACCGCCTTCCCCGGCACCGTCACACTGCGCGTCGCCACCTATGCCGCGGTGCTGCGCGACGTGCTGGACAGCCTCATGCAGGCCGGTTTCCGCCGTGTGCTGATCGTCAATGGCCACGGCGGCAACGCGCCGGCGGGGTCGGTCGCGCAGGAATGGATGATGGACAATCCCGAGGCGCATGTCCGGTTCCATGACTGGTGGCGCGCGCCGCTCACCGCCGCGGCGGTGCGGGCGATCGATCCCGTCGCCAGCCATGCGAGTTGGATGGAGAACTTCCCCTGGACCCGCCTGCCGAACCGTCCGCCACAGGAGGGCATCAAGCGCATGGTCGATACCGATCGCCTGCGCACGCTGTCGCCGTTCGAGGTGCGCACGCTGATCGATGACGGCAATTTCGGCGGCCGCTATCAGCGCGACGATTCCGAGATGCTGGAGATCTGGGAAGTCGCGGTACAGGAGACGCGGGCACTGCTGGAGACCTGGTGATGCCCGAGCGGATATTGGTCTGGGGTGCCGGCGCGATCGGCGGCTCGGCCGGCGCGTGGCTGAAACGCGCCGGCCATGACGTCACCTTCGTCGACGTGGTGCCGGAGCACGTCGCTGCGATCCGCAGCACCGGACTGCGCATCACCGGGCCGGTCGAGGAATTCTCCGTCACCGCGCCGGCGGTCACGCCGGACGAAGTCGCTGGGTCATGGCAGCACGTCTTCCTGGCGGTGAAGGCGCAGCACACCGAGGCCGCGACCCGCGCCCTCACGCCTCACCTCGGGCAGGATGGCTACGTGCTCTCGCTGCAGAACGGGCTGAACGAGTTGATCATCCAGCGCATCCTCGGCCGCGACCGCACGATCGGCGCCTTCGTCAATTACGGCGCCGACTGGATGGCGCCGGGCGAGATCCTGTTCGGCAACCGTGGCGCGGTCGTGCTGGGCGAACTCGATGGCGCGATGACCCCGCGCCTCGCAGCACTGCACGCAGTGATGCGGGACTTCGAGCCGGAAGCGATCATCACGCCCGACATCTGGTCGTATCTCTGGGGCAAGCTCGGCTACGGCGCGATGCTGTTCGCCCAGGCGCTCGGCCAGAAGGGTATCGCCGACTGCCTGGCGCGGCCGGAATTGCTCGGCCTGTGGCGCCGCCTCGGCGAGGAGGCCATCGTGGTCGCACAGGCGGAAGGCGTGCAACCGCGCGGCTTCAACGGCTACGACATCGATGCGTTCAGGCCCGGCGCCAGCGAGGATGCCGCGCGAAACAGTGTCGCCGCGATGGTGGCGTTCAACAGCACCAGCGCGAAGACGCATTCCGGCGTGTGGCGCGACCTCGCCATCCGCAAGCGGCGGACCGAGGTCGATGTCCAGATCGCCCCGATCGCCGAGATCGGCGCACGCCACGGCATTGACTGCCGCGCCACGCGTAGGCTGGTCGCGATGATCCACGAGGTGGAAGACGGCCGCCGTCCGATGACCGACGACAACCTGTTGGAACTGGCCCGGGTCAACTGAACCATGATCAGCGTCGATGAAGCCCGCAACCGCATTCTGGCCGACCTCCAGCCGACGCCGGCCGAGATTGTCGCGCTGGCCGACGCCTGGGGCCGTGTGACCGCCACACCGGTGATCGCGCGTCTGACCCAGCCGCCGGCCGATGTCTCGGCCATGGATGGCTACGCGCTGCGCGCCAGTGACGGCTCGCTCGGCGCCATGCTGCACGTGATCGGCAGTGCACCGGCCGGCCACCCGTTCGACGGCAGCATCGGTCCTGGCCAGGCGGTGCGTCTGTTCACCGGCAGCGTCGTCCCGCAGGGCGCCGATGCGATTCTGTTGCAGGAAGATGCCACCGCCTCCGGCGCCGAGGTTCGGGTGAACGAGGCCGTCATCGCCGGGCGCCATATCCGCCGCACCGGCCAGGATTTCGCTGCCGGCGATGTTGTGGTTCCCGGCGGTCGCCGGCTGACCGCCCGCGACATCGGGCTGGCCGCCGCCGCCAACCAACCCTGGCTGACCGTGCACCGCCGGCCGCGGATCGCCATCCTCGCCACCGGTGACGAGATCGCCATGCCGGGTGAGCCGATCCCGCCAGGCGGCATCGTCAGTTCCAATTCGCATGCGCTCGCCGCCCTGGTGCGCGCCGCCGGCGGCGAGCCGGTCGTGCTGCCGGTTGCAGCCGACACCCGCGAGGCGGTCGCGGCGGTAGCCGATGCGGTGTACGGCATGGACCTGCTGGTCACCACGGGCGGCGCTTCGGTCGGCGACCACGACCTCGTCATCGAAAGCCTGCAGACGCGTGGCCTGGAGCTGGATTTCTGGCAGATCGCCATGCGGCCGGGAAAGCCGCTGCTGTTCGGCCGGCTTGGTCCGGTGAAGGTGCTTGGGCTGCCCGGCAATCCGGTTTCGGCACTGGTCTGCTCGATACTGTTCCTGCTGCCGGCGCTCAGCCGGCTGTCCGGACTGCCCGCCGGTCCTCCACCGACCGTGCAGGCCATTGCCGGCGCCGCGCTCCGCGCCAACGACCATCGTGCCGACCACCTGCGCGCCACCGTGACGACCGATCCGCAGGGTCGGATCATCGCCACGCCGTTCCCGGTGCAGGATTCGGCGATGCTGCGCCGACTCGCCCTGGCGGACGCCCTGATTCTGCGCGCGCCGAATGCGCCGGCGTCGCCGGAGGGCGGCGAGGTCACGGTGATTCGTCTCGATTCGCTCGGCCTTTGACGCGGTTTTTTCGCGTTCCGGTTCAGGAAATCTTGACGACGCGGTGCGAACCTATCTAGAACGCCGTCCAGTTGCCGATTTGTTCCATCATGAGCATTCGGCGCCTGAGGGGAAAGATCGCGCGCCATGCTGACAAAAAAGCAGTACGAACTGCTCATGTACATCGACCGTCATCTCAAGCAGACCGGCTTCTCGCCGAGCTTCGAGGAGATGAAGGATGCGCTCAGGCTGAAGTCGAAATCCGGTATCCACCGGTTGATCTCGGCGCTGGAGGAGCGCGGTTTCCTCGGCCGCCGTCGCCACCGCGCCCGGGCACTGGAAGTGCTGCGGCTACCGGAAAATCTTGCCGCGCGCGGCGGCGATGAGCATCCCGCCGAGGACACCAGCCCGCCGTTCTCGCCCACCGTGATCCGCGGTGACTTCACGCCGAAGATTCCGGGTGTGCGCGCAGCCAATGACGCTTCGGCGATCCAGTTGCCGCTGTATGGCCGCATCGCCGCCGGCCTGCCGATCGAGGCATTGCAAGATCCCACCACCTACGTGGACATACCGACGCATATACTGGACGGTGGCGAACACTATGCGCTGGAGGTGGCCGGCGACTCGATGATCGAGGCCGGCATCCTAGACGGTGACACCGTCGTCATTCGCAAGAGCGACGCAGCCGAGACCGGTCAGATCGTCGTTGCCCTGGTGGACGATGCCGAGGTCACGCTGAAACGGCTGCGCCGCCGCGGCAACTCGATCGCGCTGGAGCCGTGCAACATCCGGCACGAGACACGCATCTTCCCGGCCGATCGGGTGAAGGTGCAAGGCAAGCTGGTGGCACTGCTGCGGCGATACTGAGCGTGCGCTTGCACAGCCATCAGAACGTCACCCTGATGCCGCCGAAGCCGCCGATCGGCGCAGCCAGACTGTAGCTGCGCGGGTTGCTGGCCCCAGGAGCCTGCGCGAGAAACACCGAACTGGTCGGCGAGAAGGTGCCGAACGTATAGTAGCGTGCGTTGGTGACGTTCTCGACCCAAGCGAACAACTGGACGTTCTTGGTCAACTGATAATTTGTGCTGATGTTCATCGTGAAATAGCCGGGCAGTGGTTTGGTTAGGTTGGCCTCATCGCCGAACAGATAGGCGCTGCTTGCCAGAATGGCCGAGGCACCGATGGTCCACTTATCCGTTGCGTTGTAGTAGGCGCCGAATTTGAACTGGTTCGCCGGAATGCCGGGCAACCGATTGCCCGGCCGGATCGTGATGTTTCCATCCGCATCCGCTGCCGGATTGCTGCCCGACCCTTCAATAAACCCACTCTGAAACGTGGCGTCGAGGTAGGTGTAGGCGATATAGGCGAGCCACCGGTCGGTCTTCAACTGCGCACCGACATCGATTCCCTGACGGCGCGTCTCGCCGATGTTGGCAAAGAAGGCGCGCCCCTGGGTCACGCTGTTGATGAATGCGATGTCGTTGTCGAGGATGCTGCGGAACAGAGCAAGGTTGTAACTCAGTTTGGCCCCGTCGAACGGCGCGAAGCTGCCGCGCACGCCGGCCTCCACGGTGTGCGACACCACCTGCTGAAGATCGGGGTCGCCGACGAAAAAGTTGGCCAGGCTGCACGAGTTCGTGGGCCCGGCGCACGAGAGCTCGGCCGGTGTGGGTGCGCGGTTCGCCACCGCATAACCGGCGTAAGCGGTGAGCCACGGGCTGAACTGATAGCTGATTCCCGCGGCCGGATTGAAATGGTTGTAACTGTGATCGCCGGTCAGGTCGCCGCCATTCTGATCGCTCAGGTCGATCAGCGCCGCGTTGAACCGACCGGAGACTGTCACCGCAAGCCGCGGCGTCAGGTTCAGCGTGTCGGTGATATACAACCCGTATGTGGCATTGGAAATCGCCACCCGGACCGGCGAGTTCGTGCCTGGCTCGTCGATCACCACGCCTGGGCCGCCGAACACGCGGTCAAGCGGTGTCAGCCCACCGACAAACGAGACCGCGCTGAACGTCGTCTGCGCCCCATCGAAGCTGACCCCCGCGATGAAGTGGTTCTTCAGCCCGAACAGATCGTCGGTATTCGTGATCTGGACCGATGTGCCATAGGCGTTGGTGTTGGTGGTCTGGTTGTCCAGCTCGGAATACGGACCGCCATTCAGGAAGTCTGGAATGAATGCGCGGCCCAGCGTGGTACTGAAGCCGCCGTCGAAGCACAGCAGCCCCGAGCCGTCGGTGCAGGGCGTATCATTCGGCGCGTTGCCGTTGGTGACGCGCTGCAGGAGATAGCGGTAGTACACCACGGCCTGCACCGAGGAGGTGTCGCTCAGATCCACATTGCCGTTGAGGCTGACCGAGGCGTACTGATTGCTGATCGAATTCGGTGCCGTGAACTGCGCGGCCGGATCCGCGGCCAGCAGCTCCACCGGCGAACTGCCTGGACCGTTGAGCACCGAATGCGCCGCCGTGACATTGAGGTGCAGTTCGGCGCGGTCGCTGCGCCAGCCGACATCGCCGAAGAGATTCTGCAGGTCCGTCGACTGCAGATCACGCCAGCCGTTCTGGTGCAGCACCGTGCCGGCGACGTAGGTCGATTCATTGCCGATCTGCTTGCCGTACTGGAACTCACCTTCGACCTGGCCGAAGGAACCGCCCGATGCATTACCCTCGAAGCCTTGCCAGGTGAAGCCGTTCTTGAGCTGGACGTTCACCGCGCCGCCGAGCGCATTGAGGCCGAACACGGGATTGGAACCAACGAGGTTGATCTTTTCGATGGCGATATCGGGGATGAGATCCCAGTCCACCGTATCGCCGAATGGCTGATTGAACCGCACGCCGTTGACATAGACGGCAAGCCCTTGCGGGGTTCCTTGCAGCCCCGACGCGGCGAAGCCGTGATAGAACAGCGTCGGCTGGTAGGGGTTGCCCGAAGCAGAATCCAGGCTGACGCCGCTCACCTCGCGGTTCAGCGAATTGACCAACTCGGAGGTGCCCTGTCGACTGAGGTCGATGCTGTCCAGCACGTGGGTTTCCGCCGGGACCGTGTTCCGATCGATACCCGAGCCGATGAGCGGAGCGGCGCCCACCACCTCGACCTGCGGCAACTCGGTGACCGTCGGTGTCGCCGGCGGCGCGGTTTGCGCCGCAGCGCCGCCGCTCAGCAGGATCGCAATCGCAGCAATGATCGGGCCGCCTCGCATGCCGCACACCTCCACGGGTCGCTCAGCAGGAATTAAGGCTCCCGAGGTGCCGGCTGGCTATGGCGCAACTTCCCGAAATTCGGGAGAATAATTCCCAAAATCGCCGCCCGGAGTGCGCTGGGCACGCAATGCCGTGAGGAGGAAACGGATGCCGCTTCGGGTGCGGCTCACTGCCCTGGTCGGGTTGGTGCTGCTGCTCAGTCTCGCCGGCGGAGGCGTGCTGGTCGCCTGGCATGCCGCTGGTCGAGTGCAGAACGAACTTCGCGCCGCGGTCGCCGTAGGGACGAATACGATCCGGAACGGATTCGATGACCTGGCGGGAGCGCCCGATCGCGCGCGCGAGCTGCGGCATCTGGTCGGCACCTTCAACGGCGACCGCCATGTCCGCGCGACGCTGCTCGATGCACAGCAGCAGCCGATTGCCACGTCCGCGCTGCTGGTTCCGAACCGACCGGCTCCGGAGTGGTTCCTCCAGCTGATCCGAGGTCAGCCGCCGCCTGCCGTCCGACTGCCGGTCCCACCGGCCGGCGCCGGCGGCGGCGTCATCCTTTTGCAAGCCGATCCAACCAACGAGACAGCCGAGGTTTGGGAAGGGTCATGCGATGCCATGCTGGTGCTGGCGGGATTCGCGGCGCTGAACGCGCTGCTGATTTCCCTCATCGTCGGCCGCGCCTTGCGGTCACTTGCCGAGTTGTCAGCCGCTTTCGAGCATGTTGGCAATGGCAACTATCACAGCTTGTTGCCGGCACACGGTCCGCCCGAACTCAGGCGCCTGGCGAACGGCTATAATCTCATGACACAGCGACTCGCCGCGTCTGCGGCACAGAACCACCGGCTCAACGAGCGGCTGCTGACATTGCAAGCGGAAGAACGCGCCGACCTTGCGCGGGACCTGCACGATGAAATCGGCCCGCTGCTGTTCGCGGCGGACATGACCGCCGCAACCATCGAACGTCTGGCTGACAGCGGCCGGACGGGCGGCATTCCCGCACATGCGCGGTCGATCCACGATGCCGTTGGTCACCTGCAGCGGCGGGTGCGGGCAATTCTCGAACGTCTGCGACCGCTGGGGACAATCGGCTTGGCGACCACCATCAGTCGATTGGTGGCATTCTGGCAGGACCGTCGCCCGGATATCGATTTTATCGTCACCGTCGCGATCGACGAGGATCGGATTGGCGACGATATGAAGGAGACGATCTACCGCGTGATCCAGGAAGGCGTAAGCAACGCGATCCGCCACGGCCGGCCTGCGCAGGTGCAGATTGCGATCGCGCATGACGGCATCGACAGTGTCCGTGTCGAATTGATGGACGATGGGATCGGTATACCGGCGGATGTTTCTTTCGACCGTGGGCCGACCCGATTTGGCCTGATCGGCATGCGGGAGCGCGTGATGGCCATGGCCGGATCGCTGTCCATTGGTAATGGCCGCAACGGCAAGGGCCTGACGCTCGTCGCATGTCTGCCGTGCGCGAATTCATCGCAGCCGGACGACCAGGACGCACTGGAATGAAGGTCCTTCTGGTCGATGATCATTCGGTCGTGCGGTCCGGTCTTCGCGCTCTTCTGACGTCGGTGGCAGATGTCCAGATCTCCGAGGCGGCGAACGGTCGCGACGCTCTGTCACGATTGCGGCTGGATCGGCCCGACCTCGTGCTGCTCGATCTGAACCTGCCAGGCATCGGCGGGTTGGAGCTGCTGCGCCGGATGCTGTTGGAGGACAAGAATGCGCGGATCGTGGTGTTGAGCATGCATGCGGAGCCGCTGTACGCCGCACGCGCAATGGAGCTCGGTGCGCGCGGCTACCTCAGCAAGCATGCGTCGGCGGAGGAACTGCTGACCGCGGTGCGCCGCACGGCCGAGGGTGGGCGTTACATCGAGAACGACATCGCGCAGGAGCTGGCGTTGCGTACGGTCTCGCCCGGTCATGAGCTGCGAGACCTCACGGAGCGTGACCTGGAGATCATGCGGTTGCTCGCCGAGGGCATGGGCCTTGCCGAGATCGCCGATGCGCTCGGGCTCGGCTACAAGACGGTCGCGAACGCATGCAGCCACATCAAGGCCAAGCTCGGCGTAACGCGGACCAACGATCTGGTTCGCCTGGCGATGACGCTTGGCATCGCCTGACCCGGGTCGAAAACGACCCGCCTGATCCGGACGCCGTCAATCGGCCAGGCGAAAGCGCACGGGCACCTCGGCCACGGCCGGAACCGGCGTGCCGCCCCTGGTGGCCGGTGCGAACCGCCACCGCTGCACCGCGGCCAGCGCCGCGGCATCGAGGCTTGCATAGCCGCTGCTCTCCGCAACCGTCACCGCGACGGGCATCCCCTCGGTGGAAACCCTCACCTGCAGCACAACGCGGCCTTGCTGACCGCGCCGGCGCGCGATCTCCGGATAAACCGGCGGGCGGTCAGACTCCATTCCCGCCACAGGATGCGCAGGTAGCAGTGGCGCAATGGAGACCGCGGCAGGCGTCGCCAGCGGCGTTACCGGGGGCTGCATCGCCTGCGCCGACGGATGCGCCGCGGCCACACGGTGTGGCGGCGGATGCGCCATCGGCGGGGGTTGCGGAAGGGCAGGCGCCTCCAGCTTCGGTTCCGGCTGCGGAATTATCGGCGCGACTTCCTCCGTCGCCGGCTCCGGCCGCGGAATTGCCGGCGCGGGCTGTTCCGCGGTTGGTTCCGGCTGAGCGGGCGGAGGAGGCGCCGCCTGTTCGACCGGTGGCGGTTCGGCAACCGAAGGCGCCGCCGGAGCTTCCGGAGCAGGTGTCGCATCCACCTGCGTCGACACCGGCTCGAACACCAACGCGATGCTGGTTTCCGCCGGAGGTGCCGGCAGGACCACGCTTCGCACCAGGTAAATGAGCGTCAGCATCGCCAGGCCATGCGCCAGCAGCGACGCGGCAAGCGCAGTGTGCCGTCGTCGGATCATTCGATCCGAGGCAGATAGCGCCAGACGTTCGAAGCCCTGCCGCGTGCGCCTTTCCTCCCGCGCTTGGCATACCCTCGTATCAGCCGTGCAGGAAGTCCTGGCTATTCCGTCGGTGCCGGCGGCAATGCTGGTGACGCACGTTCGCGTGGTACCGGCACCGGCGGAACCCAGGGCCGGTCACCGCGAAAGGCGCGGTCGGTCACGATGCGGGCGCGCCGTCCATCCAGCCAGATCGCGGCTGCACCATTGCGCCACACGGTGAAGCGATCGACCAGGGCCGGCCATGGGCGCTGGCACAGGCCACGCGCCGGTTCGGCCGAGACAATGACCGAGATCTCCTGGCAGCCGTCGGGATGGGCGGCGCCACGCACCAGCAACGCAGCCTTCGCCTGCGGCACCGGCCGCAGCAGGCACGCATCGTTCTGACAGACGATCGCGCCGTCAGCCTGCTCGCCAGCCTTCGGGATCGCACGTGCGCTGCTTGCCGCCCAGAATTGCAGCCAGGCATCGCGGGTGAACTTCGACGCACCGGAGACCGACTGCAGATACACCGTGTCCTGCACCCGCACGCCGATCAGCCGGGCATCGGCTGACACCAAGATGTCGGGTGGCCGCACCAGAAGCGGCGAGACCAGGCCGAGTGCGATTACCGGCACACCGATCAACCTCAGCCTGCTCCGCCACAAGCCAAGCCAGGCGATGCCGAACCCGGTCACCGCCAAGCCCCAGGCCGGCATGTGCGGCACGTCGATCGTCGCCGCGGGCCACGCCGCGGTGGTACGCGCGACGAGCAGAATCGCCTCGGCGCCCCACCCCATCGGCACGAACGCGAGCCAGTCGAGGCCGAACGGCAGCAACATCAGCGCGATCAGCCCGGCTGGCATTACCCACAGCGCCGCCAGCGGCACCGCGATCATGTTTGCCACCACGAAATAGACCTGGATGTGGCCGAAATGATACGCTGCGAACGGCGCCGAGGCAGTGCCGGCCAACGCACTGGTCAGCGCCAGCGCCGCCACGTAACCGGCAAAGCGCCGTGTGCGCGAGCCGCTGCCATGCAGCGTGCGCAATGCAGGACGCAACACCTCGTAACCGGAGATCAGCGCCAACACGGCGGAAAAGCTCATCTGGAACGAGACGCCGGGCACCTCGTGCGGCTCGAGCAGCATCAGCACCGTTGCCGCCAGCGCGAGGCCGCGCAGCGAGATCGCGCGCCGCCCGGCGAGCACGGCGATGGTATACAGGCACGCCATGGCGAAACTGCGCACGATCGGCAAGTGCATGCCGGTCAGCACCATATAGCCGCCGCCCACCACCAGCGCGGCCAGAGCCGCCAGCTGCTTGGTCGGCCAGTGCAGGCTGGCATGCTCGGACGCCGCGAGGGCGAGGCGCGCGAACGCCAGCGTCCAGCCCATGACGATGCCGATATGCAGTCCCGCGACCGCCAGCAGGTGCGCGAGCCCGGAGGCGCGGAAAGCGTCGTGGTCCGGTGGCGGAATGCCGGTGGTGATGCCGGTCAGCAGCGTGATCGACACCGCACCGGGGACACCTGGCACCACCGCCGAGATGTGCCGCGCAATCACCTCCCGGAACCGCTGAACCATTTGCAGCGGACCACTGGGAGCGGTTTCGGCGATCCGTTCCACGCGGCCGAGCGCGTACCCGGAACCGCCCTGGCCGCTGTACCAGGCGTCGCGCTGGAGGTCCCATGCGCCCGGATAGGCGGGCGGCATTGGCGGCCGCACGAGTGCGCGCAGCCGGACCATGTCGCCCGCGCCGATCTCCTGCGCGTCACCATTCCTCAATCGCAGCCGCAGCCAGCGTTGCAGCGGATCGCCGCCATCAAGTCGTACAGATTCGAGCGCGATCCGCCGGCCGTCGGGTAGCGCCTCGACCGAACGGACAACGCCGGTCAGGATTGTCGCGCGGGTCGGCAGCAGTGCCCACTGCGGCGCCCGAACCGTGGCAAGCTGGGACGCCGCGAAGCCGATGGCGGCGGCGGCCACCGCCATGACAACGGCGCGTGGCAGGACGTGGCACCTTAGCAATAGTGCGGTGCCTATCGCCGGGGTCGCCACCGCCATCCCGAGCCACAGCGGCGGCTCGCTGCGCAGCGCGAAATAGCACAGCACGCCGGTGCCCATGAACACCGGCAGCCACAGCGCGAAGCGGCCCCGTTCAGCCGTCTGCCAGGCCTCGAGCCAGTCGGCGATCAATCGCTGCACGCACGGGAGGTTAACGCAGGCAGCCTCTACAGCCGGTGAACACGCATGCTAAATCATCGCCATGACGGTTCGCGCCCGCATCGCCCCCAGTCCAACCGGCCTGCTGCACATCGGCACCGCGCGGACGGCCCTGTTCAACTACCTGTTCGCCCGCCACCACGGCGGCGAATTCCTGATCCGCATCGAAGACACCGATCGCGAGCGCAGCACCGAGACGGCGACCAAGGTGATCTTCGAGGCGCTGGAATGGCTCGGCCTGACGCCGGACCAGCCGCCGGTGTTCCAGTCAACGCGGATGGCGCGGCACGCCGAGGTGGCGCGGCAGATGCTCGCCGCCGGTCACGCCTACCGCTGCTATTGCACCGCCGACGAACTGCGGCAGATGCGCGAGCAGGCGCTCGCGGAGGGCCGGTCGCCGCGCTACGACGGGCGGTGGCGCGACCGCGACCCGGCCGATGCACCGCCGGGTGTGGCGCCCTCGATCCGGTTGAAGGCGCCGCGCGATGGCGACACCGTGGTGGAAGATCTCGTGCAGGGCGCAGTACGCGTTGCGAACACCGAGCTGGATGACATGATCATCCTGCGCAGCGACGGCACGCCGACCTACAACCACTCGGTGGTGGTGGACGACCACGACATGGACATCACCCATGTCATCCGTGGCGACGACCATCTGACCAACACGTTCCGCCAGGTGCAGATCTACCAGGCGATGGGATGGGACCTGCCCCGCTTCGCGCATGTCCCGCTGATCCACGGCGCGGACGGCACCAAGCTGTCGAAGCGACATGGCTCGGTGTCGGTACTGGAGTTCCGCGAGCAGGGCTACCTGCCCGAGGCGCTGTGCAACTACCTGCTGCGTCTCGGCTGGGGACATGGCGACGCCGAGCTGATCGACCGCGACGAGGCGATCCGGCTGTTCGACCTGGACGGGGTCGGACGGGCGGCGAGCCGGATGGATTACGCCAGGCTCACGAACCTGAATGGACATTATATCCGCCATGCCGACAACGAGCGGCTGACCCGTGAGGTGCTGGGGCGGTTGGCGCATCGCACCGATCTGGCGCTTGGCGCGCGGGCGGCCGAGCGCATCGCGGCACTGATGCCGGCGCTGAAGGAGCGCGCCAAGACGCTGGTGGAACTGGCCGATGCCGCGGCGTTCCTGGCGCGACCGCTGCCACTGCCGATGGAGCCGAAGGCGGCCGCCCTGCTGACGCCCGAGGCGCGGTTGATGCTTCGCGATGTCGCCGACGCGCTGGCTGCGACGGATTTTACCCAGCCAGCGATCGACGCGGCCCTGCGCGGGTTCGCCGCAGCGAGTGGCCGGAAGCTCGGTCAGGTGGCGCAGCCGTTGCGCGCCGCGCTGACCGGCAGCACGGCCAGCCCCGGGATCGATGCGACCCTGGTGGCGCTGGGCAAGCAGGAGGCCCTGGCGAGGCTTGCCGCCATCGCCTGACGCGATCAGAAAAAAGTCTGGAAGTTTGATCTGGATCAATGCCGCCTGCGCTCGCGCGCGGCATATTTCGGCCTGTGAGGTTGGCGGGTCTCGACCCGCTCTCACCTCTCTCTTGGACTCCTCCCCATACCCTCGGCGGCACCAATGGTGCCGCCATTTTTTTGTTTAGATACGGATAATTACGAATAGTTCTAGCGGTCGGACTTTACCAAAAATGAACCCCCACCGGCGATAGTCGGTTGCCAGATAGAGGCAGCCTCAATGGCCAGCAGGTGAGATTCCGGCAATGCGGG
>DASXNR010000016.1:0-11562 GCA_036494925.1 Acetobacteraceae bacterium
ATGGAGCGGCCCGTGCAGATCATGCCGATGGACGCCTCGGTGAGTCAGATCGTCGATCTGACCTGTCTCGCCGCGTATCAGGCGGCGAGGCGGTGACGCTCAGTCATTACCGGCGGCAACACCGAGGCCAGGTCCGGTCACCGTGTCAGCCGGGTGAGCAGCCTGCTCCTCCAGGGCACGCTGCCGCTGCACCCGCTTGAAGACGTATGAGGTGAGGATCGGCGTCAGCACCGCGGTGACGATGACCGAGGCGGCGACCTGCACCGTCGCGATCGGCGCGATGGCGGCATAGGTCGGGTCGGCCATCGCGACCGCCTTCGGCACCGCAGCCGAGTTGCCTGCCGTGCTGGATGCGGCAGCGCCGGCGATCCCGGAACCTCCGAGCAGCCGGTCCGTCAGGATGCAGACGGTGCCGGTGACGATGACCACCACGACACCCAGCACGACACCCGGTATGCCGGCGGTCACCACCGCGGACAGATTGATCGTCTGGCCCAGCGTGAACGCCATGAACGGCACGATGATCGGTTCGTGCGAACCGAAGAAGTCGCGCAGATCCTCGTCGAGGTTGCCCAGCAAAGCCCCGACAGCGATCGGCGCTATGACCGAGACCATGGTGAGCCAGGGAATGTTCGCCAGCCCCGCGCCGACCAGGATCAGCATGGTGAGGAATGGGCCGGTTTCGATGCTCTGCGGCACGTAGGTACCAGCATCTTCCTTGTCGCCCATCACGCTGGTCAGCGCCATGAACATGCCACCGTTGGTGTCGCTCATCGCCACCAGCAGGGCGAGCGTGCTGAACCCGAACAGGTCGCCGCCAAAGAATTTGCCCACCGAAACGGCGATCAGGGTGGCGACACCGACCTTGGCCGCCATGATGCCGAAGCCCCGCTTCAGCATGCGCGGCGCGGTGCGCACCGTCATCTTGGTGCCGACGGTGAACAGATACATGCCGAGAATGGTCGGATAGCCGACGCTGCTCAGCGCTTCGGTGAAGCCACCGATCTTCAACAGATGCGGGAAGAACGTGTTGATGACCATGCCGATGAACAACGGCACTACCATGAGCCCGCCGGGTACCTTGGTGATCGTCTTGTAGATGCGCATGCTTCACCTGTTATGGCCGCATGCCGCCAACGTATTCGCCTCGTGCGCCATCCGCATTGATCTGAGTCAACGGGGGCACGACGGGCGTGTGGGTCGGAGGAGGAGCTCTCCCCGCCGCGGGGGAGCGGACGGTTTTAGACGGCCGACTCGCTCACCGGACGCGGCGTGGGTTCGGGTCTGGGCTGGTCGGCGAGCATCTCGATGTGACCGGTGATCTGGCCGCCGTCCTCCACTTGCAGGCGGCGGCAGCGGGCCGTGCCCAGTACCTTGCCGGTGGCACGCACGATCAGGGCGCCGCGCGCGGTCAGCGTGCCGTCGATCGTGCCGGCGATTTCCGCGTCCTCCACCTCGATTTCGCCTTTGAAGATCCCGCCGGGTGATATGGCCAGCTCGGTGGCGTGGATCATGCTGGCCTCGACGGTACCTTCGACCACCAGACGCTCCGCGTCTTGAACCGTGCCCTGCACGCTGATCCCGCGGCCGACCACCAGGGTGCGGCGTTCCGACGGATCGCGTGAGGCCGGGCGGATCGGCGGCAGGCCCGGGCGGACGCCGGCGGGTGGAGCGGCCTGCGGGGTGGGCGCGGTGGTGAATGGTTGCCGGGACATGGTCTGGACCTCTTGCGGCTGGGCGGGACGGAAGGGAGGCACGCCCAAACCGTTGTCGATCGGTCCGCTTGGGGTGCTGGGGTGATCCACGGTGTCTCCCTGATCCGAAAACGACAGGCCGGCGGGCAAGGCAGCGCCCGGCTCGACTGCCTGCGGGTCGTCAGGCTTGCGACGTTTGAACACCGGCTCCTCGTTCGGCTGATAGATATCGGGAGGCGCGACGATCCAGCGGGGTTAACACGGCCGGTCGCGCCGGAACAACCGGTCGGCGAGGGTTATCCACAGCGATTCGTTTGGGCCACAAGCACCTGATCGAGTACGTGCACCATGGCGGCGGTCCCGACCACCGGAATGAGCAGGTTGAGGAAAGGTACGTAGGCGGCCATCGCAAGGATGCAGCCCTGCGCCAGGACGGCAGGGCGCGCACGGCGATACAACGCCTCGGCCGCCGCGCGCGGCATCCGGCGCATCGCCACCGCGGCGAACAGACCGCGGCCGATGGCGTAGCCCCCGATGATCCAGGCGAGAATCAGGCCGGCGCCGGGCAGGATCAGCGCAGCGATCAGTGCCAGGAGGTTCAGCAGCAGGATGCGGCCGGCGATGCCGATCGCGTCCCGGAGTTGGGAGGTGATCGGAGCGCCGCGCGCCGGAGGGAGGGCCGGGTAGTGGCGGCGCTCGACCGCGCTCGCGATGCGATCGATGTAGAGGGTGCCGATGATGGCGGCGGCCGGCAGGAACAGCCACAGGGCCAGGAGCGAGGCGCCAATTCCTCCAAGCAGGTCAAAAATCCAACCGAGCCAGCCGTGCAAATCCAGCAGGCGGTGCACCGCCCAGATGGCGGCGACGTGCAACGCGACGAAGCACGCTGCCGACCAGAGCAGGCTGCGCAGGACGACCCCCAGGAAGGCGCTGTCGTCGAGCTGGCCAAGAGCGCGCGCAAGCGGGGAAAGCAGGGTGATCACCCCACGGCGAGCTGCTGAGAGGCCTGTGTCCGCAGCCTCGCGATCAGCCGCGGTGTCGGTCCAGATAGTCTGCCAGCGCCGCTTCCAGCACGGCCTGATGCGTGATCCGCTGATCCGTCCGGTCCTCATGCGAGGTGACGAATTTGCGCAACCGACGATACTGCTCGCTGGTCAGGCGCAGGCTGAGCGTATGAACGTAGGCCCGCTTCTCCAGGCCCTGCAGGGCCGAATCGCTCTGGGCCGCCGACATCATGGACGCTTTAGCCACCGGTACCTCCCACGGAATTGGGCATATCGCGTTTTGCCGCCCCAGCGGCCAGGACCATTGTAGGGCTGCCGGGATTCGTGGCCACCGCGTCCGTGAATCAAATGCACCGGCGATCCGATTCGCTCAGCCGGCATTACAATTGACACGTTGGGCCGTCCCCAGATGTTCGTTAATTTTGCGTGACCACCACCGTCGCATGCGGTCGGCAACTCGGTCAAGACTCAACACAGGCCTCACGCCCAACGCGGTCGCCAATGGCGCGGTACGATAAGCTAAATCGTCGTTTCATGTCCTAAGATATTTGTTGAGCCAGTCCAACGTATGCTGCCAGGCTTCCCTGGCCGCGGCTTCGTCGTAGCGAGGCGTTGT
This sequence comes from Acetobacteraceae bacterium, assembly GCA_036494925.1. GTDB lineage: Bacteria > Pseudomonadota > Alphaproteobacteria > Acetobacterales > Acetobacteraceae > JAMXLO01. Next base: position 3,315 of record DASXNR010000016.1, read on the forward strand.
GTCGTTGTGAAAGCCGTGATTTGTGGCGTGGTAGATATGACCCTCGTGCGGTACCTGCGCCGCAGTGAGTGCGGCATCGAACGCTGGCCATCCGCCGGTGATACGTGTGTCCAGTTCGGCGTATTGCGCATTGATCGGCGCCTTGATCCTCGCCGCTTCGGCGGCACTGGGTTGAGTACCGTAAAATGGCACCGCGGCAGCAAGATCAGGACCCATCCGCACCGCCAGCTGATTGACAACGCCGCCGCCAAAGCAGAAACCGACCACGCCGAGCTTGCCGGTGCTGTCGAGACGCGATCTCAGCCACATCGCCGCAGCAAAGAAGTCTTCTGCCATCTTGGCACGGTCAACCTGACTGAACAGCGTCGCGCCCTTTTCGTCATCGCCGGGATAGCCGCCCACGGACGTCAGTCCATCGGGCGCGAAGGCGATAAAGTTGGCGACCGCCAGCCGACGCGCCACATCCTCGATGTAGGGATTGAGGCCACGGTTCTCGTGGACCACCAGCACCACAGGCAGCTTGGCCGCCCCCACCGGCCGCACGAGGTAACCCCTGATGCTGCCATTGCCCTGCGGCGATGGCACGGTTTGCGTCTTCGCTTCGATGCGCTTGTCGTCCACCGGTATTTGCGCGGCCCAGGCATAGTTCGGCCTGAGCATTTCAAACAGCATCGCCGCAGTCACGCCGCCGACGGCAAATTGTTGCGCGCCAGCCAGGAATTCACGGCGGTTCATCCGGCCGTGCACATAGCCGTCGAACAGATTCAGAAGTTCCTGCGGAAAATCTGATGCCTTCCTTCGTTCCACGCGGGTGTCTCCTGTTCCCACCGTGTGCTGTCGTTCGTGCCGCGGCTGCGCCGGCACGTTGGTGACAGCACGCTGATTCGCATCGATCGCGATCAGTAATACCCGCTCCCGCCGTTGACGTGGATGGTCTGGCCCGTGATGAAGCCCCCATCGTCGCTGACCAGAAACAGGCAGGTGGCGGCGATCTCGTCCACATGCCCTTGACGTCCCAGCGGAATGCCGGCGGCATTGGGCGTCCGTCCCTGGTACCATTCGGGATTGTCGCGTCTGGTGTCGATGCTGCCGGGAGAAACCACATTCACCCGGATGTTGTGCGGAGCGAACTCCGAGGCCAGCCCGCGCGCGAACCCGACCAGGCCCATCTTCGCCGCCGAGACGTGCGCGCGTCCGCTGCCGCCGACGAAGGCACCCTCGCCGGTAAAGAACAGGATGCGCCCGTAGGTGTGCTGCACCATCGACCCGATGACCGCGCGTGTGAGGTACAGCGCCCCGTCGAGTACCACGCCCCTGACCGCTTCCCAATCCTGCATCGTCAGCTCGGTAAAGGGCTTGTGAGGCCGGATGGCGGCATTGTTGATCAGGATGTCGATGCGGCCGAACTCCGACAGTGCCCGCGCCGCCATCGTCTCGATCTGGTCCTTGCTGGCCACGTCGGCAACGACGGCCAGCGCCTTGACGCCTAGACTCTGGGCTTCTCGCACGACCGCATCCGCCTCGGCCTGGTTGGAGCGGGCATTGACGACGACGTGAGCGCCTTCGCCCGCCAGCTTCAGTACCGTCGCGCGGCCGATGTTGCGGCCCGATCCGGTTACCAGCGCAACTTTTCCCTCAAGCTTACCCATGATCTGGCTCCATTACATCATGCGCCGTCGGCAGCGGCTCGCCCAGGATACACCGGCCGTCCGGCCGGTTCGATCGGTTTCGGTCATGGGTCATCCCTTCCCCGCAGCTCCCCGCTCCGCACGCTGGCGATCGCATTGTTCAGGATATGCACGATCGCCTCATCTGCCACACTGCGCGCCAGCAGCGCCATCGCGCCACCCAGCAGCGCCGAGGCAATCGACACTGCGCTGATGTTCTGACCAATCATGTATTCGATCGCCTTGTCCACCACCGCGCCCGCGTGGCTCAGATCTTCCGGCGGCTTTTCGTCGGTCATCGGCCATGTCTCCCTATCATTCCAATCCGATGATTGCTCCGGAACAAGAGATTGAAACCATGGACGCACACGGATGAACACGGATGGGACGTGCGATGGCGTGACCGAGCGCGCGCCAGCATCGACAATATCCGTGTTCATCCGTGTGCATCCGTGGTTTCAAATCACTTCTTTTTGCATCCCCTGGGTTCCGGCTTGCGCGGGCGCGAATATCAGTCCGCAATCTCCCGTTCCGTCTCCTGCTCGGCCTGCAGCGCCCACATCCGTGCATACAGCCCGTCACGCGCCAGCAACGCCGCATGCCTCCCGCGCTCCGCCACGCGTCCCTCGGCCAGTACAATGATCTCGTCGGCGTCCACGACTGTCGACAGCCGGTGCGCAATCACCAGCGTAGTGCGATGCCGCGCCACCGCGCGCAGCGCCGCCTGAATGTCCTGCTCGGTCCGTGTGTCCAGCGCACTGGTAGCCTCATCCAGAATCAGAATACGCGGGTCCTTCAGAATGGTGCGCGCAATTGCCACGCGCTGCTTCTCGCCTCCCGACAGCTTCAGGCCACGCTCGCCGACACGGGTGTCGTAACCCTCAGGCAACGAGATGATGAAGTCGTGCACCTGTGCCTGCCGCGCGGCGTGCTCGATCTCGTCCTGCGTCGCACCGACCCGGCCGTAGCCGATATTGTAGCGGATCGTGTCGTTGAACAGCACGGCGTCCTGCGGCACAACGCCGATCGCCGCGCGCAGACTCTCCTGTGTCACATTGCGAATGTCCTGACCGTCGATGCAGATGCGCCCCTGCGTCACGTCATAGAAGCGGAACAGCAGCCGGCTGATGGTGGACTTGCCTGCTCCGGTCGGGCCCACGATCGCCAGCTTATGTCCGGCGGGCGTCACGAAATCGATGCCGCGCAGGATCGCGCGATCCGGCCGATAATCAAAATACACGTCCTCGAACCGCACCTCGCCCGCCGGCCCGTGCGCGGCGAGCACGGCGGCACCCGGGCTGTCGGCGATCTCGCGGTCCACCTCGAGCAGGCGGAACATCTGCTCCATGTCCACCAGTCCCTGCTTGATCGTCATGTATACCATGCCGAGAAAGCCCAGCGGCTGGTAAAGCTGCATCAGGTAGGTGTTCACCAGCACGAACTGCCCGACCGTCATCCCCCCGCCGCGCACCTCGCGCGTCGCCAGCAGCATGATCAGTGTCAGCCCGCCGGCGATGATGAATGCCTGGCCGATGTTCAGCACGTTGAGCGACACCTGCACCCGCACCGCAGCGCGTTCATAGCGCGCCAACGCCGCGTCGTATCGCGCCGCCTCGTGCGGCTCATTGCCGAAATACTTCACCGTCTCGTAGTTCAGCAGACTGTCGAGCGCCTTGGTGCTGGCGTCATTGTCGGTATCGTTCATCGCGCGGCGCATCCGCGAGCGCCAGGTTGCGAAGCTCATGGTGAAACCGGCGTAGCTCACCACCGCACCGAAGGTGATCGCTGCGAAGCGCCAGTCGAACAGGTGCCAGATGATCGCGGTGACCAGCAGCAGCTCGATCACTGTCGGCACGACGTTGAACACCGCGAGCCGCAGCACCGACTGGATGCCCTGCGAGCCGCGATCGATCGCGCGGGCCAGCGCGCCGGTCTGGCGGTCGAGGTGGAAACGCAGGCTGAGCGCATGCAGATGCTCGAAGGTACGGCGGGCGGCGGTGCGCACCGCGCGCTGCTGCACCTTGGCGAACAGTGCATCGCGCAGTTCGCCGAATACGGCAGAGCCCATGCGCAGCACGCCGTAGCCGATCACCAGTCCCAGCGGGATGGCGAGCAGCGCGGTGTTGTCCTTGGGCGCGAGGGCATCGACGATGCGGCCATAAATCACCGGCACGTAGACGGTGGCCAGCTTGGCCAGCAGCAGCAGGCCCATGGCGAGCACGACACGGGCCTTGGCACCCGGATCACCCTCAGGCCACAGATAGGGCAGCAGCGCGCGAATTGTGGCCATGCCCGAACGCTGGGAACGTGGCAGAGTGAGTGTGGCGGCCTGGCCGGCAAGACTGCGTCGCATTACCGGCATGTGGCATGGAGATTGGCGGTTTGAAAGGCGAGACGATGGACGAAGGCTACCTGCGCCATGTTCGCGCCTGCAACAACGCGGCACTGCCGGGTGAGCGGCTGCCGTTCCGTATCGGTGCCGCACAGGTCGGCTGGGTGAAGCCCGACTTCGCCGCCAGGCTGGCGGCGTTCCCTGAGATCACCGCGACCTCGACCGATGTGGCGCTGACCAACGCGGCGGCGTTGCAGGGCATAGCCCGAAGCCTGTCCGACGCCGGCTGCTATCGTTGGCGGCGCGAAGTGTTCGATATCCGCGCCGAACCGGACGGTCCGGTGCTGGCGCTGCTCGATCGCGGCGCGCTGCCCAGCTTCGGTGTGCTGGCAGCCGGCGTGCACTTGAACGGGCTGGTCCGTCGCTCCGACGGGCTGCATGTCTGGATCGCCCGGCGCGCCGCGAACAAGCTGCTGGATCCGTCCAAGCTGGACCATATCGTGGCGGGCGGCGTACCGGCCGGCCTCACCCCGGCCGAGACGCTGGTGAAGGAAGCGGAGGAGGAAGCCGCGATCCCGGCCTCACTGGCCCGCGGTGCAGTTCCGGTGGCCACGATCACCTATGCGATGGAACGGCCCGAGGGGCTGCGTCGCGACCTGCTGCACTGCTACGACCTCGACCTGCCGGAGGATTTTTCCCCGCGCGCCGCTGATGGCGAGGTGGAGGGGTTTGAGCTGTGGCCGATCGCGCGCGTGCTGCGAACAGTGCGTGACACCGACCAGTTCAAATTCAACGTCAACCTGGTGCTGATCGACCTGTTCCAGCGAACCGGGCTGATTGCCCACGACGCGGCAGCGGATTGGCGCCGGCCTACATCAAGCCCGGCAGGGAGATAAACCCCGGCTCCAGTTGAGCCGCCAAACGAAGCAGCACCGCGTCATTGCCGAACTTCGCGACCGCCTGCACGCCAACCGGCAACCCCTCCGCGTTGTGGCACATGGGCAGGTTCATCGCAGGCTGCCCGGTCGCCGAAAACAGCGGCGTGAAGGCCGCGTAGTCCCACAGCTGCCGCAGACCCACCTCGGTGTCCTCGATGTCGGTACGCAGCTCTCCCAGCCGTGCTGGCGGACGCGACAGCATGGGCGTCAGCAACACATCCAGGTCCCGCATCTGCCGCGCCGTGGCACGCACGATCGCATTGATGCGCGCATTGGCGGCGTGCAACGCGATGGCGCTGGTTCCTTCCCATGCCGCGACGCAGGCCGCGGTAAAGGGTTCGATGTCGTCACCTGCCGGCCTGCCCAACTCGCGCTCGCGCAAACGTACGATGCCGGCCAGTCCGGACAGCAGGATGGTGTTGATGGCGTCGATCAGGCCAGCACCGTCCGCATCCAGGACCACCGGTCCGACATCGTGGCCGAGCGTGCCGCAGACGCGGCCAACCTGCTCCACCGCAGCCACGCAGTCAGGGTGAACGGTCACTCCGGTCCAGCTCCGGGTGACCACACCGATGCGCAGCCGGCCTGGATCCCGCCCCACCTCGGCGGCAAACGGAATTGGCGGTGGTGCGGTGAACCAGGGAGCGCCTTCGTCCGCCCCCGCCGTCGCGTCGAGGATGGCGGCGCAGTCGCGAACACTGCGCGATACACAATGCTCGTGGCTCAGCCCCATCATGGCGTCGCCGCGATGCGGTCCGACGGCATTGCGCCCGCGCGTCGGCTTCAACCCCACCAGGCCGCAACACCCGGCCGGAATCCGGATGGAGCCGGCGCTGTCGGTGGCGTGCGAGGCCGGCAGGATACCGCCGGCGACCGCGGCGGCGGCACCGCCACTCGAACCACCGGTGGAATACCCGGTTGACCAAGGATTGCGAGCCGGCCCGTGCAGGTTCGGTTCAGTCGTGACATTCATGCCAAATTCCGGCGCGTTGGTGCGCCCGGCAATCACGAACCCCGCGGCGCGAAGCCGACCTACCGTGGTGCTGTCGAAGGGATACACGGTGCCGGCGAAGAGCCGGCTGCCGTGGCTCAGCGGCAGTCCTGCCACGGGTGCGTGGAGGTCCTTGATGAGATAGGGCACTCCGCGGAACGGTCCATCCGGCAGCCCGGCGCGAATTGCAGCCCGCGCGGATTCGAAATCGGGCAGCACGACAGCGTTCCGCACCGGATTGACGGCTGCGACACTGCTGAGGAAGGCCTCGAACACCTCCGCCGCCGACACCTCGCGGTTGCGGATCAAGCCGGCCAAACCGGTTGCGTCGTGGCGACGATACTCCTCCGGCGTCATGGCAAAACCCCGTTCCCGCTCGCAATCAGGCGGCGGCTATCCGCGCGGTCGGTCGGCCACTCAGCACTTGTGCGGCAGCGGTGTGAGGTCCGTCATCTTGGCGTCCATCACGAAGTCGCCGAAGTCCATTTGCAGGTTGTCCGCTACGCCGTTCTCCCAGTAGCGCATGCCGACCTGGTAGGTGGGCACCTCGCCCTTCGTTTCGTGATCGAAGAACGCCAGCCGGACCCGGGTACTGGGCAGGTTGGACAGGAACGGGAACCTGTTGGCTTCGGGCTTCTTCCAGTCGAGCACCACGATGAAGCTGTCCTCTGCTCCGGCATCGTCGGTGCCGTCGAACAGCGGCAGGGCTAAAAACTTCTTGCCGGCTTGCGCCGCCGCCAGGATCGCCGAGGTGTGCGCCATCGGGAACAGCGTGCCCGGGGGCAGTTTCTTGGTGGTGTCTTCGGGAACGGTATAGTGCACCTCGCCGGGGCCGCCCGCCCGCTCCAGCTTCGCGTCCCCGTCGGTCTGGCTGGTCACCGCGGTATCGGTGGTCTGCTTCATGTGGAAGCGGAACTTGAGGCCGTCCTTGGCTTCCCAGGTCGCGTAGTCGGACACCATCTCGACGTCCTGGCCATCGGTGTTGGTCAAGGTCATCGACAGGCGCTGGCGGACCGCCCAGCCGTCGCAGGCATCCATGACCTCGTAGCCCATGGTGCCGCGGGCAGCGACGACATCGCCGCCCCGGCTGGTGCTGAGGGTCAGGTTGTAGATCGCACGGTGGGCCGCCGATGCGGTGTTCAGGCCGGCGGCATCCGCTGGCAGCAGCGTGACGGCACAGAGCGCCAGCACCGCGGCCGGCAGGGCAGGAAGGCGCATCAGGAGACTCCGCTTCGGGATGGTGCGAACATAAGGACACCCGGACCGGTCCGCCAGCGAGGATCGGCCGCCGATTGCGGGGTTGGCTCACATGTTCCTGGAGCTTCTGCGACCCTGGTGGATCGTATTGGCTGTGGTGGGGGCGCTATCGGCGACGCAGGAACCCGGCCTTGCCGCAGGCACGGGGCAGCAGACCGCGGAGCTGGCGGGCGTTCCGCTCCAGGTCTTCACCTGGCGTCCCGACGGTTGCGCCATATCCGGCATCCTGCTGGTCTTCCATGGCCTGGCCCGAAACGCGCAAGGGTATCGCGATGACGCGATCCCGCTCGGGCGGCGCTTCTGTCTGCTGGTGGTCGCGCCACTGTTCGACGCGGCGCGGTTTCCGGCCTGGCGCTATCAGCGCGGGGGCATTGTTCACGACGGCACGGTGCGGCCGTCCGACACCTGGACGGTGAACCTGGTGCCGCTTCTGGTGGCCTGGGTCCGAGAGCGCGAGGGCCGGCCCGACCTGCCCTACACGCTGATCGGCCACTCAGCCGGTGCGCAGTTCCTCAGCCGGGCCGCGGCTTACGCGCCGGTGGAGGCGACGCACGTCGTCATCGCCAACCCGTCCACCTGGGTCCGGACGCGGGCGGATGTCGCGGCCCCGTACGGCTTCGGCGGGTTCGGTGATACGGCGGCGGCAGAAGCGGCACTGCGGCGCTATCTTGCCACGAACATCACCGTGCTGCTGGGTCAAGAGGATGTCGGCTCGCGCGATCTCGCGACCGGCAGGGAGGCAGAGGAACAGGGCAGCACGCGGTTCGCACGCGGTGAGAACGCCTTTCACGAGGCCGAACTTGAGGCGCGCCAGCATGGCTGGACGTTCAATTGGCACCTGGCCATCGTCCCCGGTGTTGGCCATAGCGCCCGCTCGATGTTCGCGTCGGATCAGATGGTCGCGGCGTTGGCGCGTTGAACGCGCCGGATGCCGAGGCGCCGCGTGCGGCGCACCGTTAGCTTGTCTTCACCTTCGGCGGCAGATCGAGCCGCAGATGCAGTTCCTTCAGCCGGGCCGGTGGCACTTCGGCCGGCGCGCCCATCATCAGGTCCTCGCCCTGCT
>DASXNR010000017.1:0-13355 GCA_036494925.1 Acetobacteraceae bacterium
ATCGGCTATCTGGTGGGACGATTCACCACCTGAACAAGAAGTGTCTGGTATGACAGCCCCTCCTGCCGCATTTATCCGCGGCAGGAGGGGAGTGCCAATGCCAGCGGCCATCCGCAAGTCGCGCTTCAGCGAGGGTTCGCCGATTCCGCGTGGTGCGACCTGGGATGGTCTCGGCGTCAATTTCGCGCTGTTTTCGGCCAATGCCAGCAAGGTCGAGCTTTGTCTGTTCGACGATTCGGGCCGCACCGAACTCGAACGTATCGAGTTGCCGGAGTACACCAACGAAGTCTGGCACGGCTATCTGCCGGATGCGCGGCCAGGTACGATCTACGCCTACCGGGTGCATGGCCCACACGACCCGCGCAACGGCCATCGATTCAATCCGAACAAGCTGCTGCTCGATCCTTACGCCAAGGCATATATGGGATCGCTGCGCTGGGACAACGCGCTGTTCGGCTACACGATCGGATCGAGGGATGGCGATCTCAGTTTCGACCGCCGCGACAGCGCGCGCTTCATGCCGAAGTGCCGGGTGATCGATCCCGCCTTCACCTGGGGTCGCGAGCGGCGACCCGAGGTGCCGTGGGACAGCACCATCTTCTACGAAACGCACATACGCGGCTTCACCAAATTACATCCCGCGGTGCCGGAGAACCTGCGCGGTACCTTTTCCGGCCTCGGCCGCAAGGAGGTGGTCGACTACATCCGCTCGCTCGGCGTCACGTCGGTGGAACTGCTGCCGATCCATGCGTTCGTGAATGATCGGCACCTGTTGGATAAGGACCTGACCAACTACTGGGGCTACAACACGATCGGTTTCTTCGCCCCAGATCCGCGCTTTTCCGCCATCCCCGCTTTTGTATTCGCCGAATTCAAGGAGATGGTGGCGCGCCTGCACGACGCCGGCCTCGAGGTAATTCTCGACGTGGTCTACAACCACACCGCCGAGGGCAACGAACGCGGGGCCACGCTGTCGTTCCGTGGCATCGACAATGCGTCGTACTATCGGCTGCTGCCCGACCAGCCACGCTATTACATCAACGACACTGGTACCGGGAACACGCTGAACCTCAGCAATCGCAACGTGCTGCAGATGGTCACCGACTCGCTGCGATACTGGGTGACCGAGATGCACGTGGACGGTTTCCGTTTCGACCTCGGCACCATTTTGGCCCGCCAGCACGACGGCTTCGATGCGTCGCACGGATTCCTGCAAAGTTGTCTGCAGGACCCGGTGCTGTCGTCGGTGAAGCTGATCGCCGAGCCGTGGGACATCGGTCCTGGCGGGTATCAGGTCGGCGGCTTCCCGCCCGGCTGGGCGGAGTGGAACGACAAGTTCCGCGATACCGCGCGTTCGTTCTGGAAGGGCGACGAAGGCAAGCTCGCCGAAATGGCGACGCGCCTCGCCGCCTCGGCCGATGCGTTCGAGCGCAGCGGCCGCAAACCTTGGTCCAGCGTCAACTTCATCACCGCACATGACGGCTTCACGCTGCACGATCTCGTCTCGTACAACGACAAGCATAACGAGGCGAACGGTGAGGACAATCAGGACGGCCACTCTGACAATCTGTCGTGGAACCACGGCACCGAGGGTCCCACCGATGACGCCGAAATCGTCGCATTGCGCAATCGCCAGAAGCGCAACCTACTGGCGACGCTGCTGCTGGCGCAGGGCACACCGATGCTGCTCGCCGGCGATGAGCTCGGCCGCACGCAGGGTGGCAACAACAATGCCTACGCGCAGGACAATGCGATCAGTTGGATGGATTGGAACATCGCCGAGGACGGCGCTGCGCTGATCGAGTTCGTGCGCCGGCTGATCGCGCTGCGCCAGGCATTCCCGATCCTGCGGCGGTCGCGCTTCCTCACCGGTGAATACAACGCCGATCTGGACGTGAAGGACGTCCGCTGGCTGACGCCGTTGTCGACCGACATCGAGTCCGAACAGTGGCAGGACACCAATGCCCGTTGCTTTGGCATGTTGCTCGACGGACGCGCGCAGGCGACGGGGATCAAGCGGCCATCGATGGACGCGACCGTGCTGCTGGTGCTGAACGCGTATCACGATGTGGTCAGGTTCCGGTTGCCCGACGTGGTTGGCGGCCAGACCTGGCGCTGCCTGCTGGACACCAACGCGCCGGAACGCACTGCGACGCCGCGTTTCGCGAGCGGTGACGAGTATGAAGTCACCGGCCGCTCGCTGCTGCTGTTTGCCCTGCAGCCCGACAGCGCGCGATCGGTCGCGCTGATCCGTGCGCGCGAGGCATTGCGGCAGGTGGCAGAAACGCCCGTTCCAGCGGTGCTGGCCGAAGAGCCGGTGAAATGACGTCCGATCCGCCGAAACCGCCCGGTCAACCGCCCGACGAGCCGGACCCCGACGCTCCCGTTCCAATCGAAGAACCACCGCGGCCGATCCCGGTGCCACCAATGGACCCGCCTGGCGAACCACTACGCGCGTAACGGCTGCCGCCGCTCAGTTCCAGTGCACGCGGTATAGCCGGACGAGCTCGTCGGCCGAGGGCGTGAACGCCAACTGGTCGGTGAACGCATAATTCTGCACGAAGGTGAACATCGGCAGCCAGTACACCTGATCGGTGATTCGCTCGATCGCCTTCGCGAACAGTTCTTTCCGCTTCGCCGCGTCCATCGTTGCGTCGGCGTTCCGCAACCAGTCGTGCAATTCGGGATCACGTGCATAGTCCTGCTTCCCGAACTGAAAGAAGTAGCCGATGATTTCTGACACATCATTCACCGAATGGGCGTCCCGGCTCAGCAACACCATTGGCGTACGATCGTTGACCTGCGCCTCGCGCAGCGCCGCAGGTTCCGGCGTGCGGAGCCGAGCTGTGATGCCGATTTTGGCAAGATCCGATGCCACCGCCTCACCCACCGCCTGCATCATCGGATCGACGTAGAAGTCGAACGCCACCTTGCCCTCGTAGCCCGACGCACGCAGCAGATCGCGCGACTTATCTGGCGCATAGTCGTAGCGATGCGCAGCCTCACCGATGCAGCCGAACATCTTCGGATAGCATGGTGCATCAAGCACCCGCGCCGCATCGCCGATCAGGTTCCGCACGATCGATTGACGGTCCACCGCATGGGCAATCGCCCGGCGCACATCGACGCTCTGCAGCGCCGGCGTGCGGCTGCGCCCCGCTGCGTCCAGCCCGAGATAACCCACGCGCATCGTCTCCGCCTGCACCGTCTTGAAGCCCGGGCGGCGGGTGATCTGCTGCAACTGGTCGTTACCGAGGTCCCATATGATGTCGGCGCGATGCGCCAGCAGTTCCGCCACTCGCGCCTGCTCGTCCGGCACTTCGCGCACATCGATCGTCTTGATGAAGCGATCGCCCTTGGGACTGCCCTTGAAGTAGTTGTCGTTGCGGACCATCCGGTAGGCCTTGCCGGTCTCCACCGACACCATACGGTACGGCCCGGTGCCGATCGGATGCTCGCCCATCCGCTCGGGCCCGACGGCGTCATAGTGTTCCGCCGGATAGATCGGCAGCGTGTTGGCGATATAGTCGAGCGCCGGCGGGAACGGCAGCTTGCTGATGATGCGAACCCGATACATGCCGATCTGCACCGCGGCGGCGATCCAGTTCACGTTGCGCTGCGCCAGCGCCTTGAAGCCCGGCACGGCGACGGTATTCAACGTCCCCACCACGTCCGCCGCGGTGAACCTCGATCCGTCCTGGAACGCCACATCGTCGCGCAGATCGAACTCAAGGGTCGTGTCATCGATCTGGCGCCACGCCTTGGCAAGCAGCGGCTGGTAGGAAAAGTCCGCCGGGTCGCGCCACACCAGCGTGTCCCAGACCAGCGAGGCGATCTCCATTCCGGTACGCGTGGTGCTGAAGTAGAAGTCGGCGCTTTCCAACGGTCCCCCCGCACCCCACGCGACGCGCAATGTGTCGTCGGCCTTGTCCGCGCGCGCAGGTGCACTGGCCGCCATCGCACAGAGCCAGAGTGCAAAGACCACGCGACGCGGCATCGCAGCTTTCGTTGGGGTCACACTCGCTTCACATTCCAGAACAGCGGCCCGGTGTACTCCAGCTTGCCCGCCAGACTCTTGCGGTACGCGGTGGGAATCTGGAACTGCCCCAGCGTGATCGACGGCACCTGCGCATAATTCTCGAGCTGGATCGCCGCGGCGATCTTCTTGCGTCCCTCCTCGTCCGTCGCATCCAGCCATTCCTGCGTCAACTGCTCGATCTTCGGATTGTCGTACCAACCGAACCACGCGGCCGCACCCTGGCCGCGGAACGGCGCGGTGACCACGGGATTGAGAATGAAACCGCCGCTGAACCAGGTGTGGAACACCGACCAGCCCCCCTTCTCCACCGGCTCCTTGGTCGCGCGGCGCTGCACCACCGAGCCCCAATCGGTCGCCTGCAGTTCCGCGTTGATGCCAATCTTCTTGAACATGTCGTAGGTGATGTCGCCGAGCGGTCCGATGGTGGGAAAGTCGGTCGGGTTGATGATCACCGCCTTCTGCCCGCCGTAGCCGGCCTCCTGGATCATCTTCTTCGCGGCTGCCAGATCGCCCCTCTGTACCGGCAGGTCGACCTCGGTGCCATAGGTGGTGCCGCACGGGTACTGCGACCGGCAGATCTGCCAGGCCGATCGGTCGTCGCCCATGATCGCCCGCATGTAGTCTTCCTGGTTCACCGCGGTCAGCACGGCGCGACGCAGGCGAACGTCGTTGAACGGCGGGTGCAGATGGTTGAACCGCATGCCGCCGATGTAGCCCTGCGGGTTCGATGGCGCGATGACGATGTCGCTGTTGCGCTTCAGCAGCGGCACGAGGTCGGCCTGCGCCTGTTCATACCAGTCCACTTCGCCAGCCAATAGCGCGGCCGATGCGGTGGCCGAATCAGGAATGATCTTCCACTCGATGCGCTGGAAGTTGGCGATTTTCGCGCCAGAGGTCCATTCCGGCGGCTCCTGGCGCGCCACGTAGCCTTCGTACTTCTCCCACGCCGCACTGCTGCCCGCAACGAACTCGTCCTTCATGAAGCGAAACGGACCCGAGCCGACGATCTCGGTGACCGACTTGAACGGGTCCGTCTTTGCCAGCCGTTCCGGCATGATGAACGAGGTCTGCAAGGCGATCGCATCGATCAGCAGCGGAAACGGCCGCTTCAACGTGATCTTGACGGTCCGGTCGTCAGCCACGCCCCAGGTATCCACGGATTTCGCAGCAGTCTGCCCGAACGTGTCGCGCACCGCCCAACGGGCCAGGCTGGCCGCGCAGTCCTGCGCGCGCACCGGCTCGCCGTCGTGCCATTTCAGCCCTTCCCGCAGCCTGATCAGGTAGGTGCGGCCGTCGTCGGATACCGTGTAGCCCTCGGCCATCTGCGGCTTCGCCTGCAGCGCGGCGTTCACACCGAACAGCGTGTCCCACACCATCCAGCCGTGGTTTATGGTCACTGCCGCGGTGGTGATGATCGGGTCCAGCACCGTCAGGTTCGCCTGCGGCACGAAGCGCAGCACGCGCGCGTTCGCCGGCTGCGCAATGGAAATACGCGGGACTGCCGCCGCCGCAATGCCAGCCGCTCCGGTCCGCAGGAGGTTGCGCCGCCGCATGATGTGCCCCCAGTTGATTATTGGACGAAAGCATGTCGAGTTTCGCCATATGCCGCAAGCGAGGGAGAACCCGACCATGGAGAACCGCCTGAATACCATTTCGGTGCCGAGGCGCTGATGTTCGCGTATGTCGGCGGCTACACGTCGAAGGATCGTGGCGGCCGTGGCGACGGCATCCACGTGTACAGCGTGGGCACCGATGCGGTGTGGACGCATGTTCAGCACGTGGCCGGCGAGGAGAACCCCTCGTTGTTCACACTGCGGTCGGACGGCCGCGTGCTGTATGTGGTGCATGGCGCGCTTGATTATGTCAGCGCGTTCGGCGTCGATGCGGCGACCGGCAAGTTGCAGCTGTTGAACCGGCAGACATGCAGCGGCAGCAATCCGGTGGATGCCGCGGTCAGTGCGGACAGTCGCTACCTCGTGGTGGCGAACTACGCGACCGGCAACATTGCTTCGCTGCCGCTGGCAGATGACGGTTCGCTCGACGTGGTCAAGCGGATTTTCTTTATGCCGGGCACACCGGGACCGGACCCGGTGCAGCAAAGTGCGACGCATCCGCATGCGGTGATTTTCGATCCAAGCGGCCGATTCCTGGTCGTCCCGGACAAGGGATACGACCGCACGTTCATCCTTCGCTTCGACGACGGCGCCATGATGCTGCACCAGGCACTGCGGGCACGCCCGGGCGCCGCGCCACGGCACTGCATCTTCCATCCGGCCCTGCCGGTGCTCTACGTGAACAACGAGCTGGATTCCACGGTGACCGTGTATCGGTGGAACGACGGGGAGACGGAAGAACTGGAGTTTGTCGGCACGTTGCCGTCCGGGTGGAGCGGACAGAACACCACAGCCGAAATCGGAGTCGCGCCGGATGGACGGTTCCTGTACGTGTCGAACCGCGGACACGACAGCATCGCGATATTCGCAGTGGCGGCGAGCGGACGGCTGTCAGTGGCGGGACATGTACCGACCGGTGGGAAGCGGCCGCGATTCTTCACTCTCGATCCTGCGGGGGCGTTCCTGTACGTGGCGAATCAGGAAAGCGACAACATCGTGGCGTTCGCGGTGGACAAGCCGAGCGGGATGCTGACGCCGACCGGACAGGAGGTCCACGTGGGGAGCCCATCGGCGGTCAGTTTCGTGGTGTAGAGGAACCGGCACATCCCTCCCCGTCATGGCCGGCGAGGAGGTATTGCTACACAGCGATATCCAGCCACCCATGCGGCGTCACCGTCGCCCGATTGCCAGCCCGCAGCAGCACCGTTGTCATCGCGGACTCGACGATCGCCGGCCCATCGATCGCCTGCCCCGGCGCCAGTTCGTCGAACTCGAACACCGGCACGGCGGTCCACCCACGCAGCCACACGCGCCGCTCGCCGCGCGGCGCAACATCCGACTGTGCCGCCCGCACCGGCTCCTGCGGCACACCCGGCAGCACGCCGATCACCGCGGCGCGGGCATTCACCAGCACCGCGCCCTGCTCGCGCAGCGCATACGTGTACAGCTCCTCATGCCG
This sequence comes from Acetobacteraceae bacterium, assembly GCA_036494925.1. Taxonomy (GTDB): domain Bacteria; phylum Pseudomonadota; class Alphaproteobacteria; order Acetobacterales; family Acetobacteraceae; genus JAMXLO01. The sequence continues at coordinate 7,112 of DASXNR010000017.1, forward strand.
GTTGTGGAAGCGCTCGACGATCTGCGGCAGCGGGTCATCGGCATCCCAATCGATGCCTTCCAGCGGCACGGTGATCTCGAAGATCTGCTCGCCATAGCGCATCTCCACCGTTCGCTGCACGCGCACCGGACCCTCGAACGACCCGCGCAGCCGCGCCAGGCCCTCCTGCTCCATCTCGGCGAACAGCCGCTTGATGCCGGCCCCGTCCAGTCGTGCGGTATCGCCGATATGCGTCCGCGAGACCTCGAAGCGCAGATCGGTCGCCAGCATGCCCCAGGCCGACAGTACCGCCGCGACACGTGGCACCACGACCCGCGTCAGATCGAGTTGGCGTGCGACATCGGTCACGTGCAGCCCCGCCGCACCGCCGAACGACAGCAGCGCGAAACGGCGCGGATCGACGCCGCGGCGTACCGACACCAGGCGGATGCCCTCGGCCATGTTGGTATTGACCACGCGATGCACGCCCTCGGCGGCGGCGATGCGCTCGACCTTCAGCGCCGTCGCGAGCCGATCCAGCGCTGCCTCTGCCGCCGCCGCATCGAGCTTCGCGCTGCCGCCGAGGAAATGCGTCGGATCGAGATAGCCAAGTACGAGATTGGCATCGGTCACGGTGGGATCGGAGCCGCCGCGGCCATAGCATGCGGGGCCAGGCACCGCGCCAGCGCTCTGTGGACCGACATACAGGATGCCGCCGGCATCGACGCGGCCGATCGAACCGCCGCCGGCGCCGAGGCTGACGATGTCGAGGCTGTTCAGCGCAAGCCGGTGGCCGCCGATGCCACGGCCGCTCACCAGGGCTGGTTCGCCATCGACGATCAGGCAGATGTCGGTACTGGTGCCGCCCATGTCGAACGGGATCAGATTGTTACTTGCAAGTAACCGTGTCGCGTAGCGGCTGCCGGCGACGCCGCCGGCGGGACCGGACAGCACGCCGCCGGCGGCGAGGCGCGCGGATTCGGCGATCGGCGCCACGCCGCCGTGCGACTGGATGATCAGGATCGGACCCCGATAGCCGGCCTCGGTCAGTCGCTGTTGCAGCCGGTTCAGGTAACGCGACAGCGCCGGCCCGACATAGGCGTTCACCACCGTGGTCGAGACGCGGTCGAACTCCTTGATCTGAGGGAAAACGTCCGACGACAGCGATATGTATGCATCCGGCATCGCCTGGGCGAGTGCGGCCGCGGTGTCGCGTTCGTGGCGCGGATCGCGATAGGCATGCAGGTAGCACACCGCAACCGCCTCGACGCCGGCGCGCTTCAGCACCTCGATCGAGGTGGCGAGCGAGGTACGATCGAGCGGTGTCTCGATGGTGCCATCGGCGCGCATGCGTTCCGTCACGCCAAGCCGTAGCGCACGCGGCACGAGCTGTTCCGGCGGCGGCATGCGGAGGTTGTAGCGGTCGTCCTTCAGGCCCTCGCGCATCTCGATGATGTCGCGATGGCCTTCGGTGGTGAGCAGGCCGACCCTGGCGCCCTTGTGCTCGAGCAGCGCATTGGTGGCCACGGTGGTGCCGTGCACGATGCGTTCGGTCTGTGCCAGGAGTTGGGCGGGAGCGAGGTGCAGGAGTTCGGCCAGGCGGTCGAGTCCGGCCATCACGCCGACCGACGGGTCTTCCGGGGTGGAGGCGACTTTCGCCAACGTGGAACGGCCGGTCTCGTCCACCGCGACCAGATCGGTGAAGGTGCCGCCGACATCGATGCCGATCTTCAGCATGCGTTGTTCCTGGTGCATCGTGCGCTCGAATGTCTGATCTCAGACGAACCCATTGATCTCATCGCTCCTACGTGCCGCCGGATCGCGCTTCGCCGGATCGCCCCATCCCCCGCCGCCGCCGGACTCGATCCTGAACACATCGCCCGGCCGGATCTCGATGCCCACTTCCTTGGTCTTCAGCGCCCGCTGCTGCCGTCCCTCCGAATGCAGCACATAGCGATGCGGCAGGCCGTCCTTGCCGCCGAGCATGCCGCATGCGCCGTACTTCACCCCGTCGCCGGCGGTGTTGCCCCGCGCCGGTTCGTCGATCTCGGCCACCATCTCCAGCACGCAGCCGGGACCGCCGCGGTACTGCCCACCGCCACCGGACCCCGGCCGGAACTCATGCGTTCGGAAGAACAGCGGAAACCGCACCTCGGTCACCTCCAGGCTGCCGAACTTGATGCCGCCGGCCGCCTGCCACTCGCCGCCCGCCGGCCAGCCATCGCCCACCGGCGACGCGCCGCCGCCGGGCCGCGCCTGGAACATGTGCCAGATGAACGGTTTTCGCGTGCGCGGATCGCGCCCCTGGATGGCGATGCGGAATCGCCTCCCCCATCCCGCCATCGCGCGGTCCGGACAGGCGGGTGCCAGCGCCTTGATGACCGCCTCGAGGATCTCCTGTGAGCAGTGATTGGTGCACAGCGTCACCGGCGCGCCCTCGTTGGCCCACACCACGGTGCCTGGTTTTGCGATCACCTCCAGCGGGCGGAACGCGCCGTCGTTCTTCGGCGTGTGCGGATCGATCAGGTAGGCCAGCGCCACGACCACCGCGGACCGCATGTTGGGATAGGACGAGTTGACGAACCCTATCACCTGCTCATGCGAATCCGACAGATCGACAATGAGGTCGCTGCCGCGTTTGGTGACCGTCGCGCGAATGTGGATGTCGGTGTAGCCGTGGCCGTCATCATCGAGAAACGCCTCGCCGTGGTACACGCCGTCCTTCCAGGTCGCGATCACCGCGCGCGCCTGGCGTTCCGCACCGTCCAGCACCGCCTCGATCGCGGCGTGCGTGGTGTCCCAGCCGAACTCGCCGGCCAGCGCCAACATGCGCCGCTGGCCGACATGTGCCGAGCCGATCATCGCCGCGAGGTCGCCGCGGAAGTCGTGCGGGTGGCGCACATTGGTCACCAGCATCTCCAGCACGTCGCGCCGTACCGCGCCACGATCGTAGAGCCGCAGCGGTGTGACCCGGATGCCCTCCTGCCAGATCTCCGTCGCCGCGGCGTTGTAGGCGCCGTGGGTGGAACCGCCGATATCGCTCTGGTGCGCGCGGTTGATCGACCAGAACATCGGCCGGTCACCCTCGAACACCGGCACGAATGCGGTGAGGTCGGGGATATGGTTGCCGCCGTGATACGGATCGTTCAGCAGGAACACGTCGCCCGGATGGATGTCGCCCCGGAAGAACTCGGTGACCGCCTTGGCCGCCCAGGGCAGCGCGCCGACATGGATCGGCACGTGCTCGGCCTGCGCGATCAGCCGTCCGCCCAGGTCGCAGATCGCGGTGGAGAAATCGCGGCTCGAATTAAGGATCTGGGAATACGATGTGCGCAGCATCGCCTCGCCCATCTCTTCGACGATGGCGTGCAGCCGGTGCTGCACGACCGAGACGGTCACCGGATCGACGGTGTCAGCCACGCTTTGCCTCCATTGATTGCAGCGGATACCATACGCGACAGGAGTACAGAGTCGATGATGCGCAGAGGCAAGGAAGCTACCGACCCGCGCCGGCCGGACAATCCGTGGCTGGCAGGGGCCGCGATCGGGATCGCGATCCAGACACTGGCGACCAGCGCGATGCTGCTGGGCGTCGGACTTGCGATCGTTCAGGCACCCACCAGCCGGTTGCCCTCGCGATAGCCCCAGAAGATATCGCTGCTGACCTCGTCCACGGTGCGGCAGCCGGTATAGGCCATCGTCTTGTCGGCCTCGTTCTTCAGGATGCTGATCGCCTTCAGTGCGCCCGCCTCGCCACCGACCGCGGTGCCGTAGAGCGTGGCGCGCCCGGTCAGCACCGCCTTCGCCCCCAGCGCCAGCGCCTTCACGATGTCGGAGCCGCGCCGCACGCCGGAATCCAGGATCAGCGTCAGCTTGTCGCCCACCGCCTCGGCGATCTCCGGCAGCACGTCCAGCGTGGCCGCCGCACTGTCCATGTTCCGCCCGCCGTGGTTCGACACCACAATGCCGTCGACACCGTAGCTGAGCGCCTTGATCGCATCGTCCGGACGATTGACGCCTTTCAGCATCAGCACGCCGGGCCAGATGTCGCGGAACTTCGCGATGTCCTCCCACGCCAGTGAATCCGCCCGCATCGCATCGCGCGAACCGACACCGCTGAGGATCGATTTCTGGTATTCGTCGGGATAGTTCTGGTGGCGCGGGAACTGGCCGGAGGTGAAATATTTCATCAGCACGCCCGTGGTCCAGGCGGGATGGCGCATCATGTCGACGGTGAACCGCATGGTCGGGTTGAACGGCAGGCCGAAGCCGTTGTGGCTGTTGTACTCGCGGTTGGCCGAGACCGGGGAATCCACCGTGACGATCAGCGCTTCGAAGCCGCTGCGATGGGCGCGTTCGATCAGCTGGTGCGACAGGTCGCGACGCTTCCAGACGTAGAGCTGGAACCACAGCCGGCCGCCGACCGCGGCGATCTTCTCCATCGGCGTCATCGACGCGGTGGACAGGGTCAGCGGTATCTGCGCCTTCGCCGCAGCGCGGGCGAGTTCCAGCTCGCCTTCGTGCCAGCACAGGCCGGCCGCGCCGGTGGGCGCGATCGCCAGCGGCAGGCTGGCGGGCTTGCCGAACAGCGTGGTGGCGACACTGCGCTTCGACACATCGACCAGGGCGCGATGGCGCAGCTTGATGCGCTCGAATGCCGAGCGGTTGTTGGCGACCGCGAGGTGGTCCTCGGTGGCGCGGTCGACGAACTCGAACACGCCCTTCGGCAGCCGGCGCTGCGCCGCCGCGCGCAGGTCCCAGACGTTCAGGCAGCGATCCAGATTGGTCATTGGCGGCACCCCCACCCCAACCCTTCCCCGCCTCGCGGGAGAGGGGGCGATGAACTCCCTCTCCCACGCAGCGGGGGAGGGTTGGGGTGGGGGTGCGTCCTCATCACACCGTATCCATCACCCGCTCGTACAGCCGGTTGCCCTGGCGTCCGCCGAAGAAGATGTCGGTGGTCACCTCATCGACGGAGCGGCACCCGGTATAGGCCATCGTCTTGTCGAGCTCGTTGCGGATGAGATTGATCGCCTTGAACGCACCCGCCTCACCGCCGACCGCGGTGCCGTACAGCGTGGCGCGCCCGGTCAGCACGGCCTTCGCGCCGAGCGCCAGCGCCTTGGCGATGTCGGACCCGCGCCGCACACCCGAATCCAGAATGACCGTCAGCCGATCGCCCACCGCCTCGGCGATCTCCGGCAGCACGTCGAGCGAGGCCACCACACTGTCCATGTTCCGCCCGCCGTGGTTCGAGACCACGATGCCATCGACGCCGTACTCGATCGCCTTCAGCGCATCGTCCGGCCGGTTGATGCCCTTGATCATCAGGATGCCAGGCCACTTGTCCCGGAAGATCCGGATATCGTCCCAGTCGAGCGAATCCTGCCGCGTCAGCTCGTAGCTGCCGGCATCGGCGCGGCTCAGCCGCTTGTATTCATCCGGATAGTTCTCGTTGCGCGGCATGCCGACGGTGGTGAAATACTTCATCAGCACGTTGGTGAACCACGCCGGATGGCGCATGATATCCAGCGTGAAGGTCAGGTTCGGCGTGAACGGCAGCAGGAAGCCGTTGTGCGTGTTGTATTCGCGGTTCGGCGGCACGATGGTATCGACAGTTACGATCAGCGCCTCGAACCCGGCGCGATGCGCCCGCTCGATGAGCTGGTATGACATCTCGCGCTTGTTCCAGACATACAGCTGGAACCACAGCCGCCCGCCCACACCTGGCCCTGCCTCCTGGGCGATCTTCTCCATCGAGGTCATCGCCCCGGTCGCCAGCGTGAACGGGATCTTGGCCTTCGCCGCGGCCTTCGCCAGTTCCAGTTCGCCCTCGTGCCAGCACAGGCCCGCGGCGCCGGTGGGCGCGATCGCCATCGGCAGCGACACCGGCTTGCCGAACAGCATCGTGTTCATGGTGCGGCCGGAGACGTCCACCAGCGCGCGGTGGCGCAGCTTGATACGCTCGAATGCGCTGCGGTTGTTGGCGACCGCGATGCCGTCCTCGCTGCCGCGGTCGACGAATTCGAACACGGCCCTCGGCAGTCGGCGTTTCGCGGCGGCACGCAGGTCATAGACGTTCAGGCAACGATCGAGCGCGGACATGGACTTCTCCCCGGATGACCGGATGATGAAGCCCATGAGTCGGTTGTCAAGCGACCGCCCTTGCAGTGGAACGTGCGGCCCATCAGACGGTTGGACAGTCTGCCAGAAAGGATTCAACCCAGCGGACAATGGAGGGCCACTGAGAGCCACGGAGGAAGGT
>DASXNR010000018.1:0-5401 GCA_036494925.1 Acetobacteraceae bacterium
TGGGGGTTCTGTGACTTGATCTTGGTGAGGATAGCCGTGTAGTCGGCGGCCTTCGGATCCAGCCGGTCGCGTCCGATGACCTGCATCCCCTTGGCCTTGGCCTCCTTCTCGAACGAGTCCGCCACGCCGACGCCGAAGGCACCGCTGTCGTCCAGAATATAGACCGACTTCACATTGAGCTTTTCGGCGAGGAAATTCGCCATGTTGGGGCCCTGATAGGCGTCGGTGGTCACCGTGCGAAAGTAGATCGGCTTGCCGGCCGGCCGGTATTGTTCGGCGTACTTCGGGTCGGTGATGTCGGGGTTGGTCGACGACGGCGTAATCGTCGCCAGTCCACCCTGGCTCAGGATCGGCGTCATCGCCTTGCCGGCGCCGCTCATCTGCGGGCCGATCGCAGCGACCACCTCCTTGTCCGCCACCATCTTGCGGGCGTTGGTCGCCGCCTGCGCCGGGTCATACTGGCCGGCCGTGGCGGTCCCGTCGTCGGTAACCAGCAGTTCGAACTTGTAGCCCGGAACCGCGTTCCCTTCGTTGGCGGCGTCGAACGCCATCATGATCGCGTTCCTGGTGCGGGCTGCACCCTGCGAGTCGGCGCCGGTGAGCGACAGATCGATGCCGATCTTGGCCACCTTGTCGGCGGCGTGTGCCGGGTCTGCTCCGGCGACCCCGATGACCGCCGTGGCGGTGGCAGCGAGGAGGGTTTGGCGTCTGGTCAACATGTAGCGGTCTCCCTGGAGTGTTGATGTCGGTTTACGACTGCGGTGCGACGCCGATGTAACGGTACTGGTGCACCATGTCATCAGCGGCGTAGCTGGTGTCCTTCTTGATCTCGAACACACTGATCGTGCGGTCCTGCAGGTCGCCATTGGTATCGAACCAGATCGTTCCCTGCAACGTCTTTACCTTCGCGGTCTGGATGTAGTCGCGCATATTGTCGCGGCTGATGTCTTTGCGGTCGGCGAGCAGCCGCTTCACTGCATCCGCGATCACCAGCGCCGCGTCGTAGCCTGTGATCGAATAATCGGACGGTACCATGCCGTACTTGGCTTCGTACTGCTTCACCCAGGCGTCGGCGGCCTTGTCGTCGACGGTATTCGGTGCGGCAATGGTTGCGTACCAGCCCTCGGCGGCGGGGAAGCCGGCGGCGGACAGCATCTCGGCGGAGTACATACCGTCGCCGCCGCCTTTGATCAGCTTCGGAAGGATATCGTACGATTGCTTCGCCAGCTTCACGCCCGCCTGGCTGACGCCGCCGTAGTACAGTGCATCCGGGTTGAGCGACCTGATCCTGGTGAGGATCGTCGTGTAGTCGGCCGCCCTTGGATCCAGCCGGTCGCGACCCAGCACCTTGATCCCCTTCTCCTCGGCTCGTTTCTGGAACGAGTCGGCGATGCCGACGCCGTAGCCACCGGAATCGTCCAGCACAAACACCGACCTTACGTTCAGCTTGTCGGCGAAGTAGTTGGCGAGATTCGGCCCCTGGAACGCGTCGGTCGTCACGGTACGGAAGTAGATCGCCTTGCCCGCCGGCTTGTACATATCGGCGAACTTCGGGTTGGTGATGTCGGGATTGGTGGAACTGGGTGTGATCGTTGCCAGGTTGCCCTGGCTCAGGACCGGCGCCATCGCCTTGCCGGCGCCGCTCATCATCGGGCCGATCGCTGCCACCACCTCGGGGTCCGATACCATCCTGCGCGCGTTGGTCGCTGCCTGCGCCGGGTCGTACTGGCCGGCCGTCGCGGTGCCATCGTCGAGGACAAGGGGGTCGAACCGGTAGCCAGGGATTGCGTGTCTGGCGTTGATCTCGTCGAACGCCATCAAGACACCGTTCTTGATTCGTGCCGCGGATTCCGCATCTGCGCCGGTCAGCGACAGGTTGAGCCCGACCTTGATCACCTTGTCCGCGGCCCGCACGCGCGCGGTGCCCAGCACAGTGGCAACGCCGGCGGCGGCGAGAACCTGGGCGGCGGCCCGGCGTGTCAGCAAGCGCTTGTCCCTTTCCGACAAGTGGCGGGCGCCATATAGGCGGATCGTGACCGTTGGTCACGCAAGATTAATTTGCCAGAGGGTTGCGCGGCCGCCTAGCGCCTGAACCGCAGATCGAGGCCGCGGGCGATCCAGCCTGCCTCGATCGTGTCCAGGTCGATATATCCTGCAGGATTGGCGCGAGACGGCTGGGCTGCCAGCCCCGGGGCGCGCTCCGCCCGCCAGATACCGAGCAGCCGCCGGAGCTCCGGCAGCGGCATGGCGCTGTCATCGACCCGCAGGTTCAGGTCGGCGAAGTCCTCGGTGGTCACCAGCACCATCGCGGCTGACTGCCGGCCGCGCCGGTCGCCGCCGGCGGCCTCGCCCGCCTCCATGGCCAGCATCAGGCGCTCCGGCACCTCGAGCGCCTGGTTCGCCTCCCAGGCGCCGAGGGTAGCGGCAACGGTTGGCTCGCCGGACAGCATGTTGCCGGCGACACTGATGCCGGGTGCCGTGACGCTGCCGCACCATTCGACGCAGTTCTGTCCGGTCCAGGCCGCGGCGCGGCCGTGGCGGTCCACCGCGTGCACCTGACGGAGGCCCGCGCCGGCATCGCCCGCCAGCGCGCCCTCGATCGCCGCATCGGGAGGCAGGCCGCGGGCCAGCGCGTCCAGGATGGCGGGGCCGAGATAGCGGTTGGTGAATGACTGGGTGGACACCGCGCCGACGCCCGCGCGGACAAACGGGCAGGAGGCGCCGACCGCGAAGGCCTTGGTGGCGACCGCGACGGCGAATGCGCCGGTGGCGGGGTCGTGGGTGACGATTGACCAGGTCATGGGCGGGATAGAGAACTTGCCGCGGTACCCGGGTCAAGTTCAGCCGCGCCCCGTTACCTGGACACCTCGGCGGGCATGATCTCCACGAACCAGAGCCGGTGGTCGCCTGCCAGCCGTTCCATCGGCAAGAACTCACTGAAGCGCAGCCCCGGTAATCCCATCTCCGCGGCCGTGCTTGCGTTGCACTCCGCAGGGGCGAGGTCGATGCAGGCCAACCGAAGCCGGCCCTGCGCTGCCAGGCGCGCCGCGAATTCCTCCCGTCGGACACCGCCTCGAATAGTGACACCGAACACATGCGGACCAGCGTATCCGTTGTCGTAGTGATATTGCTCGGCCATCAGCACGGCCGGCCAGACGTCCCAGTAACCACCGACGATGCCGTCCAGCGATAGCGCGACGTAACGTGCGGCGACCTCGCGGGCAATCTCGGCTTTCCCGGGCGCGATCAAGTCCTGATTGGAAATGCCCCGAGCATGCAGGCGCGTATAGACAGCCAGCAGGAGCATCGTCGCAAGCCCGGCGAAGACCACGTCGCGTACCGCGCGGCGGCGGAGCGAGACCCTAGTGATGAGCCATAGTGAGCTGCCCGCGACCGACATCAGCAACAGATAACCGGGCACGAAATAGCGTGGCAGAAACTCATTCGCCACCAACCAGCGTGACGACGCGACCAGCACAAAGTACAGGGTGGCGATGCCGAGCATGGCGGCATTGAGCGTGCCGAACAGGCGCAGCATTTGCCACCTGCCCGAGCGCGCCAGACAGATGACAAGCGCAGCAAAAGGAAGCAACACGGCCAGCACGAATGGCCATCGCGTGGAATTCCATATCACCGCGGCATAGTGGGCAATATTGTGGAGCGAGGGCGCGAGGCCCAGATCGGTATGATACTCGGGAGCGGCGATCCCGGGCAGCAAATAGCTGACGACCGCGGCCAGCACATGGATCACCAGCAGTCGGATCATACCAGCCGATGGCAGCAACATTGCGAACAGGCCGACCAACGGCAGCGCCACGATGACCAGTCCGAAATTGACGATGTAGGCGATCAGCACGCCGATGGCCCCGAGAAATATCGCCAGTGTTCTACCGAACCCTGCCGGCTGCCTGCGCAATGCCATCGAGGCCAACCCGGCGCAGGCCAGTGACGTGCTGTATGGGTTCGCCTGAACATAGGTGAAAAGCAGCGTTTCCACACTTCCCACCAGAAGCAACAGCCCAGAACTCAGCAGCGTGGCGCACCAGACATCGACAGGACGTCGAAACAACAGCGCACAATAGAACAGGGGAGCCGTTAACCCGGCGACCAGGCGGATAAACAGCTGAGCGTATGCATTGTAGATCGGGTGCTGGATCCACACGGTCAACAACGGCGCGAGATTGCCGTACCTGTCCTGCGCCCAGTAGTACACCGTGAGCTTCTGTATCGACATGATGCTCAGGACGATCTCATCGCCGTCCAGTTGCAATGGAACAAATTTGGCCAGCAGCAGGAGGGCGATAGTAAAGCAACCGGCGATCTGCAATGGAGTGATCGACTCGATTGCTGCCAAAATGCCGGCACCGCGGCGAACCAGAAGCTTCGTGAAACTGTCGGGGAAACGCAAGGCCGGCCTACCGCAGTTTCTGGTCCAGCGCATCGCGCAGCCCGTCCCCCAACAGATTGAATGCCAGCACGGTAATGAAGATCGCCAGCCCCGGAAACACCGTGATCTGGTCGGCCACCCCCAGATAGCTGCGTCCCTCCGCCAGCATTGCCCCCCATTCCGGGCTCGGCGGCGGCGCACCCAACCCGATGAAGCTCAGCGCCGCCGCGGTCAGGATCGACGTGCCCACCCGCAGCGAGCAATACACGATCACACTCGGCAGCGTCCCCGGCAGGATATGCCGCAGCATCAGCAGCGGCGCCCGCACTCCGATGCTGCGCGCCGCCTGCACGTAGAGCGTCTGCTTCAGTGCCAGCGTGCTGCCCCGCACGAGTCGGGAAAACACCGGCACGCTGAACACCGCGATCGCGTAGATCACGTTGTCGATCCCCGGCCCCAGCAACGCCACCACGCCGATCGCAAGCAGGATGCCGGGGAACGCCAGCAGCACGTCCATCAGCCGCATGATCAGGCTGTCCCACAGCCCGCCGAAGAACCCGCTGACCAGCCCCAGCGCCACACCGGCCAGCCCGCCCAGCGCGACCGATACGAATCCCACGGTCAGCGAGATCCGCCCGCCCCACAGGATGCGGCTGAATATGTCGCGGCCGAATGTGTCGGTGCCGCAGAGGTGTTGCCACGACGGATCCGCCAGCACGTTGTCATAGTCGGGCGTCAGCGGTCCGTAGGGTGCGATCCACGGGGCGGCGATCGCACTCAGGATGATGGCGAGGAGCACGCAACCGGCCACGACCGCGACGCGCTTGCGGCGGAAGCGCCGCCAGAATTCGGCCGACGGCGAGCGCAGTGCCGGCACGGCGAGCGCGAGGTCGCTCATCGCAGCCGGATCTCCGGGTTCACCACAGCGTATAGCAGATCGACCAGCAGATTGATCAGCACGAACTCGAACGAGAACAGCAGGATCTCCGCCTGGATCACCGGGTAGTCGCGGTA
>DASXNR010000019.1:0-41415 GCA_036494925.1 Acetobacteraceae bacterium
GGATGTTCCTCGCCAAGATCGAGCGACAATACGGCCGTGCACGGCGTGTCTGGGTGATGGATCGCGGCATCCCCACCGAAGCCGTGCTGGCAGAGATGCGCAGCAACGATCCGCCGGTGCAGTATCTGGTGGGAACGCCGATAGGGCGCCTCTCGCGTCTTGAGAAGCGGCTGCTGGCCGAGCCCTGGCAGGTGGCCCGTGCGGGCGTCGCGGTCAAACTCCTTCCGGATGACGGCGAACTTTACGTATTCGCCGAGAGCAACGATCGCGTCAGCAAGGAACGCGCGATGCGCCGGCGGCAGCTGAAATGGCTGTGGAAGCGGCTGCGGGAATTGGCCGCGATGGAGGTCCCGCGCGAGGAAATGCTGATGAAGTTGGGTGCGGTAAGATCCCGCGCCGACGGTCGTTACGAATTACGAGCGGCAACTTGCTTGACATTCACCGCACCGAGCATCGCATGCGCGGCCAACGTGATCACCGGCATAATGGGGGTGGCAGGATCGGCCCGCGGACGGATCGTCCGGAATTGCGACCCCGCGGGGCCATTCTCGAATGCCTCGTAGGATCGCCCGCGCGGCCATCCCGGTGCCAGGAACCTATCGGGAAACGGCACCGGCCAAGACGGCGTCTCAGTCACGATCGCAGCATGATCGCAATGATGATGGGCCACCTGAGCATGCCTGCTGTCCCGCAATCCGATCCACGCGGGAAAGATCCGATGCTGGAAGACCGACGACCCGGCTTGCTGAAGTGCCGATTTCGGATACTGTCAGTCCATAGCGACGAGGAGAGAAACGTCATGAAGGTGGTCACGCTTCGAGCCATACCCGATGTTCCGGTGGAAGGCGCTGATCGGATCGCAGGATGGACGGGGCCGGTTTCCCGGTCGCGCCAGACCATTGTCGAACCCGGGGATTCCGCGAACTACAACTGCAGTGTGGTGAATTTCAGCCAAGGCTGCACGACGGGTTGGCATACGCACGACTGCGATCAGATCCTGGTCGTGACATCAGGCTCCGGCATGGTGGCGACGGAGCATGAGCAGCACGCGATCAACGTCGGCGATGTCGCGCATATCAAGGCCGGCGAGCGCCACTGGCATGGCGCCAAGGCTGATACAACGATGGGGCACATCACCATTACGCTCGTTGGCGGCCAGACCACGTGGGGATAGCCGCGATGCCACGGCCGCGAGCGCTGGAAAACGTTCGCGTGGTGGACTTCAGCTGGGTGCGAGCGGGGCCATGGGCCACGCGCTGGCTGGGTGCGCTCGGGGCCGAGGTGATAAAGATCGAGTGGCCGGAGAGCGAGCGCGGCAGGTTGCCGAGTACCACCACGCCGCAGCATCTCGAGGTCAACCTGAACACCTCGGGAAACTTCGCTGACACCAATGTTAACAAGAAGAGCCTCAGTCTGAACGTACGCAGCGTCAAGGGTCTTGAAATCGTGAAACGGCTGATCGCCGTCTCCGACATCGTGATCGAGAACTTTTCTTCGCGCGTGCTACGGAATTGGGGCCTGGACTATGACGAGCTATGCCGGATCAAACCGGATATCGTCTACGTGTCGATGTCGGGCTACGGCCATACCGGCCGCAATCACCACTACACCACGTTCGGTCCTGTCGCGCAGGCGGTTTCGGGACTGACGTATCTGTCTGGCCTGCCCGACACACCGCCGGCCGGCTGGGGCTGGTCGTATATGGACGACACCGGCGGCATGTACGGAGCGATGTGTGCGCTCACCGGGCTGTATCATCGCAACGTGACAGGGCAAGGCCAGCATATCGACCTGTCTCAGATGGTCTCCAGCGTTCCCCTCAATGGCCCGGCACTGCTGGATTATTCCGTGAACCGGCGCGGATCGCGCCGCGCCGGGTTTCCGCCGGGCAACCGCGCGCACTGGCCCGGGACGCCGCTGGTCAACAATTACCGTGGGCCGACGGTCGCGCCGCATAATGCCTATCGCACGCATCCCGGCGAGTACAACGACTGGTGCGTAATCGTCTGCCACGTGGACGAGGAGTGGCAGCGACTGGTGCAGGTGATGGGTGCTCCGTTGTGGGCGACATTGGAAAAGTTCGCCACGGTTGCTGGCCGTTTGCGGCACCAGGAGGAATTGGACCGGCACATAGAAGCGTGGAGCATGACACTGGGAAAATACCAGCTGACAGAGCGCTGCCAGGCCGCCGGGGTTCGCGCCCTTCCGGTACAAAGTGCTGAAGACCGGGTGGAGCATGACCCTCAGTTGCGCTATCGGCAGATGTATCTGGCAATCGAGCATCCAGCGCTCGGATCGCACAAGGCGCAGAATGCCCCGTTCGAGCTTTCGGAAACCCCCGCGTCGAATCACCTGCCCGCGCCCTTGATCGGTCAACACACGCGGGAGATTGTCGAAGACCTGCTGGGCTATAGCCGCGAAGAACTTCGTGCAGGCTTCGCCGACGGCACGTTCTGGCCGACGACGCGGGCGCGCTTGTCCTACATGGAGGAAATGCTGCAATGAGCGAGACCCTGCCGGGCCCGCTGGCAGGCCTGAGAGTCTTGGAACTCGTCGATGAAAAAGGCCGGTTCTGCGGCAAGCTGCTCGGCGATCTCGGGGCCGACGTGGTCAAGGTCGAACCCCCCGGTGGCGAGCCCAGTCGCCACGTCGGGCCATTCTTCGACGACATCCCCGATCCGGAGCGCAGTCTGTCGTTCTGGTACTACAACACATCGAAACGTGGCATCACCCTCAATCTGGAAACCGCTGACGGGCGAGAGCTGTTCGGTCGATTGGCGGCGACATCGGATGTGATTCTGGAGACCTTGCGGCCAGGCGTCCTGACATCGCTGGGGTTGGATTATGCGACGCTCTGCGAGCAGAACCCGCGGTTGATCCTGTGCTCGCTGACCCCGTTCGGCCAGACCGGCCCCTGGCGGGATTTTCTTTCCAGTGATCTGCTGCACATGGCGGCGGGTGGCGAGATGGCGTCCTGCGGCTATGACGAGGCTGACGTCCCGAACGCGCCTCCCATCGCGCCCGGTGGCGGCAATGCCTGGCACATGGGCTGTCATTACGCGTACTTGGCAATCATGGCCGCGCTGGTCCATCGCACGGTTTCGGGACAAGGTCAGTATATCGATGTGTCCATACACGAGGCCTGCGCGCTGACGACCGAGTCGGCGATCGCCAACTACGTTTACCGGGGTGAGGTGCTGCGGCGCCAGACCGGTCGACATCATGCCGCGGGTCCAACGCCGCGTACCCAGTTTCGCGCCAAGGACGGGACGTATGTCTGCGCGCTGGTAGGAGGCCGGCTGAACCCCAGGTTCGTCAAGGAGCTGGCGGAGCTGCTCGACAGCTACGGTATGGCCGGCGATCTCAAGGACCCCAAATACCAGGACCAGGCGGTCATCACGGCGAACGCACCTCATATCATCAATGATCTCGTCGCGAACTTCATCGCCAGCCTGCCGGCAGAGGAGGTCTACCACGCCGCCCAGGAGCGCGGCTTCACCTGGGGAGCGGTGCGTGCTCCGGAGGCATTGCTCGATGACCCGCATCTGCATGATCGCGGGTTCTGGAAGCAGGTGGAACATGAGGAGCTTGGTCGCAGCTTCGTCTATCCGGGCGAAGCGGCCATCTACAACGGCTCGCCCTGGCGGATTTCGAGGCGCGCGCCGCTGATCGGCGAGCACAACGCGGAAATCTTCTGCGGCGAACTTGGGCTGTCGCGCGGCGAGCTTTCGGTTCTGGCGGAAAGCCGTGTGATCTGAGGGAGTAGAACCTAATCGCTGTGCCTCGCATAGCCGTGATCGGCGCCGGCATCGGCGGCCTTAGTGCTGCACTCGCGCTGCGCCAGGCCGGCTTCGAGGCGGATGTCTATGAACAGGCTTCGGAACTGACCGACGTCGGCGGCGGCATCAACATGGCCCCGAATGCGATGCACGTCCTGCGCCGCGTCGGTCTCGGCCCGGCACTCGACCGCGTGGGCGTGCGTCCGCATCTCACGCATCAGCGTCGCTGGCAGGACGGACGGATGCTGCAGCAGGCTCCGCTCAACCCACTATGCGAGCAGCTCTATGGTGCGCCGCATATGACGATGCACCGTCGCGATCTGTTGGCGGCAATCGCGTCCGAATTGCCGAGCGAGCACATTCTTCTGGGCCACAGGCTCGCCGGTTTCGCCGACCAGGAAGACGGCGTCGCGGTCTGGTTCGACAACGGCGCGCGCATCTCGGTTGACGTGCTGATCGGCGCGGATGGCATCCATTCGACGGTTCGCGCTCGGCTGTTCGGTGACGAGGCACCGGTGTTTGCCGGCTGCGTTGCCTATCGTGGACTGGTCCCCGTCGAACGCATCGCAG
Source organism: Acetobacteraceae bacterium (assembly GCA_036494925.1). Classification (GTDB taxonomy): domain Bacteria; phylum Pseudomonadota; class Alphaproteobacteria; order Acetobacterales; family Acetobacteraceae; genus JAMXLO01. Next base: position 4,350 of record DASXNR010000019.1, read on the forward strand.
ATCTCGGCCTCGATCACAGCAACCAGTCATGGGTCGGTCCTGGCGCCCACTTCGTGCACTACTTCGTGTCGCGCGGACGCCTGTTGAATTTCGTCGGCTGGACCGAGCACGACACGTGGAACCGCGAGGACTGGACCGATCGTGCGACCATCGATCGCGCGCTCGCCGCCTTTGCCGGCTGGCATCCGCAAATCGGCCGGATCATCGCCGCCGCCGAGACCTGCTTCATCTGGGCGTTGTTCGACCGCGACCCCCTGCCGCGCTGGTCGATCGGCCGCGTGACATTGCTCGGCGATGCCTGTCACCCGATGTACCCCTTCATGGGCCAGGGCGCGGCGCAGGCGATCGAAGATGGCGCCGCACTCGCTGCCTGCCTCGCCGCCGGCAGCGATGATCCTGCTGCTGCCCTCCAGCGCTATGAGCAACTCCGCATTCCGCGGGTCAGCAAGCTGCAGGCGATGTCGCGCGCCAACAAGGCGCGGTTTCACATGCAGGACGGTCCGGCGCAACAGGCGCGCGACGCCAAATGGTCATGCGTCGGTGACCGCGCGCCCGATACCCTGCGCTGGCTGTACGATTATGATCCGGCCGCACTTTCTGGGCGCGTGGAGTGACTGATGAGTGAAAGCCTGAAGCGTTACACCGGCGGCTGTCTTTGCGGTGCAGTGAGATATGTAGCCGAAAGCGAGCCCCTTTTCGTAGGCTACTGTTATTGCGCCGACTGCCGCAAAGCGTCCGGCTCAGGTTTCATACCGTTCATGGGGTTTGCGAGCAGCGCTGTTCGGTTCAGCGGCCGAACGCGACAGTTCCGGTCGAGGTCGTTCCGAGGTAGTGACGCCGTGCGCAATTTCTGTCCCGTTTGCGGCGGCTTGGTCTTCGGCGGCGAAGTCGGCAAGGACGTGTCCCACACGATCTATGCTGGCTCTCTGGACGATCCGTCACGCTTCCAGCCGAAGATCGCGATCTTCGTGCGCGACCGTCCGGCCTGGGTAGCGATGCCGCCGGACCTCACGGTCTTTGAGACGCTGCCGCCGACGTAGATTGTCCGCGTTCGGGCCGGATCGTGCGTACGCAGGTTGCGGGCGCTTATCATCCTGGGTCTCTATCCGTACAACCAGGAATGGATTTTTGGGCAGGGCGCGCCGTGACCAGAAAGATGGTGGCCGGCAGGCGGATGGGGCCGGCGCTCGCCTCGACGGCAAACGCCGCCCCGATCTCCTCGGCGATCACCTGACGGACCGTCTCCGATGGCTGTTTCGCTTCGATCAGCCGTGCCGTCGGTCCCATCATCAGCGCCTGCCGCGCCTCTTCCTCCGGGCTGCCGCCGGCGACGGTCGGGTGCGCTCGCTCCACGGCGATCTGAGCGAACCCGGCCTCAGTCAAAATCCTGCGGATGTAGTCGGGGTTGCCAAAGGCGAGCGGACCCGGCTCGCGCTCCATCGACAGTGCCGGCGGTCCCAGATGGCGGAGCGCGATGTCGTAGGAGATCAGCCAGTGCCGGTTCTCCGCCAGTGGCGCCCAGCAGGCGAACACCAGGCGCCCGTCCGGCTTCAGCGCACTGCCGATGTTGCGGAACGCCGCCACCGGGTCGGCGAAGAACATGACGCCCATGCGCGAGGTCGCGACATCGAATGCGGCCGGCTCGAGTGCGAACACCTGCGCGTCGCCTTGCAGCAGCGTGACGTTGTGCAGCCCGCTCTCGGCGATGCGCTGCCTGGCAACACCGAGCATCGGCTCGGAAATGTCGACCGCGACCACGCGGCCATGCGCGCCGACCGCGTTGGCCAGCGGCAGCGTGACCGCACCGGTGCCGCAGCCGATTTCCAGCACGCTTTCGCCACCGGCGAGCCGCAGGTGATCCAGCAACAGCGCGAGACTTTCCTGGTTGCGCCGTTCCCTGAACCCCTGGCCGGCGACCCAGCGCGGGCCGGCGACCTCGTTCCAATAGCGCCGCTGGGCCTCGTTCGCGTCCATCGCTATGCTCCTTCGGGATCAGAGAGGAGTTCTAAGTATGACCGAGGCGAAGCTCGCTCCCAACCTGCCGGGGTGGATGTTGGACCACGCGAACCGCTACCTCTCCAGCGGGGGCACCGAGGGGCACATGTACAAGATGGCCCAGCCGGGCCGGCCGGAGATCACGGTGCCGTCGTTGCTGTTGACGACGACGGGCCGGAAGTCCGGCGAGAAGTACGTGTTCCCGCTGTTCTACGGGAAGTCCGGCGACAGCTACTTCGTGATCGCTTCGAAAGGCGGCGCGCCGGAGCACCCCGGATGGTATCGCAATATCCTCGCCGATCCGGAGGTCGAGGTTCAGGTCGGAACCGCGAAGATGCAGGCGCAAGCGCGGACCGCCACCGGTGAGGAGCGCGCCCGGTTGTGGGAGAAGTCGCTGGAATTCTGGCCGCCGTACGCCGACTACCAGAAGAAGACCGAGCGCGAGATTCCCGTCGTCGTGCTGGACCCGGTCAAATGAGCGACTGGAGCAAGGTGACGCGGCCGATCCCCGTACCAAACGAGTGGACCAGGCCGTTCTGGGATGCAGCGAAACGAGGCGAACTGGCGCTGCAACGCTGCCAGAGTTGCGGACATTTCCAGCATCCGCCGTACGCGACCTGCGTCCAATGCATCGGCACGGCGCTGAATTTCGAACCGGTGCGCGGTGCCGGCGCGATCTACGCCTATACCATCATGTATCACACCGGTGACAAGCGTTTTGCCCCAGTCGTGCCGTACGCCAGCATCATCGTGGAACTCGACGATGCGCCGGGTGCGCTGCTCGCCGGCAACCTGCTGGAGGCGCCATACACAGAGGCGAAGGTTGGGCGGCGCGTCGAGGTCATCTTCGAACGGCTGAACGACGACGTCACGCTGCCGCAGTTCCGTCTCGCGCGCTGAAGGGAGCCGATCGCATGTGGGAGAACCGGTGCAAGGTCGCGGTCAGCGGCGTGGGCTTTTCCAAGGTCTCCCGGACCGCCGAGATCCCGCTCGCAGCGCATGCGCTGACCGCGGTGAAGGAGGCGGTCGCGGTTTCGGGACTGCGGATGGACGATATCGACGGCCTGGCGACCTATCCGGAACTGCCGGCGACCGGGCACGCGGAGGTGGACGGCATCTCCGTCGTGTCCGTCAACTGCATGATGGCGATGCTGAAGCTGCCCAACCTGACGTGGCACATCCAGGTGGGAACCACCAACATCGGCGGCGCCGTGCAGCAGGCGGTGAACGCGCTGCTCGCCGGCGTGTGCAAATACGCGGTGGTGTGGCGGGCGATGCACAATCCGCGCGGCACCTATCAGAACCTGCCCGGCGCGCATGCTTCCGGCGCGGCGCAGTTCACCGCGCCCTACGGTTTCGGTGGTCCGGGGCAGGGCATGGCTGTCGCGTATACACGCTGGCTGGAACGGAACGGACAGAGCCGTGAGAAGATGGCGACGCTGGCGGTGACGCAGCGCCGCCACACGCAGCACAATCCGCACGCCTACTTCTACGGCACGGAGCTGACACGCGAGGACTATTTCGCATCGCGGATGGTCGCCTATCCGTTCTGCCTGTACGATTGCGACATCCCGGTGCAAGGCGCGGTCGCCATTGTGCTGACTATGGCGGAGCGGGCGCGGGATCTGGGGCCGAAGCCCGCCTATCTCGCGGGCTACGGCCAACGGCTGCACTTCGAGGTGGCGGGCCGCATCGGCAGCCTCAGCAGCTACATGGAAGGGGGCAGCAGCTCCGCGAAGCTGACCTGGGAGCGGTCGGGTTTCAGCCCCCGGGATGTCGATGTGGCGCAGATCTACGACGGCTTTTCGGCGTCGGTGATCTACGGGCTGGAATCGTACGGGTTCTGCAAGGAGGGCGAGGCGCTCGATTTCATTCAGGACGGGCGCATCGAGCTCGATGGCGAGCTGCCGCTCAACACCTTCGGCGGCAGTCTTGGCACCGGACGCATCCACGGCCTGTGGCATATCATCGAAGGCGCGCTGCAGGCATCGGGACGGGCCGGGTCGCGGCAGGTGAAGGACGCAAACGTGTCGTTCGTCGGGGCGAGTGCGCCAATTGTGACCGGGACGACGTTTATCTTCGTGCGCGAGCCGTACTGAGCGGTTTCGAGGCGGACGAGGCGTACCGGTATCATTGTCGTTGCGGGGAGCGTAAGCGGTCCCCGCAATGGCATCTGCGTCTCGGCGATGTCTCAGCTTTCAGGTGGTGAGACGGCGGGTGCGGCTTCCGAAGCCTGCGGGGAACATCGGTGCCTGTCGGAAGTATTGCAAAGTATTTTAACACGGAGGACGCAGACGAGGACCACGGAGAACCACGGAGGAAGTAAGCATGGCGCTCTCGCGCGAAGCGCAATCATTGCTTCTCCGTGGCCCTTTGTGGCCCTCGTCTGCGTCCTCGGTGTTAAAATACTTTGATCTGTCAGCAGGCACACGCGTGGTTCGCGAGCCACGCTGGTCCCGCGACGCGCTCCCGGTGTCAGGCGGCCCTGGGCATTGCGTTGTCGCCAGCACAATCGAGCGCACGCAAGGCGGGACTGGTGCCGGCGATGATGGCCTGCACCACCTCCGGCGACATCGGCGCCAGGCCATCCGGCAGGCGCCCGATGCGGCGGATCAGGCCGGCATCCTTCGGGCGCCGTCGCGCGAACTCGTCGGCCTCGGCCGCGATGTCGCGTGCCGGCGGCTCGGCGGGAGCCGGCGCCGGCCGCACCGCGGCCTCCGCCTTCTCGCGCAGAGCCTGCATGGCGCGCAGCGAGCGCACCGCGGCCTCGGAGGCACGCATCATGGCGTTGGCCTGGCGCACACACTGGTCCACCCGGTCGGGATGCGTCTTGGGCACCGAGGCAAGCCGCATGCACTCGGTGCCACGCGCGTCGGCGGCGACGGCGCGGGCAGCGAGACGCGCCTCGAACGCATCGGCGGGGTGCAGCACCGCGACCGATACGATGGCCGCTTCGTCGCGGGCGGTACGCTCCTCGGCGGTATCGCTGAGCGGCGGGGGCAGCGATTCCAGCAGCAGAAAGATCGTGTGACGGGCGATGGCGGGCGGGAGTTGCGGCAGCGCGTCGATGGGAGACATTGGTGTGGACCTGAGTGGATAATCTTGCTAACGTAAAACATTAGACAGATTACCGTCAAGGATTATCTTTGCGAACGCAGCGAAGCGATCCCGAGCTGGTTTGGCTCGCATGCTCGACGCAGGCGGTCTGCTTGCCTTTGCCCCATAGGGAACGACCTGCACGCGACGGCCGAGAGGACGATCATCAGGATGCCCTGCGTGCCTCGCCGTCAGGTGGCGACCGGAGGCATGCGGGCGGATTGCGCCCCGCCCACGGGCATTGGAAGATCGGCCAGAACATGCTTCGGGGTCATCATGCGGCTGAAGGACAAGGTGGCGATCATCACCGGCGCGGCGCACGGCATGGGCGAAGCGGAGGCGCGGCTGTTCGCTGCGGAAGGTGCGAAGGTCATCATCGCTGACGTGCTGGTGAATGCAGGCGAGGCCGTTGCCGCCGACATCTCCGCCGGCCAGCGCCAGGCGCGCTTCGTGAGGACCGATGTGACGTCGGAGGACGACTGGAAAAAGCTCATCGCTGCGGCGATAACCGCCTATGGCCGGCTCGACATCCTGGTGAACAATGCCGGCATCAGCGGCAGTTCGGTCGGTGACGCGGATGGCCTCGAGGGTTGGCAGCGACTGTTGGCGGTGAATGCCACCAGCGTGTTTCTCGGCACCAGGCTGGCGGCCGCGGAGATGGCAAAGACCGGCGGCGGATCGATCGTGAACATCTCGTCGATCATGGGCATTGTCGCCAGCGAAGAGAGCCATCCGGGATACCCCGCATCGAAGGCGGCGGTGCGCAACTACACCAAGGCCGCCGCGTGTCGTTACGGTCCGCAAGGCGTGCGGGTGAACTCGGTGCATCCGGGCTACATGCCGCCGATGCTGAACGCCACCAACGCGGCCGGACGCGAGGCAAAGATCGCGCAGACGCCGTTGCGCCGCCTGGGCGAACCGATCGAGGTCGCGTACGGCGTGCTGTTCCTGGCATCAGACGAGGCCTCGTTCGTTACCGGCACGGAACTGGTGATCGACGGCGGCTACATCGCGCACTGAACCGAAGGACGAAGCAGGTCATGGTCCAGGTACCGACACACCAGATCCCGGGCGTGTACCACCGCCGCATCGGTGACATCGTCGTCACCGCGCTGTCGGACGGCTATCTCGACGGCACGGTTGACGTCCTGCAGAACATCTCGTCCGACGATGCCATGCGTATGCTGGCGGAGAATTTCCGTCCCGGCCGGCGCACTTCGGTTAACTGTTATGCGGTGTTCTCGGCCGGGCGGCTGGCGCTGATCGAAACCGGGTCGGGCGATTATCTGCTCCCCACCGCGGGAAAGCTGCAGCAGAACCTGGCCGCCGCCGGCATCGATCCCGGCGCGATCGAGACGGTGCTGCTGACGCACATGCACCCGGATCACTCGGCCGGACTGACGGATCCGAACACCGGCCGAAAGCTGTTCCCCAATGCCGAACTGGTGGTGCACGAAAACGAGCCGCGCCACTGGAATGACGACACCGCGATGGCGCAGGCCAGCGAACGGGCAAGGAAGCTGTATTTTCAGTGTGCGCGCGAGCAGATGGCACCGTATCACAACGTGATGCACACCTTCGCCGGCAGCGCCGAGGTGTTCCCTGGCGTCACCTCGGTGCCATTGCACGGGCACACGCCCGGGCACAGCGGCTACATGATTTCCTCGGGCAAGGAGTCGCTGCTGATCTGGGGCGACATCGTGCATGTGCCGGACATCCAGATCCCCCGTCCCGAGGTGACGATAGAATTCGACACCGATCCGCACGCCGCGGCGGCAACACGGAAGCGGCTGCTCGATATGGTGGCGACCGATCGACAACTGGTCGCCGGCATGCATATGCACTATCCGGGCTTTGCACACGTAATAAAGCGCGGTGACAGCTATCTCATGTTGCCGGAACCCTGGGACCAGGCATTTTGAGTCGCGCGACGCGCTCGATTTCATCCGCGACGGGCGCAATGGGCGCGGTGTCTGACGCGGAACTCAGACAGCCCGAAGCCAGGGGGAAGACGATGCTTGCCACCGAGCCTCGCGCGGCGGCTGCCCGGTATGACAGGAAGACGGGGCGCGTTGTGATCGAGCTCACCAATGGATGCAGTTATGCATTTCGGGCGACACTGGTTCAGGATTTGCAGCACGCCGGCGCCGACGAACTCGCCGACGTGCGGGTCGATGGGCATGGGTTCAACCTGAATTTCCCGGCGCTCGACGTCGATCTCTATGGCCCCGCGCTGGTATCGGGGATCTTTGGCACCCGGGCCTGGATGGCATGGGAATTGGCACGCATCGCCGGACGCAAGACATCCTTGGCAAAGGCTTCGGCCGCACGGGCGAATGGTGCCAAGGGGGGACGCCCCAGGAAGGTTGCCCGCGGATGACCTGATGGCGCATATTTGCGTGCATTGCCAACGAATTGCAGACCGGAAAGCGGTAGTGACTGCTTTGGAGCGATTGGATGAACGTGCCATCGGAGAGCATGATCTTCCCGAGATTGTAGCGAGCGTCTCTGCCATCCGCGGTGATCGCACCCCCGTTTCATGGAAAGATCCAGAGGCAGCAATGAGATCTGTGGCGCTCGCTAAGGCGCTTTATGCAGCACGACGGATCTCCCGCCAAGAATACGTCTTTTTCGCATCCCAACCGGTCGAAGGTATCCGTGAAGCGCGCTGGCTCGATGGCGTATGTGACGCCGATCTACTTGGGATCAATCAAGCAATGGAGTCAATTAAACAGAACCATGGTCTTCGGCCAGAAGAGGATTGGGCGGTGGGTCAAGGTCTGGTTGATTATGTACGTCTAAACGAAGAATACACTGGGGTTCTTAGAACTGCGTCAAATAGAACTTTGCGGGAATTCGGATTGGACGATCTCGCAGACTTGAATGAAGGTGATCCAGACACATTCGATCGACTCCGCGAGCGGGGGCGGCGAGCAGTACTTCCACAAGGATGAGCTTGCTTTGGTACTGAAAGATGTCATCGTTCGATACGAGGAGGACGCGCGGCGAGCGGCGTCAGCAAGATCCTACTCGGCAGCAATTACACTGCTCGGCGCAGGTATGGAGGGTGTGCTTCTGCTTCGGTGCCTTCGGTCGAAGAAAAAGGCGCTCGGCGTTGCGACCGCGCTGCCGAAGCGTCGGCGACCTCGGTTCACGGACGATCCCAGGACATGGAGCTTCCAGACACTTATCGATGTGTGTCTTGCTGCCGGCTGGCTCCCTATCCAGCCCCGTCGCTCAGTATAGCCCCGCCAGTTTGGCGCACATCCTTCGTCAGATGCGCAACTATGTCCATCCTGCCAAATATGCACGCGAGCGGCCCTGGTCAGATCCGGATGAAGGAGAATATCAAGTCGCCGAAGCGATTTATGTTTCTCTTCTGGCAACGGTCATCAAGTGAAAGCTCCGCGCCACGATCGCTCGTACGTCGGCGTCCCCGAACCTGACCGGTTCATCTTTGCGGGCGACTCCGGCGAGTTGCGGACGCGCGCCGTCATCCGAATTCCAGCCACACCACATCTCCGGCATCCGGCACGAAAGCGGGCTGCCTCACCAGAATTCCCGTCCTCGCGGGTCACCGGTATCCACCGGGTCATGCCGGTTCTCATCGGTGATGCCGGCTACCAGATCGTCCAGCTCGAATGTCTCCTCGCGGATCGGTTCGATCACGATCCGACCGGCTTCCTCCCGCACATCGACCGCCTGATCGAGCGACAGGGCGGCGGCGGCCATGACGGACGCCGGAATGCGCACCGAGGCGCTGTTTCCCCATTTCTTCACCATGACCCTCATCTCACGCTCCCGGGTGGCGGACGGCGCATGATGGGCCTGCGGGACGCATGTGTGAACATTGTCGATACAGACAAGCCCGGTGCGACAGCGCATCGATCGCGTCGCCGCCGATTGCGACCTCGATCACGACATTTACGTCTTCCGGAGGGTTTCGGCCGATGGCGCTGAGTCGCGTGGAAACTCCGCATGGGGTAGTGCGTCAGCGGGCGGCAAGCCGCCGACACCAGGATGGACGGACAAGCGATGAGCGAAAGCGCGTTCAGGGCCGCGGGCTATGCGTGGCGCCTTCACTGCGGTCGGAAAGTCATCGAGCAAGGCCTGAAGGACGCGGTGGATCGAGCAGGTGCGAAGCGGGCCTTGGTGGTCTGCTCCTCATCCGTCAACCGGCGCACCGATACCGTACGGCGCATCGCGGCTTGCCTGGGAGATCGCTACGCGGGCGTCTTTGACGGTATCGAGAAGGATTCCACCTATGCCTCGGTGTGCGCTGCCAGGCGCGCGGCGACCGAAGCCGCGGCCGATCTGCTGATCGCCGTCGGTGGTGGCAGCGTCATCGTGGCAACGCGCGCGGTGGCGATCTTCATGGCGGAACCGGGCGACCCGTTCCAGCTCATGACCCAGTATCCGGAAGGCAGGCCGGCCTACAGCCCTCGGCTGCGCGCGCCGAAACCGCCGATCATCAACGTTCCGACCACGCCGACCAGTGCGATGAACCGCGCCGGCACCGGCCTGAAGAACCCGGACCTCGACCACCGCATGGAGTATTTCGATCCCAAAACGCGGCCCCAGGCGATCTTCCTCGATGAGGACGCGCTGCTCAGCGCTCCGCCAGAATTGATCCGTTCCACTGCAACAACGGTATTCGCCAGCCTGATCGGTGCGATGGCGCAACTCGACATGAATGCGTTGGCGGAGGGCGACCGGAACCAGGCATTCCGGTTGGCGCACCGTGCCTATCCACGGCTGGTCGATGAACTCGACAACGCTGCCCTGCGCATCGATCTCGGCATCGCGGCGTTCCTGCAGAATCGCGCCGAGGACGACGGGTCCCGCAGGCTCCGCGGCGGCGCGTTCTCCGGCAACTACGCGGTCTCGACGGCGCTGCATGTGCGCTATCCGCATGTCGGGCAGGGTGAGTCGACCTCGGTCGTCCATGCCGCGAGAATACGGCTTTCCGAAGCGGTCGATGCACGATCGGCGCAGCAGGTCGCGGCGGCGATGGAAGTCTGGCGTGACGGGATGGACGCACGCCAGGCCGCGCTCGCCGCAGCCGACATGCTCGAGGCTCACTATGCCCGCGTCGGGGTGCCGACACGGCTGCGCCAGCTGCAAGTCCCGCGCGAGGACTTTCGGGCCATCGCCAATGATACGGTAAAGAACTTCAACGCCAACGCGGGCGAGCGCTCGCCCGCGGATCAGGTCGCGGACGCGATCCGGCTGCTCGAAGCCGCTTACTGAAATGACGCCGGATTCATGACCGGAACGCGGGCATGACCTGTTCGCCGAAGCGGCGCATGGAGAGCAGGTTCTGCTCGTGGCTCATGTCACCGAACCCCGTCTGGCACAGCAAATGCCGCACGCCCACGTCACGCAGTGCGGCGACCTGGTCGCGGACCCGCGACGGCGAGCCGAACAGCGAGCCGGTGGCCAGGACGAACGCGAGTGCCTCGGCATCGCCGACAGCGGGATTGGTCCAGGGGTTCAGCATCACAGGGTCGATGTGGAAATCGGCCGGATTGTACTCGTGACGGACGTGCATCATATGTCCGCGGGTGCGCAACAGCAGGGTTGAAAGCTCGTCTTCCGCCTGGGCATCGGACTCCGCGACATAGACGTTCCGCCATAGCGCGGCCTGCGCCAGCAGCCGCCCGCGTGTGCGCTCGTCATGACCACCCTCCGCGAGGCCCGTCCGATAGAGTGCCCACCGTTCCTTGATACGCTCGACCGGAAGTCGCGCGGTGAGAATCGGGATTCCGAGCCGGCCGCATTCCATGAACGAGCCGGGCGAGATGACGCTGCGCCAGATCGGCGGGCCGGGCTGCTGCACCGGTCTGGGTCGCAGTTCCGGCACCCGCAGGTTGAAATATTTCCCTTGGTATATCAGGGGCGTCTCGCGCCATGCGCGCTCCAGCACCTCGATCGCTTCGGCCATGCGTGCCCGGCTGTCGTCACTGCGCATGCCGTGGCCGACGAATTCGTATTCGTTGTACACTGTGCCTTTGCCGATGCCGACGTCGATCCGGCCCTTGCTCAGGTTATCGAGCAACGCAAGCTGCACCGCCAGGCGGATCGGATGATGGAATGGCATCTGAAGGACCGCGAACCCGATACGAATCCGGGTCGTGCGCATGGTCAGCGCCGACGCGAACAGCAGGGCATCGTTGTAGACACTTTCTCCGGTGAAATAATGCTCGGTCAGCCACACATCGTTGAATCCCAGGGATTCGGCGGCACAGACCTGCTCGATCTGCTCGTCGATGCGGGCTGAGTCCTGATCCGGCGATGGAGACAGTGCGAGGGTGAGCCAGCCGAACTTCATCGCCTGCGTCATGCAATCATGCCCTTTGGTGATCGTCTGGCCGTTACCAGTAGTTTCTCAATGGAACACGCGTCCTGCGTCGATGACGATGGTCTGGCCGGTCATGGTTTCGGTACGGCACATGGTGACCACCATGTCGGCGCAATCGTCCTTGTCGGCGGCCTTCTTCAATAGCGATCCGGCCGCATTGCGCGTGACCATCTCGGGCAGCAGATTGGCGGTCGCGCGCGTACCTTCCAGCAATCCCGGCGCCACGCAGTTGACCAGCGTCTCGGGCGCCAGCGCCACCGCCATGCAGCGCGTGAGGTGGATGAGACCCGCCTTCGACACCGCATAGGCGATGGACGAGCCGGTCGGCTGGAGACCCGCCACGGACGCGATGTTGACGATGCGCCCTCGCCCCTGCGCCTTCATCACGGGTGCCACCGCCTTGGTGAGGCGCATCGGCCCCGTCAGGTTGACGTCCATGATCTTGTCCCACACGTCCTGCGTGAGATTGTCGAGGTCGGTGAACGGGATCGCCTTGTTGTAGGCAGCATCGTTGATCAGGATGTCGATGCGGCCGAGGCGTCTGGCCACGTCGCCAACCAGTTGCTGTACCGCCGCGCCATCGGTGATGTCGCAGGCGAAGGCCGCAGCATTGATCTGATAGCGGGAAGTCAGCTCACGGGCGACGCTTTCCGCCTGGTCGCGGCTCTGTGCATACATGACAGCGACATGCACGCCTTCCTTCGCCAGCGCGTGGCAGATGCGTTGCCCGAGTCCGCCGTTGCCGCCCGTCACCAGAGCGACCGCACCCCTGAGATCCATGAACTCTCTCCTCATGCGGGCGGGCGGTTGCCTGACAGCGCCTCCCCGTACCGCGGCCAGTTTGTTACCTGATCCGCCGAGCAGGCAAGCAGGCCAGCCCGGTGCAAAGGCTGTACGCCTTCACGGCCGAACGTCGCCTGGCTCCGGCCCCTCCGGTCTATCCATGTGCGAGAGAGCGTCCCGCAGCGACTGGCTTGGTACTCTCAGAAGTCCCGCCTGTGGTGCATCGAACTCCAGGATCAGGTAAACGGATGACGAGACCGACAACGCGCCCAGCACGATTACGACGTGGACGAGCACATTGCGCGGCGAGGTTAATCCGAAGATCGCGAATATGATGACGAGCCAGAACAGGAGCACGGTCAGAAACGGCCACGAAATCGTCGAGTGGGTGGACGCGATGAGCCGCCAACGCTGCTGCAGAACGTCCGCCACGCGCGCCCGCAGGCGGTCCGCCGTCTGCTGGTGAAACACATCCTTCGGCACCAGCTCTTCGATCATCCGGTCGATCCCGGCAAGGTATTCGCCGAGCGTGAAGCTCTCCACCCCACTGGTTGCACCGATTTCGCGGCCCTGTGGGTAGCGCCCCGGAGGATGCGGTTCGTTCGGCCAGGTGTCGGCGATGGCAGCGGCGGTGTAAGCGCGCAGCCTGGAGCGGATCTCGAACGCTGCTGGACCGTATTGACGAAGCCTTTGGTCGAGCTCGATCAGGTCCACTGAATATCGCTCGAGATTTCCGACCTGGTCGTCGTGACGCGCCTTTGCGGATGAGGTGAGCAGACCCAGCACGACAGCCGAGACAGTCAGCAGCATGGTCATCACCAATCGGACCGAGTCGACGGTGTCGGTGGTCTGATGCTGGGTGGGAAGCACCTTCTGAACCCATGCTCCAGCGAAGGCGCTGATCAGCAGAATCGCGCATATCAGTGCTGCCTGTAACTCGATCATGCTCGACCCGTCTGATGTTGGGGTCCGCATTACGGCCACCGAAGCGCGAAAAGTCACCCCGAGCAAAGGGCGGTCTCCGCGTGCCAGGGCGCATATCCGCGGCCATCAGATGCGGGATCGTGCCGGCGGGCGTTGTTCTGCCTTGGTCGTCGCTATCGGGATTGGACTTTCGCTGCTCGGGGACACAACATCCGCGGTCGACTGGACGGCCGACACGCGCACCGCGGAAGGGAAACATGAAAGTCGGTATTCTGCAGTTCTTCGGCTGGCGCGATCGGTCCGTGCCGCTCGGTTCCGTCTACGAAACGGCGCTGGAGCGGTTTTCCATCATGGACGAGGCGGGCTACGACGCTGTCTGGCTCGCCGAGCATCACTTCTCGAGCTTCTCGGTCTGCCCGTCGGTGCACATGATGGGCACCATGGCCGCGGCCCGCACCAGGCGGCTGCGGATCGGCACGGCGGTTTCGCTGGCGCCGTTCTACAATCCGCTGCGACTCGCCGAGGAGGTTGCGTTGCTGGATATCCTCTCGGGCGGCCGGGTCAACTGGGGTGCGGGGCGCGGCTTCGAGCGCAGCGAGTTCGCCGCCTTCGGCATCCCCGGCGAGGAAAGTGCGGCCCGCTTCCACGAGACGGTCGACATTGTCCTGAATGCCTGGACCAACCAGCGGGTCACCCACCAGGGCAGGTTCTATCAGTACGACGGCGTCGAGGTGCTACCCAAACCACTGCAGGCGCCGCACCCGCCGGTGTGGATGGCGGCGTCATCGCTGCCTGCCATCGACTGGGCGGCAAGCCAGGGCCACTCGATTCTGATGGACCCGCATGCGTCTCGCGCCGATCTCATCAGGAAGCGCAGGCACTACGCGGCGAGGCTTGCCGAGGCCGGCCACAGCGACACCGGCCGCACCATCCCGATGGCACGCCTTGTCGCCGTCGATGAGACGGAAGAGAAGGCGCGCGCGGTGGCGAAGCGCGCGGCCGAATGGACGATCGGCGCTTATGTTGGCCCGCAGCACACCGGCAATGTGCGCCAGGGCCCGCCGCGGGATTTTGGCGGCAAGGATCCGATCGATTTCTATCTGGATGACGTGATGATCCACGGCTCCGCGGAGCGCGTGGTTGACCAGATCCAATCGCTCGGCGCCGAGATCGGCATGACCTACCTGATGGCGGCTCCACTCAGCGGACGCTCGTTCCGGCTGTTGACCGACAAGGTCTTGCCACGCATCGCACGGTGAGCCGGGTCGTGGCAGAGGACGTCACTTCGGCGCGGCTACGGGCACAGGCGGTGACGTTGGGCAACCCAGGATCGCTATGCTCCGCGCACACAGGAAGACCGATGCGCTGTTCAGCCCGGATGCAAAGCCTCCCAGGGCGCCGAGGATGGCGCAGACGCTGACAACGAATGCGACGAACGTCTGGAATCCGGTCAGTATCAGCCGCCGGCGAACTTCGACGCGGTGGCCGTCCCAAAACAGCTCCTGCTGCGGATTGATCCCGAGGCGCCCAAGATCTTCCAGCGAGATCGGATCAACGTCAGCCGGCCAGCCGGCCGGCCTGTCGCCCGTCATGATCTCCTGGCCTTCTTGCGGGCAACCGGCCGTTGGTCGATTTGGTCAAGCCGGTCGAGGATCCGGGACAGCACCTCGTCATGCTTTCGAACCGTTTCCTGCAGGCTCTTCAGGGCCTTGAGGGCCTCAAGCAGATCGCTGATCGGCGTCCGCGGCACAACTCAGGAAACGCGTCGCAGCAGCCGATCCGCACGCCTGGACAGGTCGTGTGAACTCTCGCGGATATCCCGCAATATCCGGCCGGCCATCGTCAGCTCCGCCTTTGGCCGCGATGCCGCGGCTGCCTTGGCGGCTCGCTTATGCGCGGAATTGGACGCACCCGAGGTGGCCTTCGAGCCACCTTTGAGACGATTCGGGGGCGGAGGCGACTGCGCCATGTGATCCACCGTCAGTGCTGCCAGCCAAGATTGGCCTCCAGTCACTGCCATATAAAGTCATTCAGGGCACCTTTGTCGAGCCTGACGCTCGCTGCGAGGGTGCGAGCGCGCCAACCGCTGCGTGGCGCCTCCGCCGCCGCCATGCGACGCTCCCGTACAGCCGTACGGGAGGAAGCCACATGCGCATCGTCGCCCTGGAAGAACACTATACCGTCCCTCGCGTCGTTGCCGACATCTCCCCCGAGCTGATAGCGCGCCGCGGCTTTCCAGGCCCTGACTTCGTCTGGGCGCAGTCCACCAAACGCAACGAACTCGCCGATCTCGGCGCCGCACGGCTCGCCGACATGGACGCCAGCGGGATTACCGTGCAGGTGCTTTCGGTCGCCGGCCCAGGTGCCGACCTCGTCCCGAGCCAGCCCGGCATCGACCTGGCACGCGCCTATAACGACGCGCTGGCCGAGGCCTGCGCCCGCCATCCCGCACGCTATCGCGGCTTCGCTCATCTGCCGATGCTCGCTCCTGAAGCAGCGGCGAATGAACTGGAGCGCGCGGTCAAGCACCTTGGCTTCCACGGCGCTCTGGTAAACGGCGCCACCGAAGGGCGCTTCCTTGACGATCCCGCGTTCGAGCCGATTCTGGCTTGCGCCGAGGCGCTGGACGTGCCGATCTACCTGCATCCCGGCATTCCGACGCAGGCGGTGCGGAACGCCTATTATGATGGGCTGCCAGGCAATTTCAGCTTCACCATGGCGCTGTCTGCCTGGGGTTGGCATGCCGACACCGCGATCCACACGCTCCGCCTCGTACTTAGCGGCGCCCTCGACCGTCATCCCGGCCTGAAGATCGTCATCGGTCACATGGGCGAGGCGCTGCCGTTCATGCTGGACCGCATCGATGAAACCACCGCCGCCGAGGCGAAGGCGCGGCGGAAGCGCTCGGTTCGGCAGACGATCCTCGATCAGGTGTGGATCACGACCAGCGGGTTCTTCACCATGGTCCCGTTTTTGGCGGCGCTGCTGTCGTTCGGCGTCGACCGCATCATGTTCTCGGTCGACTACCCGTTCGCGTCGAATTCGCGCGCCCGCGCGTTCCTGGACGCACTGCCGGTCTCGCCCGCCGATCGCGCGAAGATCGCCCATGGCAACGCGGACCTGTTGCTGCGTCTGCCGGGCTGACTCGCGCTATCGGTCGAGCCAGATCGTCGCCAGGTCCTGGTTGACGTAGTGGCTCGGGCTGATCTTGAAACCCTTGACGTAGCTCCGGTATGGCACGATGCGGTAGCGCCAGAGCAGGAACGCTTCGTGCGCCTGGGTGTCGAGCACCAGCTTCTCGAACTGCCGCATCAGATCGCGCTGCCGCGCGAAATCGGGTTCCCGCAGCATGCGGTCGTAAATGTCGATTTCCGTCGGATCGTCGTAGTTGCCGTAGTTCTCATCAGACACCGAGTGCGGCAGGTACTTGGTGCCGTCGAGCAGCGGATTGACGATGTTCTGGCACTCGGCGTCGATTGCCACCGCGAAATCGCCTCGGCGCAGCGCCTCTTCATACGGTCCGGTCGGCAACACGCGCTGCGTCGCCTGCACGCCGATCTTGCGCCATTCGTCGATGACCCAGACTCCATTGAACTTGTACGGCTGGTCGACGTTGCGATTGAGCAATTCGAACGTCAGCCCTTCGGCGCCGGCCTCCTTCAGCAGCCGCCTCGCCTCGGCGCGCGACTTCTCGATGTCGGGCCAGTAGCCGGCCAGTTGCTCCAACTCCTCCTTGCTGGCAGCCAGAGGCGAGCCCGGGAACACGATCCCGCCAACCGTCTTCGACACCGTGATGCGCGACATCGGTGCCGCGCCATGCCAGCGGTCGATCGCCAGTGTCAGGGCACGGCGCACCCTGGCATCGTCGAACGGCTTCCTCGCGTGGTTCGGTGTGACCAGCGCCCCGCAATTCCAGTCGCTCTCCTGCACGGTGATCTTGTCGCCCAGTGCCGCGACAAGTTCGTCGCGCGTCGCCGGCGGCAGGCCGCGGAATTCGATCGCGGCCCGGTCGGATTTGATCGCGGCCACGCGGACCGCCTGCTTGTCGGCAAAGATGCCGATGAAGCCGTCCAGATATGGCAGCCCCGGCCGGTAGTAGTCGGGATTGCGTACCCCGGAAATCGACTGTCCCGCCTGGTATTCCTTGAAGCGGAACGGGCCGGAGCCCATGATGTTCTTCTCGAACCAATGCGGATCGCGGTCGAGGATGTCCTTCTTGTATATGAAGGCGTATGGATCGGCGAGCGCCGGCAGGAACGCGGCGGTTGCGAATTTGAGGTGGAATATCACGGTTCTGGCGTCGGGCACCTCGATTCGTTCGATCATCGAGTAGTAGCCGCGGCGTACGCTGATCACGCCTTCCGGCGGATCGACGATCCCGTTCCAGCTCGCCGCCACGTCGTAAGCGGTCAGCGCGGAGCCGTCCTGAAACCTGACATCGTCACGAATCGGGAACGCGTAGGTCCGGCCGTCGTCCGTCGGGGCGGGAATTCCGGTGCAGACATCGCACACGAAGTCAGTCGTGTCGGCGGGGTTCTCCGGGTCTGCCCGGATCAGCACGCTGTAGAACGGGGCCACCGCGTGAATCGTCGCGAACGTGTTCTCCCGGTGACCGTCGAAACTGGGCGGCGAATCCGCCGGGATCATGAACGTCAGCGTGCCGCCGCGCTTCGGGATGCCGTCACCGAACGCGGGCGAGCCCAGCAACAGAGCAATCGCCACCCAGGCTGCGAACCATCGACGCATCTATGAGCCTCCGAAGCCGTCCACCACGTTGCCGCGCAGGAACTCCATGTTCATCTCGATCCCGAGCCCCGGCTGCGTCGGCACCTTCAGGCGCCCGCCGCTGTTGTCCAGCGGTGTCGTGATGAACGCGTTGTAGTTCGACAGATCCCACCGCGAGGTTTCCAGCCGATAGAAGTTCGGCGTGGACATCATGACATGCGCGCCCGCGACGACGTTGATCGGACCGCTCGCGTCGTGCGGCGAAACCGGGATGTAGAACGTCTCCGCCAGCGTGGCGATCTTCTTCAGTTCGGTGATCCCGCCGGTCCACGTCACGTCCGGCATCAGGTAATCGGTGAGCCGGTTCTCCAGGATCGGCAGGATTTCCCAGCGCGTGTGCAGCCGCTCGCCGACGCTGATATGGGCACTGACCTTCTCGCGCACCTGATGCAGCGCGTGATAGCTCTCGACCGGCACCGGTTCCTCGAACCAGTCGATCTGGCCGGCGTCCTCCAGGCTGCGGCACAGCCGTATCGCGGTCGGCACATTGAAGCGGCCGTGGGCGTCGATCAGGATTTCGGTGTCCGGCCCGGCAATTTCCCTGATCCGCGCGGTGAGCCTGGCGGCGAGCCTCTCGCCCTGCTTGCTCATTCCGCCGTCGATGTAGACGTCGTCCGCTGCACCGATGCCATTCGGATGCGGGAACGGGTCGAACTTCAGCGCGGTATGCCCCGAGTCGACGATGGCGCGGATTTCCTGCACCACGCCTTCGTCGGTGGCGAAGTTGCGGCTGTTCGGGTGCGTGTACAGCAGGATATCGTCGCGCACCTTGCCGCCGAGCAGGTCGTAGACCGGCTGGCCCAGCACCTTGCCGCGGATGTCCCACAGCGCGATGTCGATGCCGCTCACCACATTGGTGGTGGCGCCGCGCGAACCGGTGTAGGTGAAGGATCGGAACGTCTTGTGCCAGAGCCGCTCGATCTGCGACGGGTCCTCGCCGACCAGCAGCGCGTTGAGCTCGCGGATGATGCCGGCGACGGCGCGGTTGGCGACCTTGGTGGTGGTCGTGATCTCGCCCCAGCCGGTGACGCCTTCGTCGGTGCGGACCTCCACGAAGAAGTATTCGCCCCAGTAGGTGCCCGCCGCCTTCACCAGCCACGGCACCAGCTTCGTGATCTTCATGGCATTGTCTCTCCTTCCTAAGGCTGGTCACTGACGTTCGGCGCGTCTAGGCTTCGACCAGCCGGCCGCTCCACGCGCATCACGGAGGCTATCATGACAACGGAGATTGCGGGACTCGTCGACACTCGGAACGGCATGATCAGCCGCCGGATATTCATCGAGCCGGAAATTTACGAGGCCGAGTTGCGGCGGATCTTTGCCCGTTGCTGGCTGTTCCTGTGTCACGACAGCCAGATCGCGCGTCCGGGCGATTTCCTGACCACGTATATGGGCGAGGACCCGGTGCTGGTGGTGCGCGACACTGCGGGCGAAGTGGGCGCGTTTCTCAACGTCTGCCGCCATCGCGGCAACCGGTTGTGTCGTGCCGACGATGGCAACGCCGCGAGCTTCATCTGCGCCTATCATGGCTGGACGTTCGGCAACGACGGGCGGCTGACGGGCGTGCCGAACCTGCGCGAAGCCTATCACGGCGATCTGGACCGCGAGAGCCTGGGCCTGATCCCAGTGGCGCAACTGGACAGTTACAAGGGACTTTGGTTCGCGACGTTCGATCCCGAGGCGCCACCGCTGCGCGAGTACCTCGGCGAGATGGCCTGGTATATCGACACCTTCGTCGACCGGCGTGAAGGCGGCATCGAGATCGTCGCCACGCACAAATGGATCATGCCCTGCAATTGGAAGTTCCCGGCCGAGAATTTTGGCGGCGACGCATACCATGTGCAGTGGAACCATTTGTCTGCCGTCAAGATCGGCTTCAGCCGCGGCGTCACAGCGAACACCCACAGCACGCAGAGGATGGCCTCCCCTGGCAACGGCCATGCACTGATCTGCGTCGGCCCCGATGATGTCGGCGATCCACCGATGCCGGAAATCGAAGCCTATGAACGTGAGATCGCCGCGGAGGTCCGGCAACGCCTTGGGCCGCGCGCCAATTTGATCAACCCGATCGTCGGCACGGTGTTTCCGAATTTCTCGTTGTTGCGTGGTACCTCGCGCACGTTCCGTGTCTGGCAGCCGCGCGGCCCGGAAAAGACCGAGGTGCGTTCATTCGTTTTCATGGACAAGACGGCGCCTGCGGAGGTCAAGCGAGCGATCCGGCAGGCGGGGATCCGAGGCTTCAGTCCTTCCGGCTCATTCGAGCAGGACGACATGGACAACTGGCAGGAATGCACCCAGACATGTCGCGGAGTGATGTCGCGGCGCATGCCGCTCAACAACCGGATGGGGCTTGGTCACGACCGGTTCGATCCGGCACTCGGCGCCTGGGTCAGCGACTACCGGTTCAGTGAAAGCAACCACCGCCAGTTCTATCGGCGGTGGGCCGAGTTGATGGCGGCGGCCGATTGGAGCGCAGTGGAATGCGCGACCGCGAGGGATGCCGAATATGCCTGACCCCGACATGATCCGCGGTGTCGAGCAATTCCTCTATCGCGAGGCCCGCCTGCTTGACGAGAGGCGGTTTCACGACTGGCTCCGACTGTTCACCGACGATATCCACTATTGGATGGCTGCGCGGGCCAACCGCTATCCCGCGTCGAGCAAGGCGATCGCGATCCTCGACGCGGATCGTTTCGCCGAGACGGAGCCGGACGGGGCCGACGGCCTTGGCCTGTTCGATGAGGACATCAGGACGCTGACCGCACGCGTCGCGCGGCTCGATACCGGCATGGCCTGGGCGGAGGACCCGCCGTCGCGGACACGGCACCTGATCACGAATATCGAGGTTGCGCCCGATGCTTCGGATGCGGAGCTGACCGTTCATTGCAATTTCATTGTATATCGCAGCCGAGGCGAGATCGAGCAGGATTTCTATGTCGGGGCGCGCCAGGACAGGCTGCGCCGTGTCGCTGGTGCGTGGAAGATCGCCAACCGTCGGATGGTTCTCGACCAGAATGTCCTGACCGCCAAGAACCTGAGCATCTTCTTCTGATAGGTGAGGCGAGAGGAGTGCTGCCATGAGTACTGCCGATCTGCTGCGCGACCTCGTGATCGCGAACCGCATTCTGGCCCATGAGGAGGTGGTCGATGCCTATGGCCATATCAGCGTGCGCCACCCGGATCGTTCCGATCGGTTCTTCCTGTCAGGCTCGCGCAGTCCGGAGCTGGTGACGCTCGACGACATCATTGAATACGATCTCGACTGCAACCCGATCGACCTGCGCGGGCGCACGCAATACACCGAGCGTCCGATCCACGGCGCGATCTATCGCGGACGTCCCGACGTGATGTCCGTGGTGCATAACCACGCCTACGAAGTCATCCCGTTTACCGTCGCGCCGAGCGTCAAGCTCAAACCTGTCCTCCACGTTGCGGCGGGGCTCGGGGCGGAAATCCCGATCTGGGACATCCGCGAAAAATTCGGCGACACCAACCTCCTGGTAACGACATCGGCGCAAGGCGATGATCTTGCGAAAGGACTCGGCGCGAACCGTGTCGTGCTGATGCGCGGGCACGGCGCCGCCGTCGCCGGGCTCTCGATCGAGAACGCGGTGCACACGTCGGTCTATCTGAAGGTCAATGCGCAGCTCCAGGCCGAGGCGATGCGACTGGGCGGCGACATCGTCTACCTCAGCGAAGGCGAGATCGCCGAGATGCAGAAATCGAGTGCGGGCCATGCTCGCGCGTGGGAATACTGGACGCGCCGGGCCGGGATCGCCGGCTAGCGAACGCTTGCCCATGGATCCGACGGTCCGCCGCAAACTTGGCCGCACCAACATCGAGCTGACGCAACTCGGCCTCGGCGGTGCCGGGCTGGGCGATCTGTTCGATGTGGTGGAAGACGCAGACGCCGGCGCCACGTTGCAGGCCGCATGGGACGCCGGCATCCGCTACTACGACACGTCGCCGTGGTACGGCCGTGGGCAGAGCGAGCATCGCTTCGGGCGCGCGCTGTATCGGCGTCCGCGCGCCGGCTACGTGCTTTCCACCAAGGTCGGCCGGCTGTTTCGCGCCTGCCATGAGGAGGAAAAATTCGAGCACGGCTTCTGGCGCGGCGGCCTGAAGTTCCAGCACCGGTTCGACTACAGCTACGACGGGGTGATGCGCAGCTTCGAGGACAGCCTGCAGCGCCTCGGCCTGCCGCGCATCGATCTGCTGCTGATCCATGACCTGGACATTGGCCATCATACCACCGATGCAAAGGTGGCCGCCTGTCTGACCGAAATCCACAACGGCGGATTCCGCGCGCTGATGGAGTTGAAGCAGGCCGGGTTGATTGCCGGCATCGGCGCGGGCATCAACGAGCTCGGGATGATGCCACGCTTCCTCGACCTGCTGGACATCGATTTCTTCCTCGTCGCGATGCCCTACACGCTGCTGGATACTGATGTGTTGGACAGCGAATTCCCGCGCTGCGTCGCGCGCGGCGTGGGCTTCGTGATCGGTGCTCCGTTTGCTTCAGGCATCCTTGCCACGGGCGCGGTGGCGGGCGCGCGCTACCGCTATGCCGTTGCTACGCCGGAGATAGTCGCCAGGGTGACGCGGATCGAGGCGGTCTGTACGCGACACAAGGTGCCGCTGCCCGCCGCCGCGCTGCAATTTCCGCTCGGGCACCCATCGGTCGCCTCGGTGATCCCGGGCGCCCTGCTGCCGGAACACGTTGCCCGCAACGTCGCCGCATTCCGCCATGCTATCCCGGCCGATTTCTGGGCTGAGCTGAAGCAAGAAGGTCTGCTGCGATCGGATGCGCCGGCAGGCCATCCCTGAGACAGCAGATTCAGTGCGAGAGCGGCACTTGGATCGTTGAACGATGAAATTCCGGTTCGGTCATTTGCAACCTGGCATGGGCATAGACACGCGTCGTCTCGGGCAACCGGTAACGCGTCACCGATCCGCTGTCGTCCAACATTGCCAGCGACTTCGAGACCAGCCCATAGACTCCGCCGACCATTTCGAAATCCCGGATCCCATCGTCGGTCGCCGAGCCGATTGCGTCCGCCAGCGTGAACTCGCCGGGGAAGACGGCAATTCGTTGCAGCGTCGCACGTTCCTGCTCAGAAAGCAGCTCGTAGCTCCAATCCAGCATTGCGGTGAGCGTCTGATGCCGCGGCACAGCGGTACGTCGGCCGCACTTGAGGATCCACAGCCGTCGATCCAGATGCGCTGCCAGCCATGCAACGCCGAACACCTCGACCTGAGCGGCGGCAAGCTCAATCGCCAGCGCCACTCCGTCCAAACTCCGGCAGATCTCGCCGACCACAGACGCTTCCGCGTCGCCAAGCTGATATCCCAATCGGGTTGCCGTCGCTCGCTCGACGAAGAGCTCGACCGCCGGATAGCTCAATGCCTCGGACGCCGAGAGCTTCGTCGCATCGGGGGGACAAGTGAGGGCTGGCAGACGCCGGACCCATTCGCCGGTCACGCGCAATGACTCGCGGCTGGTGGCGAGGATATGCACGCCCGGGGCGCCGACGGATATTGCCTCGATCAGTTCGGCCGCTGCCTGGATGACATGCTCGCAGTTGTCGATCACCAGCAGCATTTGGCGACCCCTGAAATGCCCGACCACATCGCGGCGGGCGTCATCGGTACTGATCGTGATACCAAGCGCCGCTGCCAGCGCGGGCACAACCGATGCCGCCTCCGCCGCCTCGGTCAGGTCGACGAAGCCCACACCATCGCGATATGAGCCGGCGAGCACTTCAGCACACGCAACAGCGACTGTGGTCTTGCCAATTCCACCCGGGCCAGCGATCGTGATCAGGCGCCGCCGCGGCAACTGGGCTGCCACGTCCGCAATGAACTCGCTCCGGCCGATGATCCGCATCACCCTGGTCGGCAATTGCGACGGAGCAGCAGTGACGACACGGACGGGCGACCGCGCGTCGGCGGTCCGCGCGACCTGCGCGGTGAGCCGATAGCCTTGACCAGGATCGGTGCGTATCAGCCGACCATCGCCATCCTCCAGAGCCTTGCGTACCGCCGCCATGCCAACTCTGAGATTCGTTGGGTCAA
This sequence comes from Acetobacteraceae bacterium, assembly GCA_036494925.1. GTDB lineage: Bacteria > Pseudomonadota > Alphaproteobacteria > Acetobacterales > Acetobacteraceae > JAMXLO01. The sequence continues at coordinate 28,369 of DASXNR010000019.1, forward strand.
CGAAGACGCCGGACCACACCTGCGCAATCAATTCGTCTTTGGTAACCAGTTCGCCGGGCCGCTCTGCCAATGTGACCAGGATATCGAACGCTCGTGCGCCAAGGCGAATCGGCACGCCATCTTTCAATAACTGGCGCCGATCGGGCAGCAGACTGAACCGGTCGAAGTCGAGGCGGTGGCAGAGCGCCGGGGCAGGGCTTGAACTTTCCATGGGTCCTTGCCGTTCTCATAGCCGACAATTCACCCTGGGAGCATGATGCCGTCTGTCAGATGGGCTCTATCGCACTTGGGTCCGACCCGCCTCCCACCATCGTTGGGCAATTCTATACGAAGGTTTGCCCGAGGCCGGCGGTATGCCCATTTCGCAATCACTTTGGCTCAAGCGCCGGGTCACGCCGACGTCGTTGCTGCCTTGCCTCGCGCAAACGTTATCCTGATTGGCAATAGGCTCGTGCCTTGGAGCTGCTCGCCGAAGCTCTCCGGCGATTCTGCGGCTAGTGGGCGCCGCCGGCCCCCAGGGCGTTCTCCAGGCACTGGATCAGCGCCTCGCCGTCGAATGGCTTGCTGAGAAAGCACAGGGCGCCGGCCTGCAACGCAAGCTGCCGAACGTGTGCGTCAGGAAAGGCGGTGATGAAGATGATCGGCGTCGGGTTGCCTTCGGCAGCGAGGATCCTTTGCAGCTCGAGACCCCCAACGCCCGGCATTTGAACGTCGGAGATGAGGCAGGAGGTGTCGCGACGCGCCGCGGAACCCAGAAACTCCTCGGCCGACAGGTAGGCCTGCACGTCATATCCGAGCGATCGCATGAGGCTTGTTATGCCGGTGCAGACCGCCTCGTCGTCGTCGACAATCGCGATGAGAGGAGCCTTCACGCTCAATCCGATCTCATGTGCTGCGGCCGGCGCATCGCCAGGACAAACTTTGTCATGCCCCCATACTGCGGCCTCAGGCCTGGCGATGAAAGCTATACAAGGGTTTATGGCGATACCCGCCGGTAGCATTCCGCAAAACCGAACCAGCCCTCGCGCCAGGCTCAGCGAGCGGGTCTTGCCGGGCTCAAGCTCAGCGCCTCCGCCATTCTCACCAGGTCCGGCAGGGATTTCGCCCCCATCTTCCGCATAACGTTGCCGCGATGGATCTTTACCGTGATCTCCGACACGCCGAGTTCGTGGGCGACCTGCTTGTTCAACAGACCATCGGTGACGCACTTCAGGATCTGCTGCTCGCGTCCGGTCAGGGCATCGTATCGCGCCCGAACGTCGAACCGCATCGCATCCTCACCGCGTCGCTTGCGATCCAGCTCGATCGCCGCGCCGATCGCATCCAGCAGGTCCTGGTCGCGGAACGGTTTGACCAGAAAATCGATTGCGCCGGCCTTCAGCGCCTTCACCGACATCGGCACGTCGCCGTGACCGGTGATGAAGATGATCGGGATGCGGATATCTTCCCGCATGAGTTCGGCCTGCAGTTCGAGGCCGCTTTGCCCGGGCAGCCTGACGTCGAGCACAATGCAACACGGCGTGGTCGGCAGGTCCGCTTGCAGGAATGCCGCCGCCGAGCGGAACATCTCGACCCGTAGATCGACCGATTCCAGCAGACTGCGCAGCGCCTCGCGCATGGCCTCGTCGTCGTCCACCACCAGGACGACCGGCTCCTCGCTGTTCGAATCAGGCTCCCCCGGCACCGATCGGTCAACCACGACGCGATTCCTGAGATAGATGACGTGATGCCACGCCCCAATGGTCAGCCCGGCGAAGATGCGGCACCAGGCGGAAATCCGTCAAGCGGTGAACCGCTGATGGGCAGGATGCACCGGAGGATGGCACCGGGCTCAGGCACCCGCGACGCAGCGATTATCTGCCCGCCGTGGGCCTCGACGATCGAGCGGCAGATCGACAGTCCGATACCCATGCCGTCCGGCTTGGTGGTGAAGAATGCCTCGAATATCTGCCCGGCGTGTGTGTCATCGATGCCCGGCCCGGAATCTTCGACCTCGAGCAGGACATGATCGCGGCCGTCCGCGCCAGACCGCACCACCACGACGCGCGTCCGATCCTCAACCGCCGTCATGGCTTGGACGGCGTTGATGATCAGGTTAATGATGACCTGCTGCAGCTGGATCGGGTCGCCACGGATGGCGGGCAGATCCGCCGCAAGTTCCAACCGCAGCAATGCCCGGTGGCGGGCCGCCTCGTGTCGCACCAACGGCACCACCTCCTCGACCAGGGTGTTGAGGTTCAGCGGGCTGTCCTGTTGCCCGGTCTTCCGGATTAGCGCACGGATACGCTGAACGATTTCACTCGCGCGTTTGCCGTTGGCGATCACGTGCCGGATCGACGCATCCACTTCGTCCAGCCGGGGCTCTTCGCGATGCAGCCAACGCAGGCTGGCCTCGCCTTGCGACACGATCGCGGCGAGCGGCTGATTGACTTCATGCGCAATGGAGGCGGAAAGCGCACCGAGGCTGGTGACGCGGGCGACATGGGCCACCTGCGCCTGTGCCTGATGCAGCCGACTTTCTGCCTGCCTTGCCGCCGTGACGTCCATCAGCGCACCGACGAACTGAGCCCTGTTCAGCTCGCCCTCCATCGCACGGGCCACCGCATGGACCTGCTTGATCGCGCCGCCGGGCATCGACAGCCGGAATTCGATGTCGAATTCGCCTTGCCGGGTCGACGTGCGATCAAACGCCTGGCGCACTGATTCCACGTCGTCGGGATGCACGCGGTCCAGCATCGCCGCGATGGACGGTTGGACGGTCGCCGCGTAGCCAAGGACGGCAAAGCTCTGCTCCGACCAGAATACGTCGCCAGTGGCCGCGTTCCACCCGAAGCTGCCGGTCAGGCTGAGCTTCTGCGCCTCTGCCAGATAGGCCGCCTGGCTGCGTCGCAGCACCTCCTCGGCCCGCCGGCGCTCCGTGATGTCGTTGTTGGTCTCCAGCGTACCAATCCGTTGCCCGTCAGCGTCGCGCTGCAGCGACCACCGGCTGGCAACGGTGACCTGCACACCGTTCTTGCTGGTGTTGACGAGTTCACCCTCCCAATGACCAGAGCGTTGCAGCGTTTCGTCTATCGACTTGCGGTCCTCCGGGAAGACGGTCTTCAGCAACGAATGGGAGACCGTCCCCGTCGCTTCCGCGCGGCTCCATCCATAGAGCTGCTCGGCGCCGCGGTTCCAGAACGTGATCGCGTCATTGCGGTCGCGCGCCACCACGGTATCGTGCGTCAGGTCGAGGAGTTGCGCCTGACGCCGCAGTGTCGCCGTCGAGTGCTGCAGGCGCCTAACCAGTCCGGTGATCACGAACGAGGTCAGTGCGAAAATCCCCAGCAGCGGGATATCGCTTGCGTACTGAACTTCGAACGTGAATATCGGCGAGATAAAGAAATAATTCAGCGCCGCAACTGCGGCGACCGAGAATATGGCCGACGACAGAAAGCTGTCCCACAGCGACAGGCCAACGATAATCGCGAGGTAGACAAAACCTGCGGTGGCAGAATTGAGACCGAGGGCGAAGCAGGCCCACGTCGCGAGCGCGAGGATCGCGCCTCCGATCAGCCACAACGTGCCAAGATGCTTCAGCTGCGCGTGACGAAACAAGCGCATGTCCACCGGGCAGCCCCTACGACAACCACCGCGTCCCCGGGCAAGTCAATTCCGTCGCGTGCCACACGTCCCATGCCAACCGGTCGCATCCTTTGCCGCGTTGCGACCGGTTATCCACGACCTCTGTCAGTCCGGCAATGCCGGAGCTACTGTGCCGCCGCAGCGCCGACCCATTGCGCCGGCACCGGCTGCGCCCGCTGATCCCCGACCAGCTTCTGCCTGCGGGCCTGCTCCTCGGCACTGATCGAGGCCGGGTCCTCGCGGAACTCCGGTCCCAGCGCCATCGCCTTCTTCACCGCCGGCCGCTCGCCGATCTCCTCCAGCCAGCGCTTCACGTTGGGGAATTCCTCGAGGTCGATGTCCCGTGTGGCCCAGCTCGAGGCCCATGGATAGCAGATCATGTCGGCGATCGTGTATTCGCCGGCAGCGAAATAGCGCTTGTTGAACAGGCCGAGGTTCATCACGCCGAAGATGCGGTGCGCCTCGTTGTCGAAGCGGCGCAAGGCATAGGTGAGGTCGCCGTTCTTGCCGCCGGCGAGCGCGCGCCGGAAATGGCCTTGCTCACCTAGCTTCGGTCCCTGGTTGGCCATTTGCCAGGCCACCCATTGGGCCACGTCGTATTTGCCACGCGGGTCGGTGGGGCAGAATTTTCCGGTCTTCTCCGCCAGGTAGGTCATGATGGCGCCTGACTCGAAGATCGAGATCGGCTCACCGCCGCCCATCGGTTCGTCGTCAACGATCGCCGGCATGCGGCCGTTGGGGGAGATCTTCAGGAACGCCGGCGTGAGCTGGTCGCCGCGGCCGATGTTGATCGGCTTGAAGCTATACGGGAGGCCGAGTTCCTCGAGCAGGATCACGACTTTCTTGCCGTTGCCGGTGGGCCAGAAATAAAGGTCGATCATTGCGGTTACTCCCCAGTGCGAGGCGGGCATACTGCCGCGAACCCGCGCGGTGTGATAGGCCATGTGCGGTCCAGGGAGTTACCGATGAACGATACGGTTGACGTGCTGATCATTGGCGCCGGCGCATCGGGTGCGGCGGTCGCGTGGAGCCTGGCCGAGACCAGGATGCGCATCCTTTGCCTGGAACAGGGCGACTGGATGAAGCAATCGGACTACCCGAGCAACGGGCGCGACTGGGAAGCGCGGCAGTTCAGCGACTTCGCCACCAGCCCGAACCGGCGGGCGCGGCCGACCGACTATCCGGTCAACGACGACAACTCGCCGATCAAGGTGCTGAATTTCAACGCCGTGGGCGGCAGCACGATCGTGTACGCCGCGCACTATCCGCGCCTGCATCCGTCGGACTTCCGGGTGCGCTCGCTCGATGGCGTCGCGGATGACTGGCCGATCGATTACGCGACGCTGGAGCCGTTCTTCGCCGAGAACGACCGCATGACCGGGGTCTCCGGTCTGACCGGCGATCCGGCCTATCCTCCGAAGCAACCGCCGATGCCGCCGCTGCCGCTGGGCAAGAGCGGCACCCGGTTCGCCAAGGCGATGAACCAACTCGGCTGGCACTGGTGGCCGTCGGACGCCGCGGTCGCCACCACCGAGTACGAAGGCCGCGCGCCGTGTATCAATCTGGGGCACTGCACGCCCGCCTGCACGCAAGGCGCCAAGGCTAGCACCGACATCACCTACTGGCCGGCGGCGATCCGCGCCGGAGTGGAACTGCGCACGCGCTGCCGGGTGCGCGAGATCACCGTCAACGAGCACGGCATGGCGTCGGGGGCGATCTACTACGACGCCGACGGCAAGGAGCAGTTCCAGCCGGCCGAAGTCGTCATCATGGCCTGCAACGGTGTCGGCACGCCGCGGATGCTGCTCAATTCTGTATCGGGTCGCTTCCCCGGCGGGCTGGCCAATTCCAGCGGCCTGGTCGGCAGGAACCTGATGTTCCATCCATACGCCCAGGTTTTCGGCTATGTCGACGAACCTCTGGACAGCAACCGTGCGCCACCGCTGTGCCTGTGGAGCATGGAGTTCTATGAAACCGATCCACGCCGTGACTTCGTGCGCGGCTACGCCTTCCAGTTCGGCCGCGGCATCGGACCGGTCACCGAGGCGATCTTCAGCGATGCGGACGGACGCCTGCCCTGGGGCGAGGAGCATCATCGCGTCTATCGCAAGCTGGTCGGACGGCGCATCGGTATCGCCGTGATCGGCGAGGACCTGCCGGAGGAGCACAACCGGGTGACGCTCGATCCGGTGCTGAAGGACGGGCACGGCATCCCTGCGCCGAAGGTCGATTACACGATCAGCGCAAACTCGTGGCGCATGATGGACCACGGCATCGCGCGCGCGAAGGACGTGCTGGCGGCGGCGGGTGCGACGAATGTCGGGGTGCAGTGTCCGATCCTGAACGGCGGCTGGCACCTGCTCGGTACCGCGCGCATGGGGACGGACCCGGAACGGTCGGTGGTGAACGAATGGGGCCGTTGTCACGACGTGAGGAATCTGTTCATCGTCGACGGCAGTATCTTTGTCACCTCCGGCGGCGTGAACCCGACCTCCACCATCCAGGCGCTGGCGCTCTACATCGCCGACAGCATGAAGCAGCGTTTGGCAACCTTGTTCGATTGAGGCAGACATGAACAATGACAGTGAAAGCGACCTGACGACGCCGGAACTCCGGGACCTGCGTTGCGTCGCCGCGATGATGGTTCCTGCCAGCACTGAATTCGATGTGCCCGGCGCCGACGATGCGACGATCTTCGCCGACATCGTGAAGTCGCTCGGCCGCGACCTGCGCGATGTGAAGGCAGCGATCGGCACCCTGGCAACGCTCGGTGGCTGCGCCTTCGCGGACCTGGAGGCATCGCGGCGGGATGCGGTCGCGGCGTCATTCCGGGAACGCGGTGGGGCGGAGGTGGCAGCGCTCTCGCGGGCGATCCTGCAGTGCTACTATCGCGACGATCGGGTGGTGCGCTCGCTCGGGCTGGAGCCGCGGCCGCCATTTCCGAAGGGGCACACGCTGGAGCAGGGAGACTGGTCGCTGCTCGACCCGGTGCGGAAGCGGCCGAAGATGTGGCGGGATGCGCCGCCCTGATGTCCGATCACACCAACGGAGGAAACAGGCATGCCCCAGTTCGGAGACTCGAAAGGCGAATTCCGCGGCGGCGTTCATCGCGATGACGCCGCCCTGAGGGCATGGCTGGCGAAGCGCCCCACCGAAGCGGCGCTGGAGCCCGCATTGCCGATCATCGACCCACATCATCACTTCTGGGATATGCCGCACCGCGGCCATTACCTGCTGCCGGAACTGCTCGCCGATATCGGCGGCGGGCACAACATCGTCTCGACCGTCTTCCTCGAATGTCGCGCGATGTACCGCAAGGACGGTCCGCGCGAGATGGCCGCGCTGGGCGAGGTCGAGTTCGTCACCGGCATCGCCGCCATGAGCGCTTCGGGTGGCTACGGACCGTGCCGCGTCGCCGAGGGCATCGTCGGCGGCGGCGACCTGTCGGTCGGCGCGCGTGTGCGCGAATTGCTGGAAGCCGAGATCACCGCCGCCGGCGGGCGCCTGCGTGGTCTCCGTCACGGCGTTGCGTGGGACGGCAACGAATCGGTCGGCAAATACGCCTCCCGCGTGGTTCCCCCGCATCAGGTGCTCGATCCGAAATTCCGCGAAGGCTTTGCCCAGCTTGCGCCACTGGGGCTGAGCTTCGAGTCGTGGCAGTATCACCCGCAACTACCGGACGCGATCGACCTGGCACGCGCGTTTCCGGGCACCACCATCATCCTCAACCATGTCGGCGGCATTCTCGGGGTCGGGCCTTACAACGGCCATCGCCAGGAGATCCTCGCCGGCTGGCGCAAGGACATTTTCGAAATTGCCAAATGCCCGAACGTCTATTGCAAGCTCGGCGGCATCGGCATGGTGTCGGTCGGCTTCGACTTCCACGAACGCGACGTCCCTCCATCGTCCGAGGACCTCGCCGCCGCGTGGCGGCAATATGTTGAGCCCTGCATCGAGGCCTTCGGCGTCGATCGCTGCATGTTCGAGAGCAACTTCCCGCCGGACAAGCAGTCGTGCGGCTATACCGAGCTGTGGAACGCGTTCAAGCGCATCACCGCCAATGCGTCGGCGAGCGAGAAGCAGGCGCTCTACAGCGGCACCGCGGCGAAGGTGTATCGATTGACCGTGCCATGAGCCGGTTCGACAGCTACGCGACGAAATACGCGTGCATCCACATGCGCCGCGAGCGCGGCATCCTTGAGTTGCGGTTTCACACCGACAACGGCCCGCTGCGCTGGGGGCTCGGTCCGCACGGCGAGCTGCCGGACGCCTTCGCCGATGTCGCGCGCGATCGCGACAACCGGGTGGTGATCCTGACCGGTACCGGCGACGAATGGTCCGGCGTCCGCGCGACCCCTGGGCAGAGCGCGATCAGCCCTGGCCTCACCGCCAACGCGTTCGACCGGGTGCATTGGGAAGGCCGCGCCCTGCTGATGAACCTGCTCAACATCGAGGTGCCGGTTATTTCGGCGATCAATGGTCCGGCCTGGCGGCATGGTGAGATTCCGTTGCTGTCGGACATCGTGCTCGCGGCGGATACCGCGGCGTTCCAGGACTCCGCGCATTTCCCGAATGGCCTGGTACCGGGGGACGGCATGCATATCGTCATGCCGCTGCTGTTGGGCCTGAACCGAGGCCGCTACTTCCTGCTCACCGGCCAGACCTTGTCGGCCCAGGAAGCGAAGGACCTCGGTCTGGTCGCGGAAATCCTGCCGCCGGACCAGGTGCTGGCGCGTGCCTGGGAACATGCCGAGGCGCTGACCAAGAGGCCGACGCTGCTGCTGCGCTATACCCGGTTGATGTTCACCGAATATCTGAAAAAGCGCATGCAGGACCTGCTCGGCTACGGGCTCGCGATGGAAGGCCTGGCGCTGATGGAACAGAGCGATCCGCCGACATAGAAAGGCCCGCGCACATGGACATCTCCGGCAAGACCGCCATCGTCACCGGCGCCGCGTCCGGCATCGGTCTCGGCATTGCGACCGCGCTGGCCGAGGCCGGCGCCAATGTGGTCATGGCCGATATCCAGAAGGACGCGGTAGAGCAGGCCGCACATGGCCTCTCCGGCACCAACAAGCGCGTCATGCCGGTGCGGATCGATGTGACGCAGGAGCAATCCGTTGTCGATGCCCTCGCGGAAGCCGAACGCAATTTCGGCAAGCTGCATATCGCCTGCAACAACGCCGGCGTGCCGACGCACGGCACCAGGATGATCGACGTGCCGCGAGGCGACTGGGAGTTCGTGATCGGCGTGAACATCTGGGGGATCATCCACGGCATCCGTCACTTCGTTCCGGCCATCCTCCGCCACGGCGAGGCGGGCCATGTGGTCAACACCGCCTCGGTTGCCGGTTTCCAGAATCGTCGCGGCACCGACCAGGGACCGTATTCGATGAGCAAATACGCCGCCCTGTCGTTGTCGGAGGCGTTGGAGCACGAGCTGGAAGGCACCGATGTCGGCGTCTCGGTGCTATGCCCGGGTCCGATCGCCACAAATATCGCGCGCGGAGCCCGCAATCGCCCCGATCACATGGGCGGACCACAGGTCCGCGCCGGTGAAGAAGCCGCGCTGGCCGAACGCCTCGCCGCCACCGGACTTGATCCGAACAAGGTGGGAGAGCGCGTGGTGGACGCGATCCGCACCAGGACCTTCTACGCGTTTGTCAGCGCCGTGCCCGCCGATGTCATCAAGGCCCGCCACCGCCGCATCGAGGCAGCTCTGAACAGCCCATGGGTGACGCATTACTGAACCCTGGCCGGCGGTCCGATCACCTGAACCCGCACCCGCCTGCGGCCGCGGCGATGACATCGAGCGAATCCCTCGCTCCGCTTAGTTCGCCCTTCTCGAAGTCGCCCTCGGCGACGGCCATCCGGTTGGTGACATGCGCGAAGCACAGCACGTCGCGTCCTCGCGCCCGCGCGAACGAGTAAAGCGCCGCGGCCTCCATCTCCACCGCCAACGCACCATGCGCGCGGGCCGCGGCGATCGCGTCCTCGGTTTCGCGATACGGCGCATCGGTGGTCCACGCGGTGCCGCGATGCACCGGGGTCCGCAAAGCCTCGAGAGCTGGCCAGGCGCGGTCCACCAACGTGCCATCCGCTTCGGCGAACGTCGCAGGCGGCAGGTAGTGGTGGCTGGTGCCCTCGTCGCGCAGCGCGCGGTCGATCAGCACAAAATACGGCGTCGGTCCCACCGGAGCGATCTGCCCGGCCGACGTCACGCTGATCAGCAGCCGGCAACCGGACACGAACAGTTGCTCCGCCACCAGAACGGCGAACGGCGCTCCCACCGCCAGCCCGACGATGCCGACGGTGATCCCGTCGTGCTCCGTCACGTCCATCTCGGTGTGATAGCAGGCCCAGGCGGGTGCACGCCGCGACCGCCCGCTCGACCGCAACGCACGCACGATGTCGCCGTCCGGGTCGAGCGCGCACACCGCCGGCACCGCCGCATCCGGCAGCCCACGCTGGCGACGTGCCTCGCGCAGCAGGTTCTCCGGTCGGAATACCGATGGCGCGCCATACGTCTTCGCCGCCAGGATGCTCGGTGCCTCGTCTTTGTTGCCCATGCCATCTCCTGTCGGGCCGTCGCTTCAGGTTGTAACGTCCGGTGGCATCGCGAGACCACCATCCAGGTGGCCGGCCAGAATGAGGGGAGAGATGCCATGCGGCCCAACCCATTGGACGATGCCGCCCGCTTCCTGACCCAGTCCGCCTGGTTCACTCCGGTGTTCTGGCTGCTGCTGTTGGCCAGCATCGTCATCGCCGCCCTGGTGTGGCGCCGCGACCCTGCGCAGCGCACGCCGCGCAACATCGGCATCTGGGGGCTGCGGACGCTGATGGGTGCGATGTGGTGGCAGCAGACGCTGTGGAAGATCCCGCCCAACTTCGGGGGCCTGAAGTTCTGGATGCAGCAGGAGGCGGATCACGCCGCGATCGCCCTGCAAGGCGAACTGGTGCGCGACATCGTGCTGCCCAACCTCGGCGTGTTCGGCCCTCTGGTCTACATCGTGGAGTTGTCGATCGCTGTCTCGCTGCTGCTGGGTCTGTTGTCCCGTGCCGGCGCTCTGCTCGGCCTGCTGATGGGGGTCAATCTCTGGCTCGGGCTTTATTCCGCGGACGGTGAGTGGCCGTGGACCTACATGTTCCTGGTTGTGATCCAGACCTGGTTCGTCATCGATCCGCCAGGCCGCGTGCTGGGTGCCGATGCGTTGATGCGCCATCTTGGCGTCGCGCGCTCCTCCGCGATGCTGTCCTGGGTGAACTGAATGGCCGCTGCGATACTGATTGGCCGGCGCGCGCTGCCGCTCCTGGCACTGGCCGGTGCCATCGCGCCGGCGCGCGCGGACACAGTGGACCTCGCCGTCAACTGCGACACCACGCTGGCGCCCGCGCTGCGTCAGGCCGCCGCCGCCTACAAGGCGCGAACCGGCGTCCGGGTGTTCGTGTTCGCCACCGGCCCCGGCCTGATCCTGCCGCAGCTTGTCCGCGGCATTCAGAACGACATCGTGGTCACCCAGACGACGATCCTGGATCAGTCGGTGCAGGCCGGCGTAGTCGCCTCGGCTGTCCCCGCGCAGTGGCGTAATCCGTTGGTGATTGCCGGGGAACGCGGCGTGACGGCAATCGACCGCACGTTCGCCGCACCCGATCCAACGCCGGCGTCGGATATCGACGGACCTGCCCTGGTGGCACGTCTCGGCCTCAAACCGAGCCGCCTACTCGGCGCCGTCGATACCGATGAGGTTGCGTTCCTGCTGACCACCGGTGCGGCGCAGGCCGGGCTGCTGCACATGACCGACGTGCGCGCCGACCAACGCCTCGCGGTGATCCGTCCGGTGCCGCCGGAGACGCAGCCTCCGCTGCTCTATGCCGCGTCGGTCACACGTCTGACGCGGCGACCGAACCCCGAGGGCTTCGTTGCCTTCCTCGCCACGCCGGAAGGGACCGCCATTCTTGTCGCGGCTGGATTGGAGACACCGACATGACCCCCAGCTACGACGAACAGCGTCATCCGCTGTCGCGCCGCATCCTGCACTGGGTGATGGCGCTGTCGATCCTGATCATGATCGGCAGCGGCTGGCGTATCTACAACGCCAGCCCGATCTTCAGTTTTATCGCTTTCCCGGAATGGGCGACGCTCGGCGGCGATGTCGAGGCCTCGCTTGCCCGTCATGGCGATCCCGGCGTCGCCACCGCGATCGCCTGGCATTTCGCCGCGATGTGGACCCTGGTCATCGCGTATGTCCTGTTCCTGCTGTGGGGGATCGTCACCGGCCACTTCCGCCGCGACTTCCTGCCGGTCGGTCCGCGCACGATCGCGCGCGACATGATCGCGGCGCTGAGGTTCCGGCTCGAGCATCGGCTGGGCGAATACAACGCCGTGCAGAAGGCCGCCTATTGGGCAGCGCTCGCCGCCGTCGCGGTCATGATCCTGTCCGGCCTCGCGATCTGGAAGCCGGTGCAGACCTGGCCGCTGGAGTTGCTGTTCGGGGGTTTCCAGGGCGCGCGCGTGGTGCACTTCCTCGTGATGGCCGGCATCGTGTTCTTCCTGCTGATCCATGTCGGCCTTACCCTCGTGGTACCGCGCACGCTGCTCGCCATGGTGGTGGGTCGTGCCACCGAACTTCGCCACGCCGACACTTCGGAGAAGCTTCGATGACACTTGCCAGACGCCCCGTGCTGCGCGGCGGCTTGTCGCTGGGCGCACTGACGCTGCTGACCGGCTGCGACCTCAGCGATCATGATTCGGTGCAGCGCGTGCTGGCCGGCTTTTCGCGCTGGAACGACAGGGTTCAGGCGGCGATCTTCGGCCGCGATCGTCTGGCGCCGACGTTCCCGGAAGCGATGGCGGTGAAGGATTTCCGCTACAACGCGTGGTACGGGCCCGATAACGCGCCGCGCCTCAATTCTGCCGATTATCGCTTGCAGCTTGCCGGCCGGATCGACAACAAGCGGCCCTGGACCATCGATGAGCTGTACGCACTGCCGCAGGTGAGCCAGGTAACGCGCCATGTCTGCGTCGAGGGCTGGAGCATGATCGGCAAGTGGAGCGGCACGCCGTTGCGCACGTTCCTGGAGCGCATCGGCGCCGACACCACCGCGCGCTATGTCGGCTTCGAATGTGCCGACGGCTATTACGAGGGCATCGATATGCCGACCGCGCTGCACCCGCAGACCCTGATGGCATTCCGTCTGTCCGACGAGATCTTGCCGACCAGGTATGGTTATCCGTTCAAGATCCGCATCCCCACCAAGCTCGGCTTCAAGAACCCCAAATTCGTCACCGCGATCTATGTGACCGACAAGCAGCCGCGCGGCTACTGGACCGATCGAGGCTACAACTGGTTCAGCGGCATCTGAGCATGGATCGGCAGGGGATGTGCGCGATGGGTGTGATGGCGAAGGCCCCGCGTCCCGGGC
>DASXNR010000020.1:0-2276 GCA_036494925.1 Acetobacteraceae bacterium
CTGGCGACCTGGTGCTGCTGCATATCAGCACACATGGCGGACGCGGCGTGCTGGCCAGCAAGATCGGCAACCGGGAGCCGACGGCGCTATCCGGCACCACATTGGCGCGTCTGCTGGCACCACTCGCGGCACATCGCACGGTGATCATCATCTCCGCCTGCTATTCGGGCTCGCTCATCGGCAATCTCAGCGCGCCGGACCGTATCATCATCGCCGCAGCGCGCGCCGACCGCAGCTCGTTCGGTTGCGCGGCCGGCAATCGCCACACCTTCTTCGGCGAGGCAGAACTGCATGCCTTCGCACAACCGAACCGCAGCCTGCATCAGGTGTTCACCGCCATCCGTGCCGATGTGGCGCAGATGGAGCAGGAGAACGACTACACGCCTTCGGAGCCACAGGTGTCAGTCGGTGCCGAGGTCCAGGAGCTGTACGACGCGCCGCTGTTCTGAATTCTGTGCGCTCAGCGCAGCGGCTTGAAGAACGCGCGTATCTCGGTGGCAAGCGCCTCGGGCTGCTCCATGGCCGCGAAATGTCCGCCGCGCGGCATTACGGTCCAGCGCCGGATGTCGGTGTAGGTACGCGCCGCCAGCGACCGCGGCGGCAGCAGGATCTCGCGCGGGAACTCGCTGTAGCCCGTCGGCACCGCAATCGTGCCGCCCTCCGGGATCGGCCAGGGACGGTGCACCCGGAAATAATACGGGTAGAACGATGAACCGATCGCCTCGGTGAACCAGTAGAAGCTGATGTTCGCCAGCAGTTCGTCACGGCTGAACACGCTCTCCACGTCGCCGTTGCAATCGGACCAGGTGCGGAACTTCTCGATGATCCAGGCGGCGAGGCCGGCCGGCGAGTCGGTCAGGCCGAAACTCAGGGTCTGCGGCTTGGTACCCTGGATCGAGATGTAGCCGGTCTCCTCCTTCGCCCAGTAGGCGAGCTGGTCACGGAACCGCTCCTCCTCGGGCGTGGTGGGATTGGTGATGGCGGCCGGATCCCGCCGCACGCCACCCAGGAAGTTCACGTGGATGCCGATGAGTTTGGCGGCATGGGCATAGCCGAGCCGCGCCGCCGTTATGCCGCCCCAGTCGCCACCCTGCGCCGCAAAGCGCTTGTACCCGAGCGTCTCGGTCATGAGATCAGCCAGGCAGTCAGCGATCTCCTCGATGCCGAAGCGTTTCTGACCTGGACGGAATGACAATCCGTACCCTGGCAACGATGGCGCAACCACGGTGAATGCATCAGCCGGATCGCCGCCGAAACTGGCGGGATCGGTCAGCCGCGGGATCATGTCGATGAACTCGAATACCGATCCAGGCCAGCCATGCATCAGCAGTAATGGAGTGGGGTTTGGCCCCTTCCCCGGCACATGCAGGAAATGCACGTCGATGTCGTGCAGCGGCACCTTGTATTGCGGGAAGGCGTTCAGCCGCGCTTCCTGCGCGCGCCAGTCAAAGCCGTTGCGCCAGTGTTCGATCAGCCCGTTCAGGTAATCGACGCTGGTGCCGTACTCCCACGGATCTCCCGGCGCCTGATCCGGCAGGCGCGTTCGGAACAGCCGTCCCCGCAGATCGTTGATCGCGGCATCGCTGATACGCAGCGTGAATGCTTCCGGTGGCATGATCGCGCCTCACTCAGTGACTGGTCGGATTTGATGCCGTGTGATCCACGCTGGCAACCCGGATGGCCCAGGGCGCACAGCGCGCCCTCAGCAGGTGTTAGCGTCGCCGCGCACCGTACAGCCAACCGGCCGCCTTCTCGCGATCGATCTCGATCGCCACTTCGCTCGGCACCACGATCTTCCCGACCGGCGCAATCGCTGCCGCCGCAAGTTTCAGATGCGCCCATGCGAATGGCACGCCAATGATCGTAATCGCGCAGACGCAAGCTGCGGCGACATGCACGATCATCAGCCACCATCCCGCAAACAGGAACCACAGCACGTTGGCCAGGAACCCCAATCCGCCGGTGCCAATCGACTCGCGCCCCGTCACGTCGGAACGCGATACCAACTCCCGGCCGAACGGCGCCAGCGTGTACCTGGCGAGCGTAAAGCACGCCTTCGCCCAGGGCAGTCCGATGATCGTGATGGCCATCAGCAGGCCGCACAGCGCCCAGAAAAACGCAGCAACGAAGCCAAGCCCCGGCACGTTCCACAGGATGTTGAGCAGCGTTCGCATCAGACCCTCGGATGCAATGGTCAGAGACCCGGGCAGCCCGGGCGATCGAACAGCGCGGCCAGGCCGCAGACGGAGGTGAACATGCCGCGGGCCTGGTGCGCA
>DASXNR010000021.1:0-1830 GCA_036494925.1 Acetobacteraceae bacterium
ATGATCGGCGCCGGCCTCGCCGGCCCGCGCCGCATCAAGGCCGGTGGCGCGCGGGATCATTTGCTGGGCGCGCATGCGGTGTCGGGCTTCGGCGACAGTTTCGTCGCCGGCGGCAAGGTCGTGAAGAACGTTACGGGTTACGATCTCTGCAAGCTGCTGGCGGGCTCCTGGGGCACGCTGGCTGTCATGACCGAGGTGACCTTGAAGGTGATGCCGCGGCCCGAAAGCGAGCGCACGCTGGTGCTGCGCGGGCTCGATGACGTCACCGCTAACCGCGCGATGACGGCAGCTTTGGGCTCGCCGTTCGACGTGTCGGGGGCGGCGCATGTGCCGAACTCGGCGTTGCGGGCCTCCGCAGGCGGCTTTGGCGGCCTGGGTTCGTCGGGGCAGGCAGTCACGCTGGTGCGGCTGGAGGGGATCGCGGCGTCGGTCGCTCATCGGGCGGCCACGCTGGTCAAACTTCTCGCGCCGTTTGGCACGGCGGAAATTGTCGAAGACGCTGCTTCGGCCGCGATCTGGGTGGCCGCGCGTGACGTGCAGCCGTTCGCTGCCGGTGGCACGCTTGGGGCCTGGCCGGTGTGGCGCATCGTCTGTCCGCCGGCGTCCGGTGGCGCACTCGGCGAGCGGCTGACGCGTGATAGCGGCGGCGACGTGATCTATGATTGGGGCGGCGGTCTGATCTGGGCGGCGCTGCCACCCAAGCCCGATGCGCAGGCTGCCTTGGTGCGCGAGCGCGTCAACGCCGTGGGCGGTCACGCCACGCTGCTGCGCGCATCCGACGAGGTCCGCCGCACCATCGATGTGTTTCATCCACTGCCGGACGGCGTTGCCGCGCTCGGCGAACGCGTCCGCCAGAGTTTCGATCCGAAAGGCATCCTCAACCGCGGCCGGCTGGTGAGGGGATCCCTGACATGAAGACCGAATTCAGCCTCGCGCAGCTCGCCGACCCCGATATCGCGGAAGCCGACAAGATCCTGCGCGCCTGCGTGCATTGCGGATTCTGCACCGCGACCTGTCCGACCTATGTGCTGCTCGGCGACGAACTCGACAGTCCGCGCGGCCGCATCTACCTGATCAAGGAGATGCTGGAGAAGGACAAGCCGCCGACCCAGGAGGTGGTCAAGCATATCGACCGCTGTCTTTCCTGCCTGGCTTGCATGACCACCTGTCCGTCGGGCGTCAACTACATGCATCTGGTCGATCAGGCGCGGGTCAGGATCGAGAAGGATTATACGCGGCCGCTGCCGGAACGCGCCTTGCGGGCGATGCTGGCGCTGGTGCTGCCGCGGCCGGAGCTGTTCCGGCTGGGTATGATCCTGGCGCGGCTGGCCCGGCCCTTCACCGCGTTGCTGCCGGATTCCAAAGCCGCCCCGGCATCGCCGACGCTGTGGCGGCGGCTGAGGGCAATGCTGGCGCTGGCGCCCGGAAGCCTGCCGGCGAGGGGACCGGCGGCAGGTAGTGTCTTTCCGGCGCAAGGCGCGAGGCGTGGCCGGGTCGCGCTGCTGCAGGGCTGCGCCCAGCAAGTGCTGGCGCCCCGCATCAACCAGGCCGCCATCAATCTGCTGACGCGCCACGGCATCGAAGTGGTGCTGGTCAAGGACGAGCAATGCTGCGGCGCGTTAACGCACCATCTCGGTCGGGACGGCGATGCGCTGGCGCGCGCCCGCGGCAACATCGCGGTGTGGCAAAGCGAAGCGGAACGAGGCGGCCTCGACGCCATCCTGGTGACCGCATCGGGCTGCGGCACCGTCATTAAGGATTACGGTTTCATGTTGCGCGAGGACCCCGATTTCGCCGGCCCGGCAGCGCGAATATCCGCGCTGGCCAAGG
>DASXNR010000022.1:0-14079 GCA_036494925.1 Acetobacteraceae bacterium
ATGAGCCCACCACTTGACCGAGCGTCCCGGCCATACGGCACGCGCCATCTGATCGCCCGGCTCGGCGAAAAGGTAGGCGCGCTATGGAACCCGAACCGGGTGCTGTTTGGTTCTGATGAAACTGCCGACGAACTGATCGTTGCACGCCAAGGGCCGGTGGAGATCCGCCAGACCCTGGCCGGCTGGTCGTTGGAAACCTGCGTCAAGGGCGAGCCAGACCAGGCCCGCGCCACCGCGCTGCGGCGCCTGGGCAACTATGCGGATGGCAAGAACCGCGGCAGGACACGTCTGCGCGTCATGCGTCCTCTCGTGCAGACCGAGCATGCGGCGGGCCGATGGCGGATTCGCGTCGCACTGCCAGGCGTCGACGGCGATTTCGCCGCCGCCTCGGAGCGTAACGGCAGGGTTCGGCTGCGGGCCGTGGACGCCGAATTGCTGGGCGTGATCCGCGTGCCGGGCCGCCCTACGCCGCTGGCCGTCCGGCACGCCGAGACCGCGATCCGTCATGCGATCGCTCCGACACGGTGGACGGCGACCGGCGGCGCGATGCTCCGTCTGCATGCGCTGCCAGCGGTGCTGCCGTTCCTTGGCCGCTTCGAGGTCGCGATACCGCTGGCTGAACGAGCGCCTGGCTCGGTCACGCCGGATTGGATGCGCCGGGTGTTCAACCGTGCGGCGGAGCAGGAAGCCGCGACGCAGTCCAGTCCACCGGTGCGATGATTGCCGTTGACGCCGATGGGTAGGAGCGCAGCGAAACCCATCGGTCCATCAGTCGGCGACGAATGCCCGATACACCTCCACCATGTCGGCGATCGACGCCCGGTAGATCTGTTCGCCATGCTCCGGTGTCGACAGCGACGGATCGGAACCGATGCGGCCGTCGGGGAAGCGACGGCGGTAGTCGGCGCAATCGTAGAAACCGGGGCTCTTCGGCGCCACCTTCGGTGACATCTGTGCGTGCTTGATCGCCTGCGGGTGGTAGTACTGCGACAGAGACACCTCCGACGCCGTCGCGTGACTGCCGTTGGCGTCGCCGTAGTATTCCTCGGCCAGCGCCGAGGAACGCGGTCCCTGCGACCAGAATACCATCTTGCAGCGTACCGGCGATGCCTCGCCAGGGCCGCGCATCGACGATGCGGCGTAGATCTCGTCGAACGCCGCGGTCACGGTGGCGACGTTGCCGCCATGGCCGTTGATGAACAGGAACCGCTCGAAGCCGTGCTTCATCAGCGAGGTCACCACATCGCCCACCAGCGCGATCATCGTCGAGGGCCGCAGCGTGATGGAGCCGGCGAAACCCAGGTGGTGCTGCGACATGCCGATGGTGAGCGTCGGCGCCACCAGGCAGCCGATCTCGTCGCCGACACCCTTGGCAACAAATTCCGCGTCGAGGTGGTCGGTGCCGATCAGTCCGTTCGGGCCGTGCTGCTCGGTGGAACCGATCGGGACGATGATGCCGCGCGAGCTGCGCAGATAGTCCTCAACCTCATGCCAGGTGGAAAGAGCGAGCTGCATGTGTGTTCTCCTGTCGATCGGAACATCTTGCCGCCCTCCGGCGGGGCCGGCAATTGGCACCGAGCACGGCATGGCATCGACGAATAAATCCCGATACCATTGCAGCCGATCGACCAGGAGGCACCGTTATGGCACGCTTGACACGTCGCCGGCTGTTGCAGGCCGGAGCGACGGCATCCGTCGCGGGCATACCGCTCGCAGCGACCGCGCAATCCCCAGCGCCGAGGCGCGGCGGCACCGTCACCGTGGCCCTGGTGCAGGCGCCGCCATCGCTCGACGCGCAGCTCACCTCCGCGCAGGTCGCCCGCGACATCAACCTGCACATGTACGAAACGCTCTACGCGCGTGACGAGAACGCCGGCGTGGTGCCCGATCTCGCGCAGGGCGCCGACGTGTCGAAGGACGGCATGACCTATGTGTTCGCGCTGCGTCCGGGCGTGAAGTTCCACAACGGCAAGACCATGGATGCCAAGGACGTGGTCGCATCGCTGGAGCGTTTCCGCAAGATCGGGCTGGCATCGATCCTGTTGAGCGGCGTCGACACGATGGAGGCGTCCGGGCCGCTCGAGGTGACGGTGCGGCTGAAGAAGGTG
This sequence comes from Acetobacteraceae bacterium, assembly GCA_036494925.1. Taxonomy (GTDB): domain Bacteria; phylum Pseudomonadota; class Alphaproteobacteria; order Acetobacterales; family Acetobacteraceae; genus JAMXLO01. Next base: position 2,109 of record DASXNR010000022.1, read on the forward strand.
CAGTCGAATTTCCTGGATACGCTGTCGTCGCCGGGAACGCCGCTCGCAATCTATCCCGCCGAGGAGGCTGTCAAGGACCCGAAGGACTTCAAGTTCATCGGCACCGGACCGATGAAGTTCGTCGAATACGCGCCCGACAGCCACGCCACGCTGGAGCGTTTCGCCGATTACGTGCCGAACCCGAACTATACCAAACGCGACGGCTTCGCGGGCAGGAAGGAGATGTTCATCGACCGCGCGATCTTCCGCTTCATGCCGGAGTCGGGCGCGCGCACCGCGGCGATCAAGACCGGCGAAGTGCTGATCAATGAAACCACGGACGGACCCACCGCCAAGCAGCTTGGCGGCGATCCCAGCGTGCAGGTGCTGAAGCTGCTGCCCTTCGCCTTGCAGATCGCCAAGTTCAACCATTCGCAGGCGCCCTGCGACGACGTCAATTTCCGCCGCGCGGTCACCGCCTGCCTCAATGCCGAGGAGACGATGGAGATTGCGTTTCCCGACATCTACAAGCTGGATGGCGGGCTGGTCTATGGCTACTCGCCGTATTACACCAAGGCCGGCACCGAGCTGTACAACCAGAACAATCAGGCCAAGGCGAAGGAATTCCTGGCGAAGAGCAAGTACAAGGGCGAGACGCTCACCTTCATCGTCGACAACACCCGCCCGCCAATGGACACCGCGACCGACCTCAAGGAGCAGCTCGGCCAGATCGGCATCAAGATCGACATCAAGGTGGCCGATTGGCCGACCGTCTCGACACTCGGGTTCAAGCCGGAGGGCTGGCATTTCTGGACTCATGGCCTCGGGATCGAGCCGTACGAAGGCCCGGCGAAGCTGATGAGCATCTGGGCGAACGGCATTTCCCAGACCAAGGACGATCCGAACATCGACAAGCTGTACGCCGATCTGCTGGCCGAGCTCGACATGGACAAACGCAAGGCGATCTTCGCGCAGTTCCAGACCTACATGTACGAGAACGCGGTGGTCATTCCGCTCGGCAATTACGGGATGTTCCAGGTGGTGTCGTCGAAGATCAAGAACTTCGTGCCCTATCGCATCCCGCGCCTGTGGGGCACCTGGCTGGAGGCATGACGCGGCGGGCGGCTCGCTGATGGGGCATTTCATCGTCCGCCGGCTGTTGATCTCGGTGCCGGTGCTGGTGCTGGTGTCGCTGATGTCGTTCGCGGTGATCTGGCTGGTGCCAGGCGATCCCGCAGCGGTGTTCCTCGACGCCAGTGCGACACCGCAGCAGCTTGCGCAGGTCCGCCATCAGCTTGGCCTCGACGAACCGTTCCACCTCCAGATGCTCGCCTGGTACGGCCGCATCCTGCACGGCGACCTCGGCCGGTCGATCCTGCTCAACCGCAGCGTGACCGCGGCGATCATCGAGCGACTGCCGGTGACGCTGTCGCTGACCGCGTTGTCGCTGGTGTTCGCGGTCGTGATGGGTGTCGTCGCCGGCCTGCTGGCGGCGATGCGCCATGGCGGCTGGGCCGATCAGTCGATCATGGTGCTGGCACTGATCGGCCTGTCGGTGCCGGAGTTCTGGCTCGGCCTGATGCTGATATTCGCGTTCGCGGTGCGGCTGCACTGGTTCCCGGCCGGCAATTTCGTGCCGATCAACGAAAGCTTCGCAGGTTGGTGGCAGAGCATGGCGTTGCCTGCCTTCACACTGGCCGCCGTGCAGATGGGCTTCATCGCCCGCATGACGCGGTCGGCGATGCTCGAGGTGCTGCATCAGGACTTCATCCGCACCGCCAATTCGAAGGGCCTGCCGTGGAGCGTCGTGGTGACGAAGCACGGGCTGCCGAACGCGTTGGTGCCGATCCTCACCGTCATCGGCATCGTCACCGGCGGGCTGCTCGGCGGCGCCGTGGTGGTCGAGCAGGTGTTCTCGCTGCCCGGCGTCGGACGGCTGGTGATCGGCGCGGTGCTCAGCCGCGACTTCCCGGTGATCCAGGGCACGCTGTTGTTCGTCGCGGTGATCTATCTGCTGATCAACCTGATCGTCGACGTGCTGTATGCCGTGGTCGATCCGCGGGTGCGCCTTGAGTAGCATCGCCGCGCCCATCGATCCGCCCACGAACTGGTTGCACGCCGCGGCGCGGTTGACTGTGCCGGTGCTGCGCCGGCTCATGCACAACCGGTCGTTCGTTCTGGGTGCCTCGCTGGTGCTGTTCGTCGCGCTGATCGCGATCTTCGCCGACGTGCTGGCACCCTACGATCCGCTGCGCAGCAATTTCCGCGCCCGCTTTGTCGCCCCGAACGCCGAGCACTGGTTCGGCACCGATCATTTCGGCCGTGACCTGCTGTCGCGGGTGATCTATGGCGGCCGCGTGTCGTTGACGATCGGCTTCTTTGTTGTCGTGGTCACCGGAATCGCCGGCACCACGATCGGCGCGCTCGCGGGCTATTTCCGCCGCCTCGACAATCCGCTGATGCGGCTGATGGACGCGCTGATGGCGTTCCCCGCCATCCTGCTCGCGATCGTCATCAGCGCCGTGCTCGGCGCCTCGATTATCAACGTGGTGATCGCGCTCAGCATCGCGACCAGCCCGCACACCGCGCGGATCGTGCGCGGCTCGGTGCTGGTGGTGCGCGAGATGGAATATGTCGAGGCCGGGCGCGCGCTTGGCGCCAGCGATCTGCGGCTGTTGTTCGGCCACGTGCTGATCAACGCGCTGGCACCGCTGATCGTGCGGCTGACCTACGTGTTCGCCATCGCCATCCTGGCCGAGGCGGTGCTGTCCTATATCGGCGTCGGGCCGCCGCCGCCGACGCCTACGTTCGGCAACATCATCGCCGGCGAGCGCGATTTTTTGGAAACCGCGCCCTGGACCATGATCTTCCCGGGGTTGGCGATCGTGATCTCCGTGCTCGGTCTGAACCTGCTCGGCGACGGCCTGCGCGACGTGCTCGACCCGCGCATGAAACTGTAGCCATGGCTGACGTGCTCGCGGTCGAGGGGCTGACCGTTCGCCTTGCCGCAAACCCCGACCGGTCCAGCATTCTCGACGATGTCGGCTTCACCGTGTCTGAGGGCGAGGTGCTTGGCATCGTCGGCGAATCCGGCAGCGGCAAGAGCATGCTGGCGCTGTCGGTGATGGGGCTGCTGCCGCCCGCGCTGACGATTCGGGCAGGACGCATCTCGGTGCTCGGCGACGAACTCGCCGGCCGCCCGCGCGAGGCCTGGCGTTCGCACCGCGGCCGCGACATGGCGATGATCTTCCAGGAGCCGATGACCTCGCTCAATCCGGTCATGCGCGTCGGCTCGCAGATCACCGAGGTGCTGCGCTGGCGCGGCGGGCTTGGCCGAACCCGCGCACGTCAGCGCGCGCTTGAACTGCTCGAACAGGTAGAAATCCCCTCGCCGCGCAGCCGGCTCGACGCATTCCCGCACGAACTGTCAGGCGGCATGCGGCAGCGCGTCATGATCGCGATCGCGCTGGCGGCGAGCCCGAAGCTGCTGATCGCGGATGAGCCGAGCACCGCGCTCGACGTCACCGTGCAGGCACAGATCCTCGATCTGCTGCGCAGTCTGCAGCGTCAATCGGGCCTCGCCATGATTCTGATCACCCATGATCTCGGCGTGATCGCCGAAATCGCCGATCGTGTCATGGTGCTGTATGCCGGACGCGTCGCCGAGACGGCACCGGTGCGCAGCATCTTCAATGCGCCGGCGCATCCGTATACCCAGGTGCTGCTCGGTTCGATCCCCGACATCGCGGCACAGCGTGCGCGACTGGCGACGATTCCGGGGTCGGTCCCCGACGCGCTCAACATGCCGCCGGGCTGTCGGTTCGCGCCGCGCTGTCAGTATTGTCAGCCGCCATGCGAAATGTCGCCGCCGGCGCTGCGCCCGCTCGCGACCGATCACAATGTGGCCTGCCTGCGCGCATTCGGCGAACTTGCGGTGCCGGCATGAGCGGCGCCGTGCTGATCGAGGCGCGCGGCGTGCACAAGCACTTTCCCATGCGCACCAGCGGCTTCGGCGCGGCCGCGGTGGTGCGCGCCGTTGACGGCGTCGATCTCGGCATCCGCAAGGGCGAGACACTCGGCCTGGTAGGCGAGAGCGGCTGTGGCAAGTCGACGCTGGGTCGGCTGTTCCTTCGACTGATCGAGCCGACCGACGGCGCGATCCTGCACAAGGGCACCGACCTCACCAGTCTGCGCCGCGGTGCGCTGCGGGCACGCCGGCGCGACCTGCAGATCATCTTCCAGGATCCATTCGGTTCGCTCAATCCGCGCAAGACGGTGGGCGCGATCATCGCCGAGGCCTATGCCATCCACGGCCTCGGCGATCGCACCGAAAGGGCACGGTGGGTGGCCGCGACGCTGGATCTCGTTGCGCTGCCGCGAGATGCCGCGCGCCGCTATCCGCACGAATTTTCCGGCGGCCAGCGCCAGCGCATCGGCATCGCGCGTGCGCTGGCGCTGAAGCCGGAGTTCATCGTGTGCGATGAAGCGGTGTCCGCGCTGGACGTGTCCGTGCAGTCGCAGATCATCAACCTGATGCAGGACCTGCAACAGGAACTGGGGCTGACCTATTTGTTCATCTCGCACAATCTCGCGGTGGTGCGGCACATTTCGACGCGTATCGCGGTGATGTATCTCGGCCGCATCGTCGAACTCGCCGACGCGGATGCGTTGTTCGCGCACCCGGTGCATCCCTATACGCGGGCACTGCTGTCGGCGGTGCCGGTTTCGCATCCCGACCAGCCGCGACATCGCCATATGCTGCGCGGCGATGTGCCGAGCGCCACCGCGGTGCCGAAGGGCTGCCGCTTCGCACCACGCTGCAGCTTCGCCGAGCCCCGCTGTCTGGAGCTCGATCCGGAATTGAGCAGGTTGGACGATGGCCGCGCGGTCGCGTGCCTGCTGGCCGCGGACGGGACGCTGCCGGCCGAACAGCGAGGCGGTGAAGCCGATTGACCCGGATCAATGCGGCGGTTAGGCAAGTATCGACCGATCAGCAACGTGGCAAGCTGGCACATGGAAACCTGCACCCACCACATTGAGTAGTGGTCAGGTTCGGCTCGTACGAAGTACCCACCTTGGATAAGACGCGAGGATACCGAATGCGCCTTCATATCTATGCGGCCGCCTTGCTCTGCCTGATCGCTATCGGGCCGCAGGGATGGGCACAACAACCCACGGCGATCCCTGTCGGAACGGTGGCGGCCGAGCTGCGGCCGATCACCCAGGCACGCGAATTCGTCGGACGCGTGGAGGCCATGGAACGGGTGGACATCCGCGCCCGGGTCACCGGATTCCTTCAGGACGTCCTGTTCAAGGAGGGCGGTCTGGTCAAGGAGGGCGACGTTCTCTTCCGCATCGAGCCAGACACCTTCCAGGCGGCGGTGCAACAGGCGCAGGGCGCGTTGCTGCAGGCACAGGGCAAGCTTGCCAACGCGACCGCGCAGCTCGCCCGCACCCAGGAGCTGGTGAAGACGGATGCCGCAACGCGCGCGCTGCTCGATGTTCGCATCGCGGAACAGAAATCCGCACAGGGCGATATGATCACCGCCGATGCCAACCTGAAGACTGCGAACGTCAACCTTGGCTACACCGAAATCGTCGCCCCGATCACTGGTGAGGTCGGCCGCTCCAAGCTGACCAAAGGAAACGTGGTCGGACCGGACAGCGGCGTGCTCACCACAATCGTCAGCCGCGACCCGATGTATGTGACATTTCCGGTGAGCCAGCGGGAGTTCCTGAATTTCGAGGAGGAGGAACAACGCCGGTCGAAGCAGGAGGAACTGGCGGTGCGTCTCCGCTTCTCGGATGGTTCGACCTACAGCGAGTCCGGCCGTATCAACTTCGTCGACGTCACGGTGGATCGCGCCACGGACACCGTGACCGTGCGCGCGAGCGTGCCCAATCCGATTGGCAAACTGATCGACGGGCAACTGGTCCGCGTCTCGGTCGAATCCGACAAGCCCGACGAGAAGGTCCTGGTGCCACAATCGGCGCTGGTCGTCGACCAGCAGGGGCCGTACGTGTTCCTCGTGGTGGATGGCAAGGCGGCGGTCAAACGGGTGAAACTGGGCGGCGAATCGGGCCCCTACGCGATCATCGACGACGGCCTCAAGGGCGGCGAGCAGGTGGTCGTGCAGGGGATGGAAAGCCTGCGCCCCGGCTCGCCGGTGATCGCCAGTCCGGCGCCGCCGCCGCTGAGCCAGGGCTGAGCCATGTTCTCCGCCATCTTCATCGACCGGCCGCGGCTGGCGACGGTGATCGCGATCGTCATGACGATCGCGGGGCTGCTGTCGCTGTTCGTGATCCCGATCGCGCAGTACCCCGACATCGTGCCGCCGCAGGTGTCTGTCACCACGACCTACCCCGGCGCTTCCGCTGCCGTCGTGGAGACAACCATCGCGCAGCCGATCGAGAGTCAGGTCGTCGGCGTCGACAAGATGATCTACATGAAGAGCGTCAGCGGCAACGACGGCAGCTATTCGCTGAAGGTGTCGTTCGAACTCGGCACCGATCCCGACATCAACACGGTCAACGTCAACAACCGGGTCCAGATCGCGCTGTCGAAGCTGCCGGAGGACGTGCGCAAGCAGGGCCTGACGGTCAAGAAGCAGTCCTCCGCGCTGCTCGGCGTCATCGCCCTCTATTCGCCGAAACAGACGCACGACGAGCTGTTCATCTCGAACTACGCGACGATCAACCTGCTCGATCAGATCAGGAGCACGCCCGGGGTGGGCGACGCGACACTGTTCGGGCCGCAGGATTATTCGATGCGCGCCTGGGTGCGCACCGACCGGCTGACCGGTCTCGGCCTGACCACGGCCGACGTCATCAATGCGATCCAGTCGCAGAACCTGCAGGCGGCGGTGGGCCGGATCGGCGCCCGGCCGACCGGCAACGACCAGCAGTTGCAGCTCAACATCCAGACCAAGGGGCGGCTTTCATCCGTCGCCGAGTTCGAACAGATCGTGATCCGCACCAATCCGGACGGGTCGGTGCTGCGTCTCGGCGACGTCGCGCGGCTGCAACTGGGCGCCGCCAATCTCGACCGCTCGACCCGGCTGAACGGCGCGCCGGCCGCGCTGCTCGCGGTCTATCAGTCGCCCGGCGCCAATGCGCTCACCGCACTCGGCGGCGTCAAGCAGGCCATGGCCGACGCGGCGCACGATTTTCCGGACGATCTGGCCTGGAAGGTGACCTACGATCCGACCACGTTCGTCACCGCCACCATCCACGAGGTGCAGAAGACGCTGATCGAGGCGTTCATCCTGGTGGTGCTCGTGGTCTATCTGTTCCTTGGCAATCTGCGCGCCACGCTGATCCCGACGGTCGCGGTCCCGGTCAGCCTGATCGGCACCTTCATCGTGCTGAACGCGATCGGCTATTCGGCCAACACCGTGTCGCTGCTGGCGATCGTGCTCGCCATCGGCATCGTGGTGGACGATGCGATCGTGGTGGTCGAGGCGGTCGAGCAGGTGATGGAACACCATCCCGAATTGTCGCCGGCCGAAGCGACCAAGATGGCGATGGGACAGATCTTCGCGCCGATCATCGCGATCACGCTGGTGCTGTTGTCGGTGTTCGTGCCGGTGGCGTTCATCCCCGGCATTTCCGGCGAACTGTTCCGCCAGTTCGCGGTTACCGTCGCGGTGTCGATGTTCCTGTCCGCGATCAACGCGCTCACGCTGTCGCCGGCGCTGTGCGCGATCCTGCTGCGGCCGCATCACGGGCCGCGCCGCGGGCCGATCGGCGCGCTGATGCGCGGTATCGACTGGGTGCGCGACGGCTACGGCTCGATCGTCGCACGGCTGGTGCGCATGTCGTTCATCGGGCTGGTGATGGTCGGCGTCGCGATGGCCGGCGTCTGGGGCCTGGGCAAGATCACGCCGACCGGATTCCTGCCCGAGGACGACCAGGGTGCGTTCTTCATCGTCGTGCAGTTGCCGGACGGCGCCTCGATCGGCCGCACCACCGAGGTCGTCCGCCAGATCGAGGACATCCTCAAGCAGGAGACCGCCGTCGCGGACTACTCCGCGACCATCGGGCTGAATTTCATCGACAACTACTCGCAGCCCAATGCGGCCTTCTTCATCGTCTCGTTGAAGCCGTTCGAGGACCGCGCGGACGCGTCGCAGTCGGCGCAGGCGATGATCGCGCGGCTTGGCGGCAAACTGCGCCAGGTGCGGGGCGGGCGCGGCGTGCCGATCGCGCCGCCGCCGATCATCGGTCTCGGCACCGGCGGCGGCTTCAGCTACGTGCTGCAGGACACCGGCGGCGGCAGCGCGCAGGCACTGGCAGGAGTGCTGCGCGGACTGCTGGTGGCGGCGAACCAGGATCCGAAACTCAACCGGGTGTTCAGCACGTTCTCAGCCTCGACGCCGTCGGTCTATCTCGATATCGACCGCGACAAGGCGCAGATCCTGAAAGTGGACCTGGCCGAAATCTTCCAGGCGCTACAGGCGTCGCTGGGAGGATACTACGTCAACGACATGAACCTGTTCGGGCGCACCTGGCAGGTGCAGGTGCAGGCGGAAGCCGCCGATCGATCGTCGGTGGACGACATCTACCGGATCAACGTCCGCAGCGCCGACAACCAGATGATTCCGCTGCGCAGCCTGGTCGAGGCGCGGCCGGTGATCGGGCCGCAGGCGCTGATCCGCTACAACAACCGGATCGCCGTGACGATCCAGGGCAGCCCGGCTCCCGGTATCTCGTCCGGTCAGGCGCTGGCGGCGATGGAGCAGGTTGCCGCGAACACGCTGCCGCGCGGATATCGCGGTCTGTGGACCGATGTGTCGTTCCAGGAGAAGCGAGCCGAGGGCAAGACCGCGATCATTCTCGCCTTTGCGGTGTTGTTCGCCTACCTGTTCCTGGCGGCGCTGTACGAGAGCTGGACGATTCCGGTTCCGGTTCTGCTGTCGGTCACGATCGGCATCGTCGGGTCGTTTGCCGCTTTCGTCGTCGCGGGGATTACGCTCGACCTCTACGCGCAGATCGGCATGGTGGTGCTGATCGGGCTGGCGGCCAAGAACGGCATTTTGATCGTGGAATTCGCCAAGGAACGCCGCGCCGAGGGGATGCCGCTGCTCGAGGCCGCGACCGAAGGCGCCCGCTTGCGCTTCCGTCCGGTGATGATGACATCGTTCGCCTTCATCCTGGGGCTGCTGCCGTTGGTCATCGCCGTGGGGCCATCGCAACTGGCCCGGCGGAATGTCGGGACGCCGGTGTTCGGCGGCATGCTCTCGGCATCGTTCATCGGCATCTTCGCAATTCCGGCGCTGTATGTGATCTTCCAATCGATCCGTGAACGGCTGCGCGCGTCGGCCCGTCCCGTAGTGGCCCAGGCGGAGAAACCGGTCCCGGCCGACCATCCGGCGTGATGCTGTCTGCATGAGACGGATGCCCGGTTGTTTCCAGGCCAACGTGCGGCCCACCGGAAGGCTTGAATCTGCAAGAAGTGATTCAACACGGAGAAGGGATCGAGGCCCACGGAGGGCCACGGAGGTCTATTTTGGCACACCTGCGGCGCATCACCCGATTGCCCGGGTGAGGGGCGTGGCCCATATTTGCGCTGCGCCATGGCGGGACATCGCCGCTGCGATGACCGCCGCCCGGCACGGCTGAAGGCGATAGATTGGATGGGGCCGCGGCGCGCGACACGGCGGCGCCGGCGAAGGAACAAGGAGGCAGCATGGTCTTCAAGGTGAACTATCGCCAGCAGCGGAGCGAGCGGAACCGCGTGAAGCAGGCCAAGAAGGAAGCCAAGCAGCGCGAGCGCGAGGAAGCGGCGGCGCGGCGCAAGCTGGAGGCAGGGGAGCCGGGAGAGTCAGGCGAGGCGACACAAGGGGTCGTGGAAACCGACGCTGAATAGCAGCGGGGCAGAGTCAGCCGCATCAACCAGCAACAGGAACCCCGCTACAGCGGCCTCGGCATCGGCTCCGGCGGCCGAGGGTCCGGCCGCGGCGGTATTTCTATCGGCGACGGCGGGACCGGGTTCGGGTCCGGTTGTGAGCCCGGCGGTGTCTCGGGAAGTCCCTGGGCGTGCATCGTTCGGCTCTCCTTGCTGCCGGCCGAAACGAGCGACGTGTGCCTCTGGTTGCCCAGACCGAATCACGAGGTCTTCACCAGCCAACAAATTTCCGCCGCGGTGCCGCCGCCATCCGGACGCGGCTTGTCACCACTGTCAGCGCACGGCAACAACTGGAGGAATCTACCGTGCGCAAGACCCTGATCGCTCTTTCGGCCGCTACCGGCCTGATCGGCCTGGGAACCATCGGCGCATCGGCTGCCCCCGTCGCCCCGGCGCACGCGCCGGCCCAGGCTGCGGCGATCCAGCAGGCCGACTGGTACTGCGGCCCGCGCTGCGAGTACTGGCGCCATCGGCGATGGGAGGGGCGGCACGAGTGGCGTGAGCACCACTACCCCTATTACAGCTACAACCGCGGCTATTCCGGCTACGGCAACTATTACGGCTACCGCTGATCGCAGCCCGGGCATGGCGCCTCTTCGCCGGCCTCCGTTCGCGGAGTAGCCTGCGGAGACATCCGACGAGGAAGCGCCATGCCCTCTGTTCTCGCGCCCGCGCAGCTCGCGCGATTCAACACCGACGGCTTCGTCATCGTCCGCGCCATGTTCGATGCGGCGGAGACCGATCTGTTGCGGTCGGCGATGGAACAGGATCCGGAAGTCGCCGGCCATCTGCTGGATCGGCTGGATGCGGATGGGGCCGCGACGCGCATCGCGCTGTGGAACCGCGCCGGCGATTCGGTCTACGGCATGGCCGCCCGTTGCGCACGCATGGTCGATACCATGGAGGCGCTGCTCGGCGGTCCGGTCTATCATTTCCAGTCCAAGCTCACCGCGAAGCAGCCGTTCGTCGGCGGCGCCTGGGAGTGGCACCAGGACTACGGATACTGGTACCACAACGGCTGCATCTTCCCCCATCTCGCGAGCTGCCAGGTGGCGCTCGACCGCTCCACCGGCGCGAACGGCTGCCTGCAGATGGTGCGGGGCTCGCACCTGCTGGGCCGCATCGACCATGTGCCGGTCGCCGGCGAGGGCCAGAACGTCGCAGATCCGGCGCGCATGCGGCACATCCTCGAACGGCTGGACGTGGTGCCGTGCGAGCTGGAACCCGGCGATGCGGTGTTGTTTCATGCCAATACGCTGCACCGATCGGACCAGAACCGCTCGCCGCAGCGACGCTGGACGCTGATCTGTTGCTACAATCGCATCGACAACGACACCGTGACCCGCGATCACGACCGGTTCTACGTGCCATTGGAAAAGGTGCCGGATACGGCGGTGAAGGCGGCCGGCCTGCGCTTCGCATCCGGCGACGAGCACTTTACCAGTCGCCCATTCGTGCCGAAGGTGGCATAGCGTCATCCAGCATCCAGGAGAACGACATCGTGGCGACGATCCCCAAGAGCCTGCAGCCGCATATCAACAGCGCATTCCCCGAGCATGTGTGTCTGGTCGGTACGACACTGCCGAACGGCTACGCGCAGATCACCCCGCGCGGCAGCACCATGGTGCTCGACGACGAGCACATCGCGCTGTGGGAGCGCGGCAAGGGCTCGACCAATGCGGCGATGACGGACGGGGCGAAGGTCACGGTGTATTTCCGCAAGCCGCAGTTGCGCGCCGACGGCGTGCTGCCGAAGGGCGGCATCGCGCGGTTCTATGGCATCGCCAGCGCGGTGAAGTCCGGTCCGCAGTACGACGAGGTGTGGCGCAGGCTGGTGCAGCCGGAGAAGGACCGCGACCCGGACAAGAAGGGCTTCGCAGTGCTGATCAAGGTGGAGCGCGCCGAGGACCTCGATGGGATGGCGCTCACTCTCGAGTGAAGCGGAACCCGGTCGCCACCACATAGAGTTCGCTGGATTCCTTGCGGCTGGCCGGCGGCTTGGCGTGCCGTACGCTGGCAAAATGCCGCTTGAGCCGGTCCAGCATTGTCTTCTCGGCGCCTCCCTGGAACACCTTGGCGACGAAC
>DASXNR010000023.1:0-11384 GCA_036494925.1 Acetobacteraceae bacterium
ACGCGACCACATAGGCGTCCGCCGATTCGCGCTCGATCAGGCGGCACATCGGCTCCACCACGCTGTGCCAGTCGCGCCAGTCGTAGATCGCCGGCGGGCCTTCGCGTAGCGTGACCACATCGAACGCCGGTCCCCCGGGCAGACGGAACGGCGCCAACGCTGCCGAAATGCCGTCCGAACAGGCAACCGACGAGTTGGGGTTGACCACGAGAATACGTGCCATGCAGATACTGTCCGCCCACTGGCTGGCGCGATCAAGCGGACCGATATGGAGTCGCGACGGCACCCGAATTGCAAGGAAACCGCCGATGGCCCCGATCCGCTGGCAGCCGGACCGCTCCACGCCGAAGCCGCCCTGGCCGGTGCCGTCGCTGGCGACCGCGTTGGGCCGCGGCCTCATGGGACGTTGCCCGGTCTGTGGGAAGGGCAGGGTGTTCGATGGCTTTCTCCGCGTGGTCGCACAATGCGCATACTGCGCCGCGCCGCTCGGCCTGGCGCGTGCCGACGATGCACCGCCTTATTTCACCATCCTGATCGTCGGCCACATCGTCATCCCGGCCATGCTGCTCATGCAGATACAGGCCGATCCGCCGACCTGGCTGCTGTCGGCGATCTTCGTGCCGCTCACCGTGATTCTGGCGATCGGGCTGATCCGGCCGGTCAAGGGTGCCACGGTCGGGCTGATGTTGAGCTTCAACATGCTGAAGACCGACACCGAAATCGGATGAGCAGGCAGCCGTCCGGCATTGTGGACGGGCGGTTGTCCCGCGTGGTGCTGGACGGAGAGATTCCTTCCTCGCTGCCGGCGGCTCTGGAAGCCGATCGTGCCCAGGCGGTCGCCGACCTCGCGGCGGAGAACCACTTCGTGCCGCTGACGGTGAAGCCGGACGTCGCGGCGGATGGACCGTTCGTGCTGCACCTCGCGGTGCAGGACGGCCGGCTGGTGTTCGACGTTCGCCGCGGCAACGGCACCAGGCTGGCGGTGATTGGACTCGCGCTGGGGCCGTTCCGCGGTCTGGTGAAGGACTACCAGCTTCTGGTGGACAGCCACATCAAGGCGGTGGAAGAAGGCCACGCCGAGCGCATCCAGGCGATCGACATGGGCCGGCGCGGGCTGCACAACGAAGGTGCGGCGCTGATGCGCCAGCGGCTCGACGGCAAGATCGCCATCGACTTTCCGACCGCGCGGCGGCTGTTCACGCTGGTCTGCGTGCTGCACCAGAGGGTCTGACAGTTATGCGTATCGATGGGGTTCCCTATCGCACCATCTGGATCGATCCCGACGATGGCTGGTCGGTGCGCATCATCGACCAGACCAGGCTGCCGTGGGCGCTGGAAGTCGTGCGGCTGACCGATGTGGCGCAGGCGGCCCATGCCATCCGTGCCATGCAGGTGCGCGGCGCACCGCTGATCGGGGCGGCAGCGGCGTATGGGCTGTGTCTTGGCCTGCGGCATGATCCGTCTTCGGTGGCGCTGGAGCGCGACGCGGCACTGCTGGCCGAGACTCGGCCCACCGCGATCAATCTGCGCTGGGCGCTCGAGCGGATGCTGACCCGGCTGCGCAACACGCCGGCGATGGAACGCGAGCGCATCGCCTACGAAGAAGCCGCCGCGATCGCCGACGAGGACGTCGCGCAGAACGAGGCGATCGGTCGTCACGGTTTGCCGTTGATCGAGCAGGCGGTGAAATCAGGCCATCGGGTGAACATCCTGACGCATTGCAATGCCGGATGGCTGGCGACGGTGGATTGGGGCACCGCCCTCGCGCCGATCTATCGGGCGCACGATGCCGGCGTCGATCTGCATGTGTGGGTGGACGAGACGCGGCCGCGCAATCAGGGAGCCGCGCTGACCGCGTGGGAACTCGGCCGGCATGGCGTGGCGCACACGGTGGTGGCGGACAACGCCGGCGGTCACCTGATGCAGCACGGCGAGGTCGATCTGGTGATCGTCGGCACCGACCGCACGACGCGTCGCGGCGACGTCGCCAACAAGATCGGCACCTATCTGAAGGCGCTGGCGGCGCACGACAACGGTGTGCCGTTCTGGGTGGCGCTGCCGTCAACCACGATCGACTGGACGGTGTCGGACGGCGTGGCCGAGATCCCGATCGAGCAGCGCAGCGCGGCCGAAGTGACCGATGTCACAGGCAGGACGGCGGACGGTTCGATCGCCACCGTGCGCGTGGCGCCGGCCGACAGCCCGGCCGCCAATCCGGCGTTCGACGTGACTCCGGCGCGGCTGGTGAGCGGGCTGATCACCGAGCGCGGCCGGTGCGCTGCGAGCGCCGATGGCCTGGCGTCGCTGTTCCCGGAACATCGGCTGAGCCACTGAGTGCGATCCGAGATGCGCGCCGTCCCGCTGCTGGCTGCCGCTCTGCTGAGCGCCTGTGCGGCACCACCGCAGCGCCCGCCTCTGCCGCCCGACGCAAACGTGCCGCCGTTCGCCCGAACCCCCTATGAGCCGTTCTCGCGCGACGCCGTGGTGGCAATCGCCTTGCGCGAGTGGCGGTTGTTCGGTTCGCCGGTGGATGACAATCCGCCCGGCAGCTATCGGCCCGCCACGCCCGAGGATAAACCCGAGCGGCAGCAGGGATTGTGGCAGCGCGTCGGCGAGTACTGGTGGCTGGCGATGAATGCCGGTGCGCCTGAGGCCGCCTGGACCGGCAAACACGATGCGAACGGCATCGAGTTTCCAGCGAGCGAGGATGGCAACTACGCGTGGTCGGCCGCCTTCGTCTCGTATGTCATGCGCATTGCCGGCGCCGGCTCCCACTTTCCGTATTCCACGAGCCATTCGGACTACATCGACCTCGCCAAACAGATGAAGCTCGGTCAGGCGTCGGGTTGGCTGATCGTCGCGGAGCGTCCCGGGGACTACGCGCCGCGGCCCGGCGATCTGATTTGTCTCGGCCGCGGCGGCGCCCGCGATCTGAGCTACGACGATCTGCCGGCCGGACATTTCCCTGGGCACTGCGACATCGTGGTCGATACGTCCGTGCCCGGTCAGGTCGGCGTGGTCGGCGGCAACGTCGATGATGCGGTGACGCTGAAGCACGTGCCGGTCACGTCGGACGGCAAGCTGACAGCACCGGACGGGCAGGTGATCGACGTTCGCTATCCCTGGATGGTGGTGCTGCGGCTCGCCGTAAGTGGTCCGGTTGCCTAGGCATCGCACCCGCTGATCGTTACCCGCGCAACGAGAGCCGCTTCCTGCCGGGCTTCACGACGCCGCTCGCTTCGTCGACCGGGGGTGCCTGCGGCGAGTCAGGAGGCGATTCCTCGGTGGCGGCCTCGATCGCCGGCGGCTGATCCGCCTCGGCGGCCGCGGCGCGCGCTTCGTAGTCGGCCGCCATTCCGAGCAGCCGCTGCCGCGAGGCCTCACGATCGGTGACGGCCTCGGCCATTTCGCGGAAACGTGCAGCCTCGGAGCGAAGAAACTGCGGGGTCATCGGCAATCCTTTCGGAGTCGGGGCGCGAGCGCTGAGCTATATGCGCACGCCGCGGGCGAGGCACAAGTTCCTGTCCGGGTTCGCCCCACCGGAGCCGCCGTCCGCGGCGCGGACTCCCCGAGCCTCAGGCGTCGGGCCCGATCGTCGGGCCGGCAGCGTCCATCGCATCCATCTCTGCATCGGTCAGGACGCGTGAGCGGGTGATGAAGCGCACGCCTTCCGCCGCCTCGAGCGAAAAACTGTCGCCGCCGTCCGATATCACGTCGATGGTGAGCTGGCTGTGGGCCCAATACGGGAACTGTGCGGCACTGACGTAGAACGGGCAGCCCTCGATCGCGCCCAGCAGTACGTCGCGCACGCCGACGCGGAAGTCGCCACGGCGCAGACACATCGGCGCACTGCCTTCGCAGCAGCCGCCCGACTGGTGGAACAGCAGCGGACCATGGTGGTCATGCAACTGCCGCACCAGTCTGGCGGCCGCCTCGGTGACCAGCACCCGAGGCGGCACGACGCCGCGCTCAGAAGAAGCCAAGCGCGTTCGGGCTGTAGCTGACCAGCAGGTTCTTGGTCTGCTGATAGTGGTCCATGATCATCTTGTGCGTCTCGCGGCCGTAGCCTGAGTGCTTGTAGCCGCCGAACGCCGCATGCGCCGGGTACATGTGGTAGCAGTTGGTCCACACGCGGCCGGCCTTGATCTCGCGACCGACGCGATACGCCACCGCGCCGTTACGCGACCACACGCCGGCGCCAAGGCCGTAGATCGTGTCGTTGCCTATGGCGATGGCATCTTCCACTGTCTTGAATGTCGTCACCGAGAGCACCGGCCCGAAAATCTCCTCCTGGAAGATGCGCATCTTGTTGTGACCGACGAACACCGTCGGCCTCATGTAGTAGCCATTCTCCAGTTCACCGCCGAGATGCGCCTTCTCACCGCCCGTCGCCAGATGTGCGCCTTCCTGGCGGCCGACATCGACGTAGCCCAGGATCTTTTCCAGCTGCCCGCGCGATGCCTGTGCGCCCATCATGGTGGCGGGATCGAGCGGATCGCCCATCCTGATCTTCGCCACCCGCGCGACCGCGCGCTCCATGAACTTGTCGAAAATCGATTCCTGCACCAGGGCGCGTGACGGGCAGGTGCACACCTCGCCCTTGTTGAAGGCGAACAGCGCGAACCCTTCCAGCGCCTTGTCGAGGAATGCGTCGTCCGCATCCATCACGTCGGCCATGAAGATATTCGGCGACTTGCCCCCCAGTTCCATCGTGCTGGGGATCAGATTCTCGGCGGCGTACTGCATGATCTGACGGCCGGTCGTGGTCTCGCCGGTGAAGCTGACCTTGGCGATGCGCGGGCTGGACGCCAGTGGCGCACCCACTTCGGAACCATGGCCGTTCACCACGTTCAGGACGCCGGCAGGCAGTACGTCGCCTGCCAGGTCCATCAGCACCGCCAGGCTAAGCGGCGTGTCCGAGGCCGGCTTGATCACCACGCAGTTGCCGGTGGCGAGCGCGGGCGCCAATTTCCACGCTGCCATCAACAAAGGAAAGTTCCACGGGATGATCTGTGCCACCACGCCCATCGGTTCGCGGAAGTGATAGGCGACGGTGTCATTGTCGAGTTCCGCCAGCGTGCCTTCCTCGGCGCGGATGCAGCCGGCGAAATAGCGGAAATGATCGGCCGCCAGCGGCACGTCGGCGGCGCGCGTCTCGCGGATCGGTTTGCCGTTGTCGATGGTTTCCGCGTAGGCGAGCAGGTCGAGATTGTCCTCGATCCGGTCCGCGATCTGGTTCAGCAGCCGGGCTCGCTCGGCCGGTGCGGTGCGGCCCCAGGCATCGCGCGCGGCGTGCGCGGCATCCAGTGCACGCTCCACATCCTGGGCGTCCGAGCGCGCCATGTCGCACAGCTTCGATCCATCGACCGGGCTGGTGTCGGTGAAATAGCGTCCCTTCACCGGCGGCTGCCAACGACCGCCGATGAAGTTGTCGTAGCGCGCGCGCAGACGGCTGCGCTGCAACGTTGCCTCTTGGGTCCGATCGAGCATTGGTGCCTCCTGAATTGGGTCGGGCGCGAACGACGTAAGGGATTGGCATCGCGGCGCGACGCCTGCGAGGCATTAACTGACACCAACCGAGATTCCCGGCATTGATCTGGATCAAACCAAGGCGGCCGGTCTGCACCGCCAACCTGTCGAAATCTCCGCGCGGCGCGAAGATTTTGCGTAACCCCGCCTCTCGCCGAAGCCAGGCAGCAAGGCAGGCAAGACTCAACGCAAATGCACGCCGATCAGAAGGGATGCACGCAGATGGTCCAGAGCACTTGATCCGCGGGTGCCCTGCCGCAAACGAGGCGCCGGCCTCGCGACCGCTCGATGCGTTTGCGTGCATCCCTTCTGATCAGCGTGCACTTGCGTTGAATCTTGCTTGCTGGCGACGCTGCGCGATCAGCCATTGGTTGCGGCCGGAGGCCGCGCTGTACATTGCTGGCCGGTCACGGTCTGGTTCGGATCACGCGCCTATCGCTGCCGCCAGGGCAACCGCGCAGCTTTCCATCCCGACGCAACGCCGCGATGGCCCGCGGCATCGACACCACCCTCGAACCCTTCGGCGACGTTGTAGGCGTAGCGGAATCCCGCGGCCTGGGCCGCCTGCGCCGCCGCAAGACTGCGCTGGCCGCTGCGGCAGATGAAGTAGATGTGGTGCTCCGGGGTGAACCCGGCCTCCTTCAGCTGGTCGGCGAACGCGGCATTGTGCGCCATCGTCGGATAAACCTGCCACTGGATCGGCACCACCTGCTTGCCAGCCGCTGACAGGTCCGGCAGACCGACGAAATTCCATTCCGCGTCCGTCCGTACATCGACCAACTGCGCCTTGGGATCGTTCTGCAGGGCTTCCCAGACCCGCCCTGGGGGCACATTCTCAACCATGACTGGAACTCCGGCTGAATGAGGACGGCGATGACCCAACTCTACCACGGTACGCATTGGCAAGAGGACCTCGCCGCGTCGATCGGCCAGACCCCGCTGATCCGGCTGCGCCGCGCCTCCGAGACCACCGGCTGCACCATCCTCGGGAAGGCCGAGTTCATGAACCCTGGTGGTTCGGTGAAGGACCGTGCCGGCCTCTACATCATTGCCGATGCCGAGAAGCGCGGCGCGTTGCAGCCCGGCGGCACCATCGTGGAAGGCACCGCCGGCAATACCGGCATCGGCCTCACGCTGGTCGGCAACGCGCGCGGCTATCGCTGCGTCATCGTGATGCCGGAGACGCAGAGCAAGGAGAAGATCGATTTCCTGCGCATGATCGGCGCCGACCTGCGGCTGGTGCCGGCGAAGCCGTACCGCGATCCCGGCAACTACGTGCATGTCTCGCGCCGGATGGCGGAGGAGACCGGCGCGGTGTGGGCCAACCAGTTCGACAACCTGGCCAACCGCGAGGGCCATCGCACCCACACCGGGCCCGAGATCTGGGAGCAGACCGAGGGTCGCGTCGATGCGTTCACCTGCTCCTGCGGCACCGGCGGCACGCTGGCCGGTGTCGCGTTCGCACTGAAGCAGCGCAATCCGAAGGTGCGCATCGTGCTGGCGGACTGCGAGGGCAGCGGCCTGTTCGGCTGGGTGAAGCACAACGACCTGAAGATCGAGGGCAGCTCGATCACCGAAGGCATCGGCAATTCGCGCGTCACCGCCAATATGGACGGCGCGCCGATCGACGATGCGGAGCGCATCCCCGACGCCGAGGCGCTGGAACACATCTACCAGGTGCTGATCCACGAGGGCCTGTCGGTCGGCACCTCGTCCGGCATCAACATCGCTGCGGCGGTGCGGGTCGCAAAGCAGCTCGGCCCGGGCCACACGGTGGTGACGATACTGGCCGATGGCGGATCGCGGTATCAGTCGAAGCTGTTCAATCCGGAGTTCCTGCGCTCGAAGAGCCTTCCGGTGCCGGAGTGGCTGGCGTGAAGGCCGGCTGACGCGGAGCGAGTTGCGATGGTCACCAGATTGATTGTCTGCTTCGACGGCACCTGGGATCGGCCTTCCGCCGATGCCGACCCGTTGCAGCGCGTCGAGACCAATGTCGTGCGGTTCTACGACTCGGTGCTGCACGGCACCCAACCGGATGGGTCGGCGCAGATCAAGTGGTACGACACCGGCGTCGGCACCGGCGACTGGTGGGATACCGTGTCCGGCGGCGTGTTCGGCTTCGGGATCGATGAGAAGATTCGCAGCGGCTATCGTTTCGTGGTGGAGAACTACCCGAATCCCGATCCCGGCGACCATGAACTGTTCATCCTGGGCTTCAGCCGCGGCGCCTACGAGGCGCGCAGCCTGGTCGGCATGATCCGCAACGTCGGGCTGCTTACGCCGGACAACCTGTATCGCCTGCGCGATGCCTATGCGCTGTATCGCAACCGAGACCCCAGCGCGGACACCGATCAGGCGCTGGCGTTCCGCACCAAATATTCGCGCGAGGTCAAGGTGCGCTTCCTCGGTGTGTGGGACACGGTCGGCGCTCTCGGCATCCCGGTCGCCGCGCTGCAATGGCTGAACGCGGCCAAATACAGCTTCCACGACACCGAGCTGAGCGGCATCGTGCGGACCGCGGCGCACGCGCTCGCGGTGGACGAGCACCGGATCGACTTCCAGGCTACACTGTGGAGCGCGGTTCCGAAGCCGGACCAGAGTGTCGAACAGCGCTGGTTCCTGGGCGCGCACGGCAATGTCGGCGGCGGCACCGCGGATCGCCGGCTGTCCGACCTGGCGCTGGCGTGGATGCAGGGCAAGGCCGCCGGCGCCGGCCTGGCAATCGATCCGGCGGCGATACCGGTGACGGTCGCCGCCAATCAACTGGCGCCGATCGAGGATTCGTACCAGACGTTCCTCGAGGGCCTGTACGCCAAAACCCATCCGATCTACTTCCGGCCGATGCACCTCGCCGCCGGCAGCACGCAGACCATCGACCCCAGCGTGCTTGGCAGGCGGGCGGTGGATGCGAAATACCAGCCCGACAACGACGGCTTTCCCGACTAAGGAACTCCCGCATGACACGACGCATCGCGATCGGTGGTTTTCTGCATGAGAGCCACTCCTTCGCGCCACGACCGACCACCTACACCGATTTCGTGCAGCCCGCGGGCTTCCCCCGACTGACCGAGGGCGCGGCGATGCTCGATGCGGTGCACGGCACCTCGGTGCCGGCGGCCGGCGCGCTCGCGGCCGCCGAAGCGGGCGGTGTCGAGGTCGTGCCATTGGCCTGGACCTTCGCCAATCCGGCGGGCCCGGTGCAGGATGAGGCGTTCGAACGCATCGGTGCACTGATCTGCGCGGCGCTGTCGCACGCGTTGGACGCGGCGCCGCTCGATGGGGTGTATCTCGACCTGCATGGCGCCGCGGTGGTGGACAGCTTTCCCGACGCGGAAGGCGAATT
Organism: Acetobacteraceae bacterium; assembly: GCA_036494925.1. GTDB lineage: Bacteria > Pseudomonadota > Alphaproteobacteria > Acetobacterales > Acetobacteraceae > JAMXLO01. The sequence continues at coordinate 8,873 of DASXNR010000023.1, forward strand.
GCTGCGTCGCGTCCGTGCCATCGTGGGTGACCTGCCGCTTACCATCAGCCTCGATCCGCATGCCAACCTGACGGCGCAGATGGTGACCTTGGCGGATGCCGTGGTGCCGTTCCGCACCTATCCGCATGTCGACATGAAGGACGCCGGCGCCCAGGCGATGCGGCTGCTGCTGCGGCGCATCGAGCGCGGCAGGCCGTGGCCGCGCGCCTTCCGCCAGCTTGGGTTCTGGCTGCCGCTCGGTTCCCAGTGCACGCTGATGCCGCCGATGAGCGAGGTGATGGCGGAGCGCGCGTCACTGGCCGAGCGGATGAACGCAGTCGAGCTGGCGTTCTGCTTCGGCTTTCCCTACGCGGATTTCGCCGACTGCGGTCCGGCGGTCGCCGCCTATGCCGACACCCAGGCAGAAGCCGATGCGGCGGCGGACGCGTTCGCCGCGCATGTCGCCGCGCGCGAGGCGTTGTTCGTGCAGGAGACGTTGTCGGCGGCCGACGCCGTCGCCGAGGCGATGCGGCTGTCGGATCGGGCTTCGAAGCCGATCGTGATCGCCGACACGCAGGACAACCCCGGCGGCGGCGGCCATGGCGATACCACCGGGCTGCTCGCCGAACTGGTGCGCCAGCAGGCCAAGGGCGCAATGCTGTGCCTGATCAACGATGCCGAGAGCGTCACCGCCTGCGCGGCCGCCGGCGAAGGCGGCTCGCTGCCGCTGTCGCTCGGCGGCAAGTCGGACGGGCTGCCGTTCGATTGCACCGCGCGCGTGCTGAAGCTGACGGATGGGCGGTTCACGCTGACCGGGCCGATCGGGGCGGGCAATCCCGGCAATCTCGGCCCCTGCGCGCTGATCGACGTGGACGGGGTGCGGGTGATGGTGGTGTCGCACAAGATGCAGGCGCTCGACCAGGCGATCCTGCGTCATGTCGGGGTGGAGCCGGGCGAGTGCCCGATCCTGGTGCTGAAGTCGTCGGTGCATTTCCGGGCGGATTTCGGGCCGGTCGCGGAACGCATCATCGTGGGGATTGCGCCCGGCCCGGTGGTGGCCGATCCCGCGATCCTGAACTTCCGCTATGTGCGTCCGGAGGTGCGGCGCCGGCCGCGAGCAGGGTGAAGCTGTTCAACCAATGGAGCGTCCGCCACCCATGCCGCGAACCTGCCGGTTGCTCTCTGCGATTGACAGTATCGGTGACCCGGACGGGTGATCAACAGCATTTTACGCCGCCCTGACCTCATGCAAGAAAGCCGCCACGTGGCCGCTTAGCGTCTCCGCTTGCCTTGCCAGTTCCCCTGCGGCGCCGAACATCTCTCCCGCAGCCGATTCGGTCGCACCGACAGTCTGCGTTACGCCTGCAACGTTCCCGGAGACTTGCGACGTCCCGGCAGCCGCCTGCTGCACGTTGCGGGCGATTTCCTGCGTTGCCGCGTCCTGCTGTTCGACAGCGGAAGCGATCGTTGTGGCGATCTCGTTGATCTGGCCGATAGTTGACCCGATCGACTGGATGGCCGCTATTGTATCGCGGGTGACAGTTTGCATTGCGGCGATGTGTGCGCTGATCTCTTCGGTGGCCTTGGCCGTCTGGTTGGCCAGGCTCTTCACCTCTGTCGCAACAACTGCAAATCCCTTGCCGGCATCGCCAGCACGAGCTGCCTCGATAGTGGCATTGAGAGCAAGCAGATTGGTCTGGCTGGCGATTTCGTGAATCATGCTCGTTACGGCATTGATCTTCTGTGCCGCGTCGGCCAGGCCGTTGACCAGGGCGTTGGTGCGCTGTGACTCGTTGACCGCTTGGGCTGCGACTGCGGCCGACGTTGCAACCTGCCGGCTGATCTCGGCGACGGAACTGGACAGTTCCTCCGTTGCACTGGCGACTGACTGAACGTTCGCCGAAGCCTGCTCCGACGCGGCAGCAACTGCCGTTACCTGCCGGGAGGTCTGTTCGGCGGTGGCGTTCAGCGATGCAGCCGTTGCCTCCATTTCCGTAGCGGCTGACGAGACGACATTGACGATCGCGCCGACCTTCGCCTCGAAGTCGCTGGCGATCCGGGCCATCGTGCTCTGCTTTTCCTCACGCGCCGCAACAAGATCGCTGATATCCTGGCGGTAGCTGATGAGCAGCGATTCGCCGTTGATCACAGCGGGAAGCAGGGTCACCCGCATTGGGCACGTAGTGCCATCCGACCGCCGAATCGTCCACTCCACTCGGGCAAACCCCTCCTTCGCGGCGATTGCCAGGTTCTCCCGCGCATAGTCAGACGATCGCTGGCCGTTAGGCTGGAGCTCTGGCGCCAGGTCGCTCGTCTGAAGTGACAGAATCTCCGCCTTGCTCTTGTAGCCGTGCTGTCGAACCGCCGACTCGTTGCAGGCTACGATGGTGGCGTTCCTCAGCACCACGATGGCATCCGGATCCTGCTCGAACGAGCCGCGGTACAGCTGTTCGTCGTAGCTAGGGGGCTTTTGCTTTGGGAACAGCCGCAATGAAGGGTCTCGCCTGGATTTCAGGATGTTGTCGACGGAAGG
>DASXNR010000024.1:0-23130 GCA_036494925.1 Acetobacteraceae bacterium
CGAAATCCTCGGGTTCCAGCGTGAGACGCAACACACGTAGCGCGTCGCGAATCGGCTCGGCCATCTGCTGCGCCCGTGGTGTGGGCTGCATGCCGTCAGGCGAACGGATGAACAGATCGTCATGCAGCATATGACGCAGGCGCGAGAGCGCATGACTGGTCGCCGGCTGGCTCAGTCCGAGCCGCCGGCCGGCGCGCGTGAGATTGCGATCCTGCATCAGTGCATCGAACACGATCAATAGATTGAGATCGATCGCGCCCCAGTTCACGGCATCGGACCTCGACGCTTCATCTCGACGGCCGACCGCAAGTCCAGCATTGACTGCCTGAGGCATTGGCTCATCCCGGATCAGCATAGTCCACAACCGAGTGTGCGTCTTCGAAGTCGCCAGCGCCTCCCTTTTTGCTGCGATGCAGCATTGCACCCCGGGCGGAGGGTCAGCCTGCTGCCGCAGCGGCGACCACCGGACAGCCGGCGGCCATGTCCGCGCAGTTCTCGGACCGGTCCGCCGGGAAGTGCGACAGTCCGCCAATCAGGGCATCAATTGTGGCAGACCAAGGTACCGGCTCGAACTCGCGTCGGATCCGTGTTTCCCATTCAGCCAATTGCGTCCGGTCCTCAAGTATCTGACGGATCGCGGCATACCATCCATGCAGGTCCTCCGGGTCCTGATAGCGCGCCAGGTTGCCGCCCGCCTCCGGCAAGGATGTACGATCGGAGATCAGGCATGGCTTGCCGAATGCCAGACTCTCCGTCACCGGAAGGCCCCAGCCTTCGAACAAGGACGGGTACACCGTGAACAGGCAGCCGCGATACAGCGAGGCGATCTCGGCGTCGGAGGCGTCCTCGATCAACACGAGCCGCCCGGAAAGGTATTCGGTGTTGACGATCTGCTGCATCAGGTCATTCACCAACCAGCCTACGCGGCCGGCAAACACCAGCGTGGGCACCTGCTCGCGTGGCATTTCATCGAGCATCCGGCGCCAGATGCGGAACAACAGCTGGTGGTTCTTGCGCGCCTCGATGGTCGAAACAAACAGCACGTAGCTGCCCGGCGGCGGCTGACGGTCGCTACGAGCCGCATCATCGCCCGCGGCGTCGCTGCTCAGGCTGGTGCCGAGTGGAAGCGGCATCACCGCGCCCGGCAGCGCAACCCCGAGGTCGCGGGCATACGCGGTCACGTCCCCTGCCGTGGCCTGTGAAATGGCGAACACCGCGTCGCACAACGGAAGGAGATCATCGAACCAGGTGCGGAATGCATGTGCCAGATCGCGCTCGCACCACTCGGGGCAGCGCACGGTGACCAGGTCGTAGACCATCAGGCCGAACCGCAAGCCGTGCTTTTCACGCTGGGCGCGGATCAGCCTGGCGTATTCAGGATGCGACCAATGCGACCCAAGGGCGAGTACCACGTCACCACGGTTCGTCTGGCTGACGAAGTCGCCGCGATCGACATCAGCGCGGCCGGAGGTGGAAAGTCGCTTCGCCACCGAACGAGCAGCCGATACGGTGGTTCGCGCAAATTGCCACCAGGCGCGAAACGCCTGACCCTGCGACCTGAGCGCCTTGATCAGCGACGCACGCAGGGTGGGTGATAATCGGTGCAGCAAACCGCGCAGGAATCGCCGCTGACGCGCATAGGCAGACTGGGTCTCCCATTGCGCCGTGTCTGGCTGCCTCCCGGCCGCCAGACGATCGAATACGGCTGCCACCTCGGGCCACGACACGATGTAGAAGGTGTTCCGGGCGGTGTTGTGACGGACGAAACGCACCAGTCCCGAATCGCCGTGCTGGGTGTGAAGCGAATGGTACAGTTGGTACGCCAGACGCTGGATCCCGCTCGGCCGGGAGTAATGAAGCGCGTACTCGAACAGGTCTTCGACATCAATCCAGACAGTCGTTGTCAACTTCCGAGGTCTCCATTGCACAGCCAAGGCCTGGATGCTTTCGCTTCGTTGTAGTGCCGCCGCCGACTCGTGATCAACATCTGGCTAGGCTGCCCCACGCGTCCTACGGTGCGGCACAGCCAATGGCCGCGTCCGGATTTCATCCTCGCCTTGCGCATCGTCTCTGGCGCCAGCTGCCCGTCCGGCAGCGGCGTCGGATGCTGACCTGGGTCACGTCGCTGCTCGCGCCGGGAATCGACCGCACGCCACCGGCGGCCGCCGATGGCGTGGCGATCGCCGGCGAGGTGTCGCGTGCGTCGGGCCTGGGCGAAGCCGCACGGCTGATCTGCCGCGGCATGCAGCGGGCCGGCGTGCCGAACTGGACCATCGACGTCGGCAACCTGCTGCCGGCCCACACCGCCGATTTTGCCGTCGCCTCGGAACTGCCGCCGCCGGGCGCGCCGCTGCTGCTGCATGTGAACGCGCCGCTGCTGCCGTGGGTGCTGTTCCGCCTGCCGCGCTCGCTGGTCCGCGGTCGGCGCGTTATCGGCTATTGGCTGTGGGAACTGCCGACGGTTCCGCCTGAATGGCGCGCCGGCGCGCGCTTCGTGCATGAAGTCTGGGTTCCCTCGGACTTCGTTGCCGCCGCCGTCGAGCCGTTGCTGCCGGGACGGGTGCGGGTGGTGCCGTTGCCGCTGGCGATCGCCAGGCCCGAGCCGTCCGCCCTGGACCGCGTCGCCTTCGGCTTGCCGCGCGATGCCGTTGTGGTGCTGGTCTCGTTCAATCTCGCATCGTCGTTCGAACGCAAGAATCCGCTGGCGGCGATTACTGCGTTTCGCGCCGCGTTCGGTGAGCGGGGCGATCGCATCCTGTTGCTGAAGGTCGGCAATCACGCGCACGCTCCGGACGACTTCGCACGCATCCTCGATGCGGTCGGCGGCGCGTCGAACATCCGGCTGGAAACGCGGACATTTCCCACCGCCGACGTGCATGCGCTGACCGCCGCGTCGGACATCGTGCTGTCACTGCATCGCAGCGAGGGCTTCGGGCTGGTGCTCGCCGAAGCCATGCTGTTGGGCAGGCCGGTGATCGCCACTGGCTGGTCGGGCAACATGACCTTCATGGACGGCGACAGCGCCGCGCTGGTCGGCTATCGCCTGATCCCCGCGCAGGATCCGCGGCAGGTGTATGCCGGCGCGTCCTGGGCGGAGCCGGATCAGGCTGCGGCGGTCGCACACCTGCGCCGATTGGCCGACGACGCGAACGAACGAACCGCACTGGGTGCGAAGGGAGCAGCGATCGCGGCCGCGCGCCTCGGCATCGCACCGCTGATTGCGGCGCTGCGCGGCATCGGACTGAGCCTGCCGTAGGGACAGCGATCAGCCGGCTACGCGCGCGCGACAATCGGCCAGCACGTCCGCAAGCGTCTGTCGCCACGGGATGGCCGGCGCCCAGCCAAGCAGCATGCGCGCGCGCCCGGCGTCGCCGCTCGCACTCAGGATCTCGGGGCCGCGCAGCCGCGCGGCATCGGTGGTGATCTCGGTATGCAGTTCGGCCAGGTCGAGCAATTCGCTGAGGATGTCGCCGATGCGACGTGGCACGCCGGAGGCGATGTTGAGGATCGTTGCCGGCGTCAGCTCCGCGCCGTGGCGCAGGCAGGCGATATAGGCGCCGCACACATCGCGCACGTCGAGGAAGTCGCGCCGGCTGTCGAGCCCGCCCACCCGCAGCGGTGACGTCTGGCGGCCGGTTTCGATCATGGCGATCTGGCGGGCAAACGCCGGTACGACGAAGTCGTCTGACTGGCCCGGTCCGGTGTGATTGAACGGGCGCAGACGCACGATGCGCAGGCCATCGTTCGCCATCGCGCCCAACGCCAGGTCGGCGGCAGCCTTGGTTGCCGCGTAGTCGTTCATCGGCGCGAGCGTCGCGGTTTCGTCCAGCGGCCGGCCATCCGCGAACGATCTGCCGTAGATCTCCGCACTCGAGGCGAACAACAATCGGCAGCCGCGCACATGGTCGAGTACGGCGCGTGCCAGGTTGAGCGTGCCGTGCAGGTTGACCTGCCAGGCGCGATCCGGGCTCTGCCTTGCGTCCGCGACCGTGGTGATCGCCGCAAGATGAATACAGGCATCGGGCCGCGCGTCGCGCACCATGTTGGAAACGGCGTCGCGATCGGTGACATCGACATGTTCCGCGAACACCTCGACGCCGGCGAACGATGCCTGCAACGCCGGCAGAAGATGACGGCCCACGAAGCCAGTTGCTCCTGTCACCAGGATGCGCCGCGGTTCCGCCGCTGCCATGTTACCTGCTCAGTTTGGTGCGATGCCGCGCCAGGTCGGCCTCGACCATCTCGCTCACCAGATCTTCCAGGACGATCGTCGGTTCCCAGTTGAGCTGCTGTCGCGCCTTGTCTGCATCGCCCAGCAGGAAGTCAACCTCCGCCGGACGCCTCAGATCAGCTCGCGTCACCACGTGATCGTGGTAATCGAGGCCGACACAGGAGAACGCGAGCTCGCAAAAGCCGCGCACGCTGGTGGTGCGTCCTGTTGCTACAACGTAATCATCCGGCTTGTCCTGCTGCATCATCAGCCACATCGCCCGCACGTAGTCCTTCGCGTGTCCCCAGTCCCGCCTTGCCTCGAGATTGCCCAGCGACAGCTCGCGCGCGAGGCCCAGCTTGATCCGCGCCACGCCATCGGTGATGCGCCGGGTGACGAACTCGATCCCGCGCAACGGGCTCTCATGGTTGAACAGAATCCCCGACGATGCGTGCATGCCGAACGATTCGCGGTAGTTGACGGTCATCCAATGGGCGAACAGCTTGGCGACGGCATAGGGGCTGCGCGGATAGAACGGTGTGCGTTCGTTCTGTTGCGGCTCCTGCGCCTGGCCGAACATTTCCGATGACGAGGCCTGGTAGAATCGCGCGCCAGGTCGAATCAGGCGCAGCGCTTCCAGCATGCCGACGGCACCCATTCCGGTCACCGTGCCGGTGAGCAGCGGCTGCTGCCACGAGGTCGCGACGAAACTCTGCGCGGCGAGGTTGTATACTTCGTCGGGCGCCACGTCGTGGACGACGCGTACCACGCTGGACAGATCGATCAGGTCGCCATCGCGCATTTCCACGTCGCGCTCGATGCCGAGCCACCGCAGGCGCTCGCCGATGACGTCGGCCGAGGCCGAACGGCGCAACAGGCCGACGACGCGATAGCCCTTTTGCAGCAGAAACTGCGCCAGATAGGCGCCGTCCTGGCCGGTGGCGCCGGTGATGAGGGCAGTCGGCATCGTCATCTCCTGTACATGGCCGAACCCACGTCGTTCCTGTCGTCTGGCGACGGCTCGGCGTGAACTGCATTATCCTCCCCGGATGCCGCCGTGGGTCCGCCAAACCAAGGTTATTGTCAAGGCCTTGCGCGGTCACCCACGCCACACTGGCCGCGACTTTGCTATGCTTCGCCACGCTATGCAGCGCCTGATCCTGGACATCTCCACCATCGCCCGTTGGACCGGTCCGCCGGTCGGCATAGTACGGGTGGAGTTCGAACTCGCACAGCACGTCATACGCCGCCGTCCCGACGTGCTGCTGACATTCTACGATCCGGTCACCGAAAGCCTGCGCGCGCTGGAACTCGCATGGCAGGAGATTGTGCTGGGACTTGATGGTGCCGTCGACACCGTCGGCATCGACTTCCGTCGGCACCGTGCGCGCTGGCGCAATCTGCTGTCGTTCCGCTATCCCGCGATCATGCGTCTCGAGCGTCATCGGCTGATCGGCTCGGCGATGACGCAGGCTGCGGCCGGCGCCATGCAGGCGTTGGCACTCGGTTCCTCTGGACGACGTGCGCCGTTTGCCGACCGGTTCGGCCGGCGCCTCGCGAACGTGCCGTATGATCTCGCCCTCGGTCCGCAGGTACAGCCAGACCCGGACGACACTTTGCTCTCAGCCGGATCGGATTGGCTGCACAAGGGCACGGCCATGCTGTCGCTACAGCGCCGTCACGGATTCCGCATGGCCGTGATGTGCTACGACCTGTTGCCGCTATTGCATCCCGAATTCTTCCCCGCCGAGGAACTGCCCCGGTTCCGCACCTACTGGGACGCGACGCTGCAGGCTGATGTGCGCATCCTGTGCAATTCGTTCTGCGTGGCGCAGGACGTGCGGACCTATGCGGCGGCCCACAGGCTCGGGAACCCGGCCACAACAATTGTGCCGCTGGCCGCTTCCCCGCCGCCGCAGGGCGCCTTGCCAGCGCTGCGCTCGCCATTGCAGGCAGGCCGGTTCGCGCTGTTCGTCAGCACACTGGAACCGCGCAAGGGCCACGCCATGCTGCTCGAGGCCTGGCGCAGACTGCTGCAGCGCGGCGTGCCGCAGCGGGCCGACTTCCGGATGCTGTTCGTCGGCCGCACGGGCTGGATGATGGAGGACATGGTGCGGCAACTGGAGCACGACGGCCGGCGAGACCCATACGCAGCGCTGCATTGGGAAGGCGTCGACGACCTGGATCTGGCGCGGCTGTATCGGGATTGTGCCTTCTGCCTCTACCCGTCCCGCTACGAGGGCTTCGGCCTGCCGATCGTCGAGGCGTTCATGCGCGGCAAGGCGGTGATCGCATCGACCGGCGGCGCGGTGCCGGAGACCGTGCACGGCTTGTCGCCCTGCCTCGATCCGCGCGACGTCGATGCATGGACCGACCTGCTGGGCGAATGGATCGAGCGCCCGGAGGCCCATGCGGCATGGGAGGCACGAATCCGCAGTGATTTCCGACCCCGGGAATGGCCCGAGGTGGCGGACCAGATCATGGCGGCGGCATTTGCTCCCGCATGAGGCCGGCGGCCATCTGCAGCAGCAGCGCGTGCAGCCGGGTGCGTGGGCGCAGACCATCCTGGGCGCACAGCAGACGCACTGCCTCCCGCGCCGCCGATGGCTGGCGCATCCGAACAGCACGTTTGGCCGCGCCCAACGCGCCGGCGATGAGCCTGGCCCGTATTTCGGCCTCGGTGGCACCAGCCGACACCAGCCACGCACTGTCCGCGGGCACCACGCCGGCCGGGTCCGGCCTGCCCTGGCGGCGCACGCTGGCAGCGACCTGGGCCCCGAATTCGGCGATGATCCGCTGCTCCAGGACGCTGCGGCTGATCTGCCCCGGGTGCTCACGGTAGTCCAGCAGCGGCTGCGGCACGGCATATAGCGGGTGATGCTCGGACAGTCGCAGCCAAAGATCGTAGTCCTCGGCGTGCCGGAAGGCGTCCCGGTACCCGCCGGCAGCGATCACCGCCTGGCGCCGCAGCAGCATGGTCGGATGCGCCAGGCAATTGTGTCGCACCAGGGCCGCGGCGATGGCGCCAGGATCGGTCGGCGGCCGCACGATCCGGCGCGGCCGGCCGTTCTGATCGATGATCCGCCAGGCGCTGCCGATGCCGGCCGCCGCGGGATGTGCAGCGGCGGCGGACAGCTGCACTTCCAGCCGATCCGGCGAGGCAACGTCATCGGCATCCATCCGCGCCACCCACGCCGTGCGCGCCTCCTGCATGCCCAGGTTGAGCGCCGCCACGAGGCCTCGCTGCGGGAGCGTGAGCACCCTGATCCTGGCATCCCCTGCCGCATACCGTCCCAGTGCGCGTGGCGTATCGTCAGTGGACCCGTCGTCGCAGACGATGAACTCGAACGTCCGCAGGGATTGCGTCAGGATGCTGGCCACGGCGGCTTCCAGGTATCGGCCGCCGTTGCGTACCGGCATCAGCACCGTGACGTCGGGATCGGTCCGCGCATCCATGGCGGCGACGCATAGCGCATGAAGCGGCGTCCGGTCAGCATCGTCACCGTCACACGCGACGGACTGTTCTTCACCCGGCTGCTGGTCGAGCGCGTGCGTCAGACGGTTAGCGAGCGGGACTACGAGATCATCGTCGTGGACCAGCGCAGCCGCGATGGAACGCGAGCCTGGGCGCGGGCACAGCCGGACGTCAGGCTGCTGCGCCACCGGCACTGGTTCCGGCGTGGCCATGGTCACGGCGAGGCAGCCGAGGCCGGGGTGCGCGCAGCCCACCACGCGCATATCGTTCTGTTGGACTCCGACGCACACCCGGTCAGCGCGGATTGGCTGGAGAACAGCGTCGACCGGCTCGACGATGCGCATCCTCTCGCCGGCGCGATTTTCCGCAGCCCGCACCATGGCAATCCGCATGGCTGGTACATTCATCCGCACTTCATGGCGTTCCGTCGAAGCGACCTGGGCGGGCTGATCGTCCTGCGCAAGCTGCGCGGCGAGTCCACCGACACCGGCGAGGAGGCCACTATCCGCGTCCTCGCGGCGGGCCGCGAGGTTGTCGGCCACGAGATCGCGTTCTGCGACCGCTTCGACGTGGGCCATCCCCGCGTGCCGACCGTGGCCGGCGGCGTATTCCACGCATGGTACGTGTCACGTCTGCTGCACGCCGAGACCGAGGTGATACGGGAAACCGCCGGCCTGGTCTCGCGGGCCGGCTATCTCGAGCCGCTTCAGGCGCGCCTCCGCGCGGCCTACGGATTGGGCGAGTGATGCCAACCGGCAATACGCGCTTGTTGAGAAATTAAACGATCGAGGCGCCTGGACCCAACCCCGGGCCTGAGACAGGACGAAGACGCACACTGTTCGTAAGGACAACGAGTGTGCGTCTTTTTCCAGTCTCAGTTCAGGGGTTCACCATCGGCATCATCTGCGTGTTTTGCGTGATTTGCGGCTCCCTGTCATGTCTCGCCGCGCAGCCGCGGATCGGTCGCGTCGCGCAGTCCGTCGCCGATCATATTGAGCCCAAGTACCAGGACCAGAATCGCCAAACCCGGCCATACCGAAAGCCATGGCGCATCGAGGATGTTCTCGAACCCCTCGCGCATCATGCCGCCCCAGGTCGCCGTCGGCGGCTTCACGCCGAGCCCGATGAACGACAGCGACGCCTCGGTGCGCACCGCGGTCGCCATCCACAGCGAACCCATCACCAGCACCTCGCTCAGGATGTTCGGCAGCACGTGCACGAACACGATGCGCGTATGGGAGAAACCCAGCGCGCGGCCGGCCTCGATGAACGCGCGTTCCTTCAGGCTGAGCACCGGCGCACGCGCGATGCGCGCGAACGGCGCGATGGCGGTGAGCGCGATGGCAAATACCAGATTGATCAGGTCGGGCCCGAGCAGCGCCACCACGATCAGGCCGAGGATCAGGCTGGGGAACGACAGCAGCACGTCCATCGTCTGCATCACGAGCAGGTCGATATGGCCGCCGATGTAGCCGCTGACCATGCCGATCGTCCCGCCGATCATGATGGCGGCGGCGATCGAGGTCACCGCGACCAGCAGCGAGATGCGCGCGCCCCACAGGATGCGCGAGAATACGTCGCGGCCAAACGAATCGGTGCCGAGCAGGTAGTCGCCGCCAGGCGGCTGCAGCCGGTCGATGATGTTCTGGTCATTGGGATCGAACGGCGCGACCCAGGGTGCCAGCAAGGCGCCGGCGACGACGATGACGCACAGGACGGCGCCGACCGTGGTGGCGGGATAGGTGGCGGCAAACCGCAGCAGCTTCGATAGGCTCACTGCTTCACCCTTGGATCGATGATGCCGTAGGTGAGGTCAGTGATCAGGTTCACCACCACGATCAGGAAGCAGTAGATGACCATCAGCCCTTGCAGCATCGTATAATCACGCTGATTCAGCGCGCCGACGATGATCTTGCCGAGGCCCGGGCGGTTGAACACGATCTCGGTCAGCACCGAGTTGCCGATCAGGATGCCGATGTACAGACCGACCACTGTCACCACCGGCATCGCGGCATTGCGCAGTCCGTGCCGCCAGACCACGCGCCGCCACGGAATGCCCTTCGCGCGGGCGGTGCGGATATAGTCCTCGCCGAGCACCGACAGCATGGCGCTGCGCGTCACGCGCGTGATGTAGGCCGCCATGACCAGTCCCAGCGTCGCCGCCGGCAGCACCAGTTTGTCGAGCCGGTCGATCGGGTCGCTCAGGTTCGCGCTGCCGATCACCGGAAACAGCCGCCAGTGCAGCGCGAACACCAGCAGGATGAAGATGCCGGAGACGAACACCGGGAACGACAGCCCGATCAGCGACAGCAGACGCGCGGCGTAGTCGATCAGCCGGTTGCGATGCAGCGCCGCCCAGATGCCGACCGGCACGCCGATGACGCAGCCGACAATCAGGGATGCCAGCGTCAGGTCGAGCGTATGCGGCAGCACGGCAGCGACGTCCGACAGGATCGGACGCCCGGTCACCATCGATCGGCCGAAGTTGCCGGAGAGAGACTGCGTGAGGAAGTCGACGTATTGCTGCCAGATCGGCTTGTCGATACCGAGTTTCGCGTGCAGGGCGGCGATGCCCTCGGGGGTCGCCCGGTCACCGAGGATGGCGATCGCGGGATCGCCCGGCACGACACGGACGATCAGGAATACGAGGGTAAGGACGGCGAGCAGCGTCGGGATCGCCGCGAGCAGGCGGCGGATTATGTAGAAGATCACGGCACCAGGTGGCCCACTACCTCGTCATGCCGACGAAGGTCGGCATCCACGGCTTCGGCGGCAGCAATAAAGTCGTGGATGGCGCGCCTGCGCACTCCATGACGTTGGCGACCCAACATCACTTGAAGTGTGTCGCCTCGGTGATCATCGGGCCGAGCGACATCGAGCCCTCCAGCTTGTAGCCGTAGTCCACGTCGTCGTGCCGCGCGTACACCTGGAGCGTCTCGAACATCGGCACCGCGCACACCTGCGCCACGATCTTCCTCTGTGCTTCGGCCCACAGCGCGAGCTGTTTTGCCTTGTCGGTCTCACCGCGCGCCGCGTCGATCTCCTTGTCGGCCACATCGCAGTGGCTGAAATTGGTCACCGCGGTCGGCGTCTTGACGATGCTGCGCGAGTGAAAGAACTGCGTCAGGTAGATGTCGGCGATCGGGAACCGCGCGGCAGAGTAGTACACGATCGGGCTGAGGTCCTGACGGATCTGCTGGTGATAGGTGGCGTGCTCGACCACCTGCATGTCGAGATTGATCCCCGCGCGCTTGAGCTGCGCCTGGAACACCTGCGCCGCGGTCAGCATCTCGGGAAGCTGCGACTGAATCATCTTGATGGTGAGACCATCCGGGTAGCCGGCCTCCTTCAGCAGCGCCTTCGCCTTCTCGACGTTGTTCGGCAGCAGGTTGGTATCGGTGGTGAAGCCGAGATAGCCGCGCGGAATCACGCCCTGGCCCTCGCGACTGACATCGGCGCCGCGCCAGCGCACGATTTCCGGCCGATTGATCGCATAGGCGATCGCCTGGCGAACGCGGATATCGTCGAGCGGCTTGATCGTGACGTTGAGGTGCAGCTCCGCCAGCTCGGCCGGCGCGAACACATCGACGATGGTGTGCGGCTGCGCCCTGGTGCGATTGACCCAGGCCTGGTCGGCGCGGCCATAGTTCACGTCGAGCTCGCCGTTCTGGAACGCGAGATCGCGCGAGGCGTCGGACGGAATGAAGCGGTAGCTGATCTTCTTGATCTTCGGCGCACCGCGGAAATACGCGTCGTTCGCCACCAGTTCGAGCGACTGGTTCGGCGTGACGGATGCGAAGGCGAACGGCCCGGTGCCGACCGGGTTGCGCTTGAAGTCGTCGCCGCGCTGTTCCACCGCCTTCTTGGATACGATGAAGCCCTGCGCGTAGTTGGTCAGGATGCCGAGGACACTCGGCACGTTGTCCTTCAGGATCAGGCGCACCGTATAAGGGTCCACCGTCTCGATGGTCTGGAACGGCCGCAGCTCGGAAGCGAACGCCGAGGTCTTGGCATCGCCGGCCTTCTTCAGGCTGAACACCACGTCATCGGCGGTGAGTTCGCCGAAGCCGCCGTGGAACTGCACGCCGTGGCGCAGGTGGAAGGTCCAGGCCTTGCCGTCCTCGGTGGCTTCCCACGACTCGGCGAGATCAGGTTCCAGCGTGGCAGGATCAGCGCTGCCGGGCGCGAACCGCACCAAACCGTTGAACATCATGGCGGCGGGGACGCGGTCGATGGTGGAGACGGCGAAGTGCGGATCGAGCTGGCCGATGTCCTGCGCCGACATGCCGAAGTTCAGCGTGGTCTTCGGCTGCGCCATGGCGGGCGCGGCGAAGGCGACAGCGGAGGCCAGAAGGGCTGCCCGGATCAGCATGTGAAGTCTCCCCGTGTGTTGGGCGGAGAGTTAGCAGCTAGACTGGACGCGTGCCACTGGTCGGCCGCCGACCGGTTAACGCGGCGGACCGATGGGTTTCGCTTCCGCTCTACCCATCCTACCCAGCTACATTCGGCCAAGGTCGTTGCCCGATTTTCGCAGTTTCACACTCAAGCCGCGGCTGTCGCCACGTGGCAGCGCGCCAGATGCCCATCGGCGAAAGGTGCCAGCACCTGCGGCTGCTCGCACCCGTCCCGCGCCAGCGGACACCGCGGCTCAAACCGGCAACCGGCGGGCATCGCATCCAGCGGGGGCACCCGTCCGGGGATCGCGGCAAGCTCCTGCGCATCACGATCCATGCGCGGAATCGCGGCGAACAGCGCGCGCGTATAGGGGTGCGCCGGTCGGGCGAAGATCGCCGCCACCGTCGCCTGCTCGACGATCTGACCGGCATACATCACCGCCACCCGGTCGGCGATCTGCGCCACCACGCCGAGGTTGTGGGTGATGAACAGCATCGCCATGCCGTGCCGCTCCTTGAGGTCCGCCAGCAGCCCGAGTACCTGCGCCTGGATCGTCACGTCGAGCGCGGTGGTCGGCTCATCGGCCAGCAGCACCGCCGGTTCGCAGGCCAGCGCCATCGCGATCATCACCCGCTGGCGCATGCCACCGGAAAACTGGTGCGGATACTCGTGAAACCGCTGCGCCGCCGACGGGATTTTCACCTCGTCCAGTACCGCAAGCGCCTTCGCTTCCGCGTCCCGCCGCGACAGGCCCTGGTGCACCGACAGCGCCTCGGCCACCTGCGCTCCTATCGTCATCACCGGATTCAGGCTGGTCATCGGCTCCTGGAAGATCATCGCCATCCGTGCCCCGCGCAGCTTCTCCAGCACGGGTTCGGGCAGACCCACCAGTTCGCGCCCCTCCAGCACGATCCGCCCACCGCCGATCCGTCCCTGCGGTGCGGGCACCAGGCCCATCACCGACAGCGCGGTCACCGACTTGCCGCAGCCGGACTCTCCCACCAGTGCCAGCGTCTCGCGCGATGCCAGCGTGAACGACACATCGTCCACCGCAGCGCGCCAAACACCGCCGATGCGGAACTCGGTGCGCAGGTGTTCGACGTCCAGGACGTTATCTTGCACTTGATCGGCGTGACGCTTCGGTCATCTCCCTGCTACGGAGCCCAGACTATCGGCACGGCACGCATCCAATGCTTGCACATCGTTTGCAATCGACCTGGCTTCGAACGTCGGTGGCAGTGGTGTGTACCCCACAAGCCCGGGATGGCAGCCGCTCCGCCTGCTTTCATCGCCTTGCGAAATCCATCGCCGATGCGTGAGCGGCCATCCGCCGCCGCGCCACCGATAATCAGGCGGCAAACGCATCCCGGCGCAAATTGCGCCAATGCGAAGCCGATCCGACCGCCCATCGAATACCCCCAGTAGTCAGCCCGCTGGATCTGCAGGTGCTGCAGCACAGTCACGATGTCAGTCTGACCGCGCTGCCGCAAACCTGCCAGCAGCCGGGGCAAGCGTCGGTGGAACTGGCGTCAGCCCGCCCACATCTGGGCAACGTTCGGGTAAGCTCGGATCGCGGCGTCGGCGGTTGTCAGAGTGAAGGTCTGGCGCCTCGCCTGGGCGACCAGCATGCGGTCGAACGGGTCGTTGTGCTGCCACGCCAGCCCGCCCGCGTTCTCCGCGTCGATCGGGAGGATGGGCAGCTCGTGGAGCCCTTGGCACCGATCGCAGCGACAGCCGAGCCACGAAAGTCAAGCTGGCGATCTCCCAGATTGATGCCGCACTGACAAAGATCTGGTTGGCGGGGTCAGCGATGAGGGCGCGTGTGTCGGCGTTCAGTGCCTTGTCCTGCTTGTCCCACCATAGGAAGAGATGGGTGTCGAGCAGCCGGTTTACGCGTCCTCGCCACCCAACAGGACCTCTATGGCCCGATCAGTCGCATCGATGTCTTGGCGATGACGATCTCCTCGCCGGCCGCGGCACGATCGACCAGTCCGGAGAGGTGGGTCTTGGCTTCGTACAGTGTGACGAAGGGGGACATAAGTCAGCTCCCTGGCCAGCCCGACCGGTTGAGGGCGGCCGGCAGGTCGGTCAATGTGGTCAAGCTGGGAGCGTTCCCTTGCCAGCCTACACCGGCAGGTCCAAAGGGGCAGCCACAACCGCAAGGTCCCGCGATGCCGGATAACGTCGATACCGTGGTCGCCGCCGCCCGCGACTTCCTGGGCGAGCGCATCACCACCAACGCCACACTTCGCGAACACCACTCGCACGGTCAGGACACCCAGCCGCCAGTGCTGCCCGACGCCGTCGCGTTCATCGAGACCTCCGATGAAGCCGCACGCCTGCTCACTTTGTGCAATAGCGCGCATGTGCCGGTGGTGGCGTGGGGCGCCGGCACGTCGCTGGAGGGCCATGTGACACCCGTGCGCGGCGGCATCACACTCGATCTGTCGCGCATGACGCGCATCATCACTGTCAGCCAGCCCGACATGGACTGCCGCATCGAGGCCGGCGTCACGCGTGACCAGCTCAATGAGCACTTGCGTGACCAGGGGCTGTTCTTCCCGGTGGATCCCGGCACCGCGCTGTGCACCATCGGTGGGATGTGCGCGACGCGCGCCTCGGGCACCAATGCGGTGCGCTACGGCACAATCCGCGAGAACGTGCTGGGGCTGACGGTGGCGCTGGCCGACGGGCGGCTGATCCGCACCGGCGGGCGTGTGCGCAAGTCGGCCGCCGGCTACGACCTGACGCGGCTGTTCATCGGCTCGGAGGGCACGCTGGGCGTCATCACCGAGGTGCAGTTGCGGCTGCACGGCATCCCCGAGGCGATGTCGTCCGCCACCTGCCAGTTCGCGACGCTGCGCGGGGCGGTGGAGACAGTGATCGCGATCCTGCAAATGGGCATCCCGGTCGCGCGCATGGAGTTGCTGGACGAGGTGCAGATGGCAGCGTGCATCGCGTATTCGAAGCTGCAAGGGCTGCAGCAGCTGCCCAGCCTGTTCTTCGAGTTCCACGGCAGCACCGCGGCGGTGGCGGAGCAGGCGCAGCAGGCGGAAGAGATCGCCGCCGGTTACGAGGGGCAGGGGTTCCATTGGGCCACCGATGCCGCCGAACGCGGCAAGTTGTGGAAGGCGCGGCACGACGCGCTGTGGGCGTGCCTGGCGCTGAAGCCGGGGCACCAGGGGATCGCCACCGACGCGATCGTGCCGATCTCGCGATTGGATGAGGCGATCCTCGGCGCCAAGGAGGACATCGCCGCGTCGGGTCTGACCGCGCCGATCGTCGGCCATGTCGGCGACGGCAACTTCCATACGGTGATCCTGGTGCCGCCGGAACCGGATGGGTTGCGGCGCGCGTGGGACCTCGACAAGAAGATCGTTGCGCGTGCGCTGGCGCTGGGCGGCTCGTGCAGCGGTGAGCACGGCGTGGGGATCGGCAAGCGCGAGTTCCTCGAACAGGAGCACGGTGCCGAGGCGCTGTCGGTGATGCGGTCGGTGAAGCAGGCGCTGGATCCACGGGGGATTCTGAACCCGGGGAAGATCTTCCTGAACTGAGCCCGAACGCCGATCGCTTCTTCTTGAGATCACGATTCCGCCAGCCCCTCAAGGCAGTGGAGTATGCGAGCTCTGCCGGAGGCGTGAGGCGGTTCGGCGACCTCGCAACCGGGGCGTAACCGCGCGCGTGATCTGCGCATTGATCGCTACCGCTGATTTGTGACTCTCGGATCCGATACTCGTAAAGGGTAGTAAACCGCTCTCGATTCCTTGAGGTATTGGTGAGAATTCCAGTAAAGAAACGCACTAGTACCGGTGATTTATTTATTTTACATCGCAATGAGTCGAGAATTTTTACATGCGCCAAAAGCCGTTGCCTTTGGCAGTCAGTTACTCGCGTAAAATCAATCGCTTAGTCCGCTGGCATCCGATTTGCGTCAATCTCGTGAAACTGCCGGTGGGGCCGGGAAACGCCGACCACAGCAACCGCGAGGAGACCATCATGAAGCGACTATTGCTGACGTCCGCCATGATCGCGACGACTGTCAGTCTGGCGCATGCCGCGCCCATCATCACGTTCGGAAGCACGTCGTCGGGCAACAACGTCACTGCGACGGCGAGTGGCGCGACGACCACGATCACCAGCAGCGTGTCGACCGACATCACGCAGATCATCAGCGGACCCGCGGCGCCGTTCACCGCGACCCTGACCCTCGACGCCACCAGCACGAATGCGGCGATGGCGGTCGGTAGCCAGATTCTCCAGGACTACACCGGCACGTTCTCGCTCACGAACGGCGCGACCAATTACCTGAGCGGCACGTTCACCGACGCACTGTTTGGCAGCGGCACCGGGCTCACGCTCACCGCCTCCTCGGCCACACCGGGCGAAACCGTGAGCTTCACCAGCAACGTGATCCCGGCCGCCGACCTCGCTGCGCCGCAGGCCATAAGCTTCGCGTTTTCCAACGTGTCACCGGCTGCCTCGATCGCCGACGGCACGCTCGCCTCGTTCACGGCGCATCTGAGCGGGACGGCCTCGGCCGGTTCGCCCGCCCCGGTGCCGGAGCCGGCATCGCTCTCGCTCATCGGCACCGGACTGCTCGGTCTCGGCGCGGTCGCGCATCGTCGATGAAGGGCGGTCTGACGACCAGGCGGCGGGGGCGGACGCTTCGCTACAACATGCATCTGCCTTCGCCAGCCTCACCAAACCGGCCGCTGTGGAGGGCACTTCTCGTCCCCCTGACCCTCTGCTGGGTGGCTGGCATTCTTCTGTGGGCAACGCTGTAGCGGGCGTCGACCGGTCCGGTCAGCGCCCTACAATCCTCTGCCTCGGGATTTTTCGCCTTCGATGTTCCCCTGAACGAGTGCGGGATCAGGCCGCCGCCCGAAAAGTCCGCGGGATGCCGGCCTTCGGCACCTGCCCGTGCATCGGTTCGTCCGGCAATCCATCGTGCAGCAGCCGGCGTGCCTCGATCAGCTTCGCCGGATCGATGCCGGTCGCGAACCCCATGCTCTCCAGCATGAACACCAGGTCCTCGGTCACGACGTTGCCCGACGCGCCTGGTGCGTAGGGACAGCCGCCCAGACCGGCGAGGCAGGCATCGAACGCGCGGATGCCCTCCTCCAGCCCAGCCAGCGCGTTGGCGATGCCGAGGCCGCAGGTGTCGTGCAGGTGCAGACCGTACAGCGTGTCGCCGATCGCATCGCGGGTGGCGCGCACCACCTCCCTGATCTGCGCCGGATGCGCGTAGCCGACGGTGTCCGCCAGCATGACCTGATCGACGCCGGCATCCGCCAGGCCCTTGGCCAGCGCCACCGTCTTGGCCGTCGGTACCACGCCGTCGATCGAGCAGCCGAACGCGGTGGAGCAGCCCGCCACCACCGGCACTTGGCGCGGCTGCGCGTGCAGCCAGTCCATGATCTCGCGCATCATGGTGACAGACTGTGCCGGCATGCGGTTCAGGTTGGCCATGCTGTGGCCCTCGCTGACCGAGACCGGGATGCTGATCTTGTGGACGCCGGCGTGATAGGCGTTCTGCGCGCCGCGCAGGTTGGGGACGAGTGCCTGCACGATGAGCCCGGGGATGTTCAGGCACTGCTCGACCACCTCGGGTGTGTCCGATAGCTGCGGGATCACGCGTGGCGGGACGAAGCTGCCGACCTCGATCTCCTTCACGCCGGCGGCAGCGATCGACTGGATCCAGCGCACCTTCGCATCGGTGGTCATGCGCGTCCTGGCGATCTGCAGCCCGTCGCGAGGGCCGACTTCGCAGATCGAAACGTGTTCGGTCATGGTCTTGTACCCTGCATTCAAGGTCGGCGACCTTGCGCGATCCGTAGGAAAGATTCAACACGGAGGACGCGCGAGAACCACGGAGGACCACGGAGATTGCATGCGACCGCTTCGCGTGAGGCGCCGTTTGCTTGCTCCGTGGCGCTCCGTGGTCCTCGGCCTTCTCCGTGTTGAATCCTTCCTGACGAGCTTGCAGAATTCCACCCAATCACTTCAAGGAACCCACCCGATGACCGTCGTCACCACCGAACAGCGCGGCCTGGTCTCGATCATCCGCATCAACCGCCCGGAGAAGCTGAACGCGATCTCCAGCGCCGTCGCCGTGGAACTGCAGCAGGCATTCCAGGCATTCGACGCGTCCGATCAGCGCGTCGCGATCCTCAGCGCCGTCGGCGAACGCGCCTTCACAGCGGGCGCCGATGTCACCGACCTGCCGGAACTCTGGCGCGCGATCCCCACGGTTGGTTTCACAACCGACAAGCCGGTCATCGCCGCCACGTCCGGCTGGTGCATCGGCGGCGGCATCGTCATGGTGATGATGTGCGACCTGATGGTTTCAACTGAAAGCACCGTGTTCTACTATCCGGAGGCGAAACTCGGCGTCACCGGCGGCATGATCAGTTCGCTGGTCTCGCGAATGCCGCACAAGCTGGCGATGGAGATGATGCTGCTGTGCAGCAAGGTCAGTGCGCAGCGCGCCTACGACGTGGGCTTCGTCAACCGCGTGGTGCCGAACGGTCAGCACGAAACCGAGGCGCTGGCGATGGCCAACGAGATGCTGGATGCCGCACCGCTGGTGATCGGTGCGCTGAAGCGGCTGGCAAGCGAGGTGCTGCCGGTCGGTCCGGTGGAGCGGATGGTTGCAGTCAGCCAGACGCTCGGCCGCGTGCGCACCAGCGAGGACACGCAGGAAGGCATCCGGGCCCACCGTGAACGGCGCAAGCCGAATTTCCGCGGTCGCTGAGGCGAAACGGTCGCCATGCCGCGATGTGCCGAAGCGAAGCAGGGGAAGCGCCAAGCACACCCGTGTATTCTGCGCGCTAACGTCAGCAACTTGTTGGCAATTGCAGCCCAAAAATGAAACGCCGGCCGGGATCGGCCCGACCGGCGTCCAAGGGGAGAAAGTGATGCACAACCATCACAGCCTCCTACTGAAGACAGTGGCGATCTTGCGCATCCGCGTCAAGATTATCATCGTTCGACGGTAGGAGGCGGGCCAGTCCGTTCGCGTGCTGGCCTACTCCTCGACATGCCGGCTTCCGGTCCGCGATAGTCGGCGCGATCGAGGAGCACCGACAATGTCCGACACGACACCCAGTCCGTTCGCGGACCGTACTGCGCTGATTATCCGACGCTTGGCCGTCGTGATGACGGCGCTCGCAGCCACGCCGGCGACGGCGCAGGACATCGCGCTCGGGCTCGGCACCGCGGTGACATCGCTCGATCCGCATTTCCACAATCTCGCGTCCAACATCAAAATTTCCATGAACGTCTTCGAGCCGTTGGTCGATCAGGACGAGCACCAGCGTGCGGTGCCCGACCTCGCCAGCGCCTGGAAGACGATCGACGATACCACCTGGGAGTTCACGCTGCGCCGCGGCGTGCGGTTCCATGACGGCCAGGAATTCGGCGCCGAGGATGTTGCGGCCACATTGCGCCGCGTGCCCTGGGTGCCGAACAGCCCGAACTCGTTCGTCACCTACACGCGCGCGATCACCGAGACGATCATCGTCGATCCGTACACGGTTCGCTTTCGCACCGCCTCGCCATATCCGCTGCTGCCGAACGATCTGTCGTCGGTGGAAATCGTCTCGCGCCGCTACGAACATGCCCCAACCGCCGACTTCAATAACGGCCAGGCGGCCGTCGGTACCGGACCGTTCCGCTTCGTCGCATATCTTCCGGGCGACCGGGTGACTCTGCAGCGCAATGATGCCTATTGGGGGGTGCGGCCGCACTGGCAGAATGTCACGCTGCGGGTAATCACCAGTCAGCCCTCACGCGTCGCCGCCCTGCTCGCGGGCGATGTGCAGGCGATCGACGATGTGCCGCCGTCCGACCTTGCGAAGCTGCAGTCCGACCCGAGTGTTACCGTCCTGCGTGGCCCATCGAATTCCGTGCTGTTCCTGCATATGGACCAGTTCCGCGAGCAGACGCCGTTCGCGACCGACAGGTCGGGCGCACCGCTGCCGTCGAACCCATTCAAGGATCGGCGCGTGCGCATGGCGATCTCCAAGGCGATCAACCGCGCCGCGATCGTGGATCGGGTGATGGAGGGCGCGGCGGTTCCCGCGGCCAGCCTGCTGGCGCACGGGTTCTTCGGATCCAGTCCGCGGCTGCAGCCGGATACGTTCGATCCCGAGGCGGCGCGCCGGCTGCTGACCGAGGCGGGCTATCCCAACGGGTTCGCGCTCACCATCCATGGGCCGATCGGTCGCTACGTCAACGACAACCTGGTGCTGCAGGCGATCGCGCCGATGCTGGTGCGCGTCGGCATCGACACCAAGGTCGTCGTGCTGCCGTGGGCCACCTTCATCACCCAGGCGAGCGCGCCGACCTACGCCTACAGCATGCTGCTGATCGGCAATTCGGCGACCACCGGCGAGGCGTCGTTCGGCCTGCGCGTGCAGTTCGCTACGGTGGATCCGCAGCAGGGCATGGGCGGATCGAACCGCGCCCGCTACTCGAACCCGCTGGTGGACGAGATGCTGGGGCGGGCGATGGCGACAATCGACGACACCAAGCGTGAGGCGCTGCTGCAGGAGGTCTCCGAGATCGCCATGCACGACCAGGCGATCGTGCCGCTGTTCCACCAGGAAAACATCTTCGCGGTGCGCCGAGGGCTTCAATACACCCCGCGCACCGATGGTTACATGGCCGCGTACATGATCCGTCCGGCGAACTGAGCCGCGCTGGACTGGCGCTACACCACCAGCGCACCTCGTACCGCCGCCAGCGCGGCATCGGCCCGTGTGCCGTCCGGGCCACCGGCCTGCGCCATGTCGGGCCGTCCGCCGCCGCCCTTGCCGCCGACCGCGGAGGATGCGGCGCGCACCAGCTCCACCGCGTTGAACCGCCCGGTCAGGTCGTGCGATACGCCGACCACGATGCTGGCCTTGCCCTCCGCGGTAGATACAAGCGCCACCACGCCAGACCCGATCTGCCTGCCGATCGCGTCCGCCAGGCCCTTCAGGTCGCGCGCCGGCACCTCGCCGAGATTGCGCGCCGCGAGCTTCACGCCATTCACTTCCTCGACCTCGGCGCCGCCACCGCCGGTCGCCAGTTTGCGCTGCAGCTCCGTGACCTGCCGCTCCAGCCTGCGCAGGTTCTCCAGCTGCGCGGCGACGCGCTCCGGCGCCTCGGCGGGACTTGCCCGCAGCGCGCCGGCGATGTCGTTCAGCCGATGCTGGGTCTCCGCCACCACGGCTTCGGCAAACGCTCCGGTGACCGCCTCGATGCGGCGCACCCCGGCGGCGACCGCGCTCTCCGACAGGATCTTGAAGTAGCCGATGTCACCGGTGCGCCGGACATGCGTGCCGCCGCACAGCTCGATCGAATAGGCGGCCTTGTTGCCCTCACCGGCGCCCATCGCCACGACGCGCACCTCCTCGCCGTATTTCTCGCCGAACAGCGCCATCGCGCCGGTCTCGACCGCGGCATCCGGCGTCATCAGCCGCGTGGTCACCTCGCCGTTCTCGCGCACCCGCGCGTTCACCTCGGCCTCCACCCAGGCGATGTCGTCGCCGGTCAGCGGGCGCGGCTGCGAGATGTCGAAGCGCAGCCGGTCCGGCGCGTTCAGGCTGCCCTTCTGGGTGACATGTGTGCCCAGCCGACGGCGCAGCGCCTCGTGCAGCAGATGCGTCGCCGAGTGATGCGCGCGGATCGTGGTGCGGCGGGCGTGGTCCACCTCCGCCAGCACCGGCGCGCCGACCTGTGCGTCGCCCGCCTCAACGCGCCCGAGATGCACGAACAGATCGCCGAGTTTCCGCTGCGTGTCGGTCACCGCGATGCGCAGTCCATCGGCGCCGGTGATGGTACCGGTATCGCCGACCTGACCGCCGCTTTCGCCGTAGAACGGCGTCTGGTTCAGCACCACCGCGACCTCGGCACCGACGGCGGCGGTCCTGGCCGGCGCCCCGTCCACCACCAACGCGACGATTTCCGCCTCCGCCGTCTCGGTGGAGTAGCCGAGGAACTCCGATGCCCCGACCTCTTCCTTCAGTTCGAACCAGACGCGCTCGGTGGCGGCCTCGCCCGAGCCAACCCACGCGGCGCGCGCGCGTGCGCGCTGCTCCGCCATCGCCACCTCGAAGCCGCGGAGGTCTACCTCGCGACCTTGCTCGCGCAGCGCGTCCTGGGTCAGATCGAGCGGGAAACCGTAGGTGTCATACAGCCGGAATGCCACCGCGCCGGGCAGAGGTTGGCGATCGCCAAGCCGTTCGGTTTCCTCGCTCAGCAGATGCAGGCCCCGCTCCAAGGTCCGGCGGAACTGCGTCTCCTCCAGCAGCAGGGTCTCGACGCCGAGCGCCTCGGCACGCACGAGTTCCGGATAGGCGGCGCCCATCTGCCGCACCAGCACCGGCACCAGCCGATGCATCAGCGGGTCGCGCGCCCCCATCATGTAGGCGTGCCGCATCGCGCGGCGCATGATCCGACGCAGCACATAGCCGCGGCCGTCGTTCGACGGCAGCACGCCGTCGGCGATCAGGAACACGACGCTGCGCAGATGGTCGGCCACCACGCGATGGCTGACGCGGAACGGGCCGTCGGGGTCCTGTCCGGTCGCTTCGGCGCTGGCCAGGATCAGCGCCCGGAAGATGTCGATGTCGTAGTTGTCGTGCTTGCCCTGCAGGATCGCGGCGATCCGCTCCAGCCCCATTCCGGTGTCGATCGAGGGCCGCGGCAGCGGCACGCGCGTGCCGGGCGGGCCTTCCTCGAACTGCATGAACACCAGGTTCCAGAACTCGACGAACCGGTCGCCATCCTCGTCAGGACTGCCCGGCGGCCCGCCGGCGACTTGGGGACCGTGGTCGTAGAAGATCTCGGAACACGGGCCGCACGGACCGGTGTCGCCCATAGCCCAAAAATTGTCCGAAGTGGCGATGCGAATGATCTTGTGCTCGGGCAACCCGGCGATCTTGGCCCAGAGCGCGGCCGCGACATCGTCTTCGCTATAGACGGTGACCAGCAACCTGTCTTTCGGCAGGCCGAATTCCTTGACGATCAGATTCCAGGCCAGCTCGATCGCGCGCTCCTTGAA
>DASXNR010000025.1:0-3986 GCA_036494925.1 Acetobacteraceae bacterium
GAGCCCGGTCAGCCCGCCGCGCTTGGACGCCGGCACGAACTCCTGCACCAGCGTGATGGCGACCGAATAGAGGCCGGTCACGCCGAGACCGACCAGCACGCGGCAGATCACGAGGTAGATCCAGGCGCCGTCGGGCGTCACCGCCATCGCGCCGGTCGCGAGCGAGAAGTTGAGCACGGTCATGATCATGACCGTGCGGCGGCCGATCCGGTCGGCGAGCCAGCCATAGACCAGCGAACCGAATGGCGCGCTGATACCGGAGGCGAGCAGGATGAGTCCCGATTGCCCGTAGGTCAGATGCCAGTCGGCGACGATGAACGCCAGCACGAAGCCGATCAGGAAGAAGTCGAAGAAGTCGAGCATGTCGCCGAGATTCGCCGTGGCGATGATCCGCCACTGGTTCCCAGTCAGCTTCTTCTGCTGCTCCAGGTGTTCGAGCATCGCGTCCTCCCATGTTCGTCCGGTCCGGCACGGCGGTCGCGCAGGGGTAATGAACATGACGGCGATTCTTCGTCTCGGCTGCGCTCCCTTCCGGCGTACGTGCATTGCCACCCGTTGGCGCAAATGGCGCGCGGGCACCGGCTGGTTCTTTTGCCCGCCGTGCGTGTATCATAAGCATAGGCCGCTTGCGCTTGTCAGCAGCAAACTGCCAGGCGGCGAATACGGCAGGGAGAGAACCCATGACGAACGCCATCGAAAGCGAACAGCTCACCCGCGTCGGTCCCGGCACGTTGATGGGCGATTTGATGCGGCAGTACTGGCTGCCCGCGGCGAAATCCTCGGAAGTCGTCGCCGGCGGCGATCCGATGCGGCTGATGCTGCTCGGCGAGAGGTTGATCGCATTCCGCGATCATGCGGGCCGGGTCGGCGTGATGGACCATCGCTGCCCGCACCGCTGCGCATCGCTGTTCTACGGACGCAACGAGCCGGGTGGCTTCCGCTGCGTCTATCATGGCTGGCAGTTCGACGCCGATGGCAACTGCATCGACATGCCCAACCTGCCGCCGGACCAGGACTTCCGCCAGAAGGTGCACGCCAAGGCCTACAAGGTTACGGAGCGGGCCGGCGTCATCTGGGTGTACATGGGCGCGCGTGAGAATGCGCCGCCGATGCCCGCGATCGAGGCGACCCTGCTGCCGGAAAGCGACCTTTCCATCACGTTCACGCAGCGCGAGTGCAACTGGCTGCAGGCGCTGGAAGGCGACATCGACACCTCGCATTTCAGTTGGCTGCATGTCGGATCGGTGCGGCCCGAGCAGGTCGATCCGGACAACTGGCTGATGTACCAGGTCAGCAACCGCGCCCCGGACTATCATGTGACGGACACCGATTGGGGCACGATGTACTGCGCCTATCGCCCGGCGGAGGACGACCAGACCTATTGGCGCTTCGCGCATTTCGGCTTCCCGTTCTGGACCTTCATCCCGCAGGGCGACTTCATGGATCGGGTGATCGCGCGCGCCTGGGTGCCGATGGACGACACCCACGTGATGTTCGTGGGCTTCTCGTGGAAGCAGGCCTCGCGCACCGCCGCACTGGCGGGCGGCGAGCCGATACCGGGTGCCACACCGGCACCGGAGATGTTGCCGAACAGCACCGACTGGTTCGGCCGCTGGCGTCCGGTGCAGAGCGCCGCGAACGACTACCTGATCGATCGCGAGGCGCAGCGCGACGACGTGATCTACACCGGCATCACCCATATCGCGATGCAGGACCAGGCGATCACCGAAAGCATGGGCGAGATCGTCGATCACTCGTTCGAGCATCTGGCGCCGAGTGACCAGATGATCACGCGCACGCGGCGCCGGCTGCTGATCGCGGCACGCGCGCTGCGCGAGAAAGGTGCGGTGCCGCCGTGCGTCGATCAGCCGGACATCTTCCGGCAGGTGCGGAGCGGCGAGGCAGTGCTGGCGGCGGATGACTGGCAGACGGCGTATCGCGACCGGCTACGGCACGTGGCGCGGCCGACGGGGTGGCGCGAAGCGGCGGAGTAGGGGCGGGTTGGACGATGGGTTTCGCTGCGCTCAACCCATCGTTCGTCGTCATGGCACCGTCTGAGAACACTGCCTTCCAAGCAAGCGTCCTGTCGATCATCGCGGGCTATGCCGACACGATCGGCTATCTATCGTTCGGCGCGTTCGCCGGCCTGATGACCGGGAACACCGTCCTGCTGGGAATTGCCCTGTTCTCGCGCGAGCCGCTGCGCGCGCTGCAGAACCTGTTTATCATTGCAATGTTTCTGTCGGGCGTCGGCACCAGCGCGGTGCTGCGCCGCGTCGGCTTCACGTTGCGCATGCTGCTGCTGCTGGAGGCAACAGCGCTCGTAGCCGCCGCATTCCTGGCGGCGAATATCGCTGCACCGACGCTTGCGTTCGCCATGGGCATTCAGAATGCCGCGGCAACCCACTTCTCTGGTGCAACGCTGAATACGGTGTTCCTGACCGGCAATCTGCAAAAGCTGACGCAGGCTGTTGTCAGTCGTTTGGGCGGGCCGCGTCCATCGCACTCCGATGCCGGTATCGGCGTGCTGGCGCTGGTCTATGCCGGTTATTTCATCGGCGTCCTGCTGGGCGCGGCGGCGCAGCTATACGTGCGGCGGCCGTTGCTGTTGGCGGTGCTGCTGCTCCCGGTCTCGCTGCTGCCGTTCAGGCATACGACTGATACTGCGGCTGGTACACGTGACTCCGGATGAACGCCTCGTAGTCCGACGGCCGGTCGACGCGCGCAAGATTGCTGTCGAACACCAGTTTGGCCACCCGCGCGGCGGTCTTGATCTCGGTCTCCAGGATGTTCGACTGCAATGGATATACCAGCCCCTGGCGCAACTGCTCCGGCGCCACCTGATCCGCCACCGCCTGGGCGGCCTCGATGAACATCTCATCGCTGACCCGACGAGCCTTGGTGGCGTAGATGGCCATGCCGACCGCGGGGAAGATGTAGAAGTTGTTGGCCTGGCCGGGCAGGAAGGTCTGACCCTGCCAGGCGACCGGCGGGAACTGCACGCCCGCGGCGTAGATCGCCTTGCCGCTGCTCCACTGATAGGCCTGTTCGGCGGTGCATTCGGCGTGCTCGGTGGGATTGGACAGCGCCAGGATGATTGGGCGCGCATTCACCCGCGCCATCGCTTCCACCACGTCCTTGCCGAACGCGCCGCCCATCGTGCTGACCCCGATCAGCGTGGTCGGCTTGAACTCATCGATCGACTTGGCGAACTCCGCCAGCCGCATCGGAGCGTGCGGGTGCGCATACGGACGTTGATAGTCCACCAGGTCGGTACGGGTTGATTCCAGCAGACCCTTGATGTCGAACATGTGCACACGGCTGCGCGCCTGTTCGAGCGTCAGGCCCTGCTGTACCAGCGCCGAGCACAGCAGGTTGCTCAGCCCGATGCCGGCCGAACCGGCACCCAGGAACAGATAGGTCTCGTCCTTCAGATCGGTGCCTTTGATCTTGCATGCATTGATCATGCCGGCGAGCGTGATGCCTGCCGTCCCTTGCACGTCGTCATTGTAGCAGCAGACTTTGTCACGGTAGCGTTCAAGCAGGTGCACCGCGTCTGCGCCGGTCCAGTCCTCGAAGTGGATGCAGCAATTCGGAAATACTTCCTGTACGGCATCCACGAATTCATCGACGAATGAGAACAGATCCTCGGTCTTTGGGCGCGCCTGACGCAGTCCCAGATAGAGCGGGTCATTCAGCAGTGACTCATTGTTGGTGCCGGCATCCAGATACATCGGCAACAGCCCGGCGGGGGGCACGCCGGCGGCCGCCGTGTAGAGTTGCAGCTTGCCGATCGGGATGCCCATGCCGTTGGCACCCAGATCGCCCAGCCCCAGGATGCGGCCGCCATCGGTCACGCAAATGAAACGCACGTCGGAGACGGGCCAGTTGCGCAGCACCTCCTTGACCTTGCCGCGCCGGGTGATGGACAGGTACATGCCGCGGGTCTGGCGATAGATGTGGCCAAACTTGAGACAGGCTTCGCC
>DASXNR010000026.1:0-2712 GCA_036494925.1 Acetobacteraceae bacterium
GGTGTTGGATGCGGCGATGAATGACCTCATCCGGCCGGCAATGTATGAGGCATGGCACGGCATCGTTCCGCTCTCCGCGGTCGATGCCGCGGCTCCAGCAGAGCCGGCCGATGTGGTCGGCCCGATCTGCGAATCCGGCGACACCTTCGCGCGCGACCGCATGCTGCCGCCGCTCGCACCGAACGCGCGTGTGGCGATCCTCGATGCCGGCGCCTATGGTTCGGTGATGAGTTCCAGCTACAACGCCCGTCCGGTTGCGGCCGAAGCCATGGTTGATGGTGCGGACTGGTCCGTGATCCGACCGCGTCCGAGCCACGCCGACTTGTGGCGCGACGAAGTGACGCCAAATTGGCTGAAATGAACCCACAGGGGTTGCGATGAACCCGCAGGGCGGAGACCTCGATCGGCTGTTGCGCCGCCTCTGGGGCCGCCGCGTCCTGGCCCGCGCCGTCCTGCTGTTCGAGCGTCTCTGGCCCGCACTTTGGCCGGCAGTCGGCGTGGCCGGGCTGTTCGTCTGCGTGGCACTGCTCGATCTGCCGCGGATGCTGCCGCCCTGGGCGCATTTCACGCTGCTTGGCGTCACTTTCCTGCTGATCGCGGGTCTGCTGTTCCGCGGCCTCCGCGGCATTCGCGCGCCGGATGACAAGGCGGCGGATCGGCGCTTGGAGGTCGCCTCCGGACTGACCCATCGTCCCCTGTCGGTGCTGACCGATCGGCCGTCGCGCGGCAGCGCCGGAGCTGACACCGCCGCAATCGCCCTGTGGCAGGTGCATCTCGTCCGCGCGGCCCGCCAGGTGCATCGCCTTCGCGTCGGCGCGCCGCATCCCGGTCTGGCACGCCGCGATCCCCGTGCGCTGCGCGCTGCCTTGTTGGTGGCTCTGGTTGCCGCCTTCGGCATCGCCGGCGACGATGCGCCGTCCCGCCTGGCACAAGCGATGGAGCCGACACTGCCGCGGCCGCAATCGCCGCTGGCCACCGAATTGCAAGCCTGGATCACGCCGCCCGCCTACACGAGGCTGGCGCCGATATTCCTGAAGCAGGACAACGCCGCGCTCTCGGTGCCGGAAGGCTCTCGCATGACCGTCAGTGTCACCGGCGGCGAAACCACGCCGACCTTGGCCCTCAACGGCAAATCCGAAGCATTCCGCGAGCTCGACAAGACCAGCTTCCAGGCCGACCGGACGCTGACCGAGGGGGGCCATCTGACGATACGGCGCAGTGGCAGCGAGCTGGCGAGCTGGGACGTCGCGGTGGTGGCGGATCAACCGCCCGTCGTGGAGTGGAGCGAGCCTCCCGGCCGCGCGCAGGGCAGTCAGCAGACCAGGCTGCCCTGGCGTGTATCCGACGACTATGGCGTGACCTCGCTGCAGGCCGAACTCCGTCTGCGTGAACGGGATGACGCGTCACCCATCGTGGTGATCGTGCCGTTACCCGGCGGCGCTCCGAAATCCGCCCAGGGTGTGCATCAGCAGGATCTGACGGCCCACCCGTGGGCCGGCCTGCCGGTCACCGCCAAGCTTGTCGGGCACGATGCATCAGGCCATCTCGGCGAAAGCAAGATCGCCGAATTCGTGCTGCCTGAGCGGCATTTCGAGAACCCGATCGCACGTGCACTGATCGCGATCCGCCGCGGTCTCAGCCTGCATCCGAAGGATCGCGACAGCGCGGTAGACGCGTTGGATCCGCTGCTCATGGCACCGGATGCGTTCCGCGGCGACCTCGGTGCCTATACCAACCTCAGCGCGATCTACTATCTGCTGGAGTTCGACAAATCGTCCTCCGCGATCGACCAGGCGCAGCAGCAGATGTGGGAACTCGCGCTGCATCTGGAGGAAGGCCGCACCGAGCAGACCGCCCGCGCCCTCGATGAAGCCCGCCAGGCCGCGCGGGACGCACTCGACAAGGCAGTCCACGAGCCGAACCAGCAGAACCTGCAAGACCTCGACAAGCGCCTGCACGAGCTGGAGCAGGCAATCGAGCAACACCTTCAGGCGTTGGCGGAAGACGCGAAGCGCAACAACGCCGAGATGCCGTTCGACCCCGACGCGCAGCATCTGTCCAACCGTGATCTCGATAAGATGGCGGAGCAGGCCCGCGAGGCAGCGCGCCAGGGCCGCATGCAGGATGCCCAGCAGCGCATGGCGGAACTGGAGCGCATGCTCGATCGGCTGCGCAACGCCCAGACCCAGCGTGGGCGAGAGGGCGAAAACCCGGAATCGGCGCAACGTCAGCGCGGTCGCCAGCAAATGGGCGCAGTGCAGGACATCATCGGACGCCAGGGCAGCGTACTGGATCACACCCAGGGCCGTGCCGACGATACCAACCGGGTGCCGTTCGGCACCACACCAGGGGCTGCACCACAACCGACGGATCAAGGCGCACAGCGTGACGCCGACCAGCGCGTGCAACAGGCGCTCCGCCGTGCCCTCGGTGAACTGATGCAGCAGTTCGGCGACCTGACCGGCAAGGTGCCACCCAGCCTCGGCGAAGCCGATACCGCGATGCGCGAGGCCGGGCGCCAGCTCGGCCAGGGCGACGACGCGGGTGCCGGCGTGTCCCAGCAGAAAGCGATCGAGGCCTTGCAGAAGGGCGGCCGCGAAATGGGGCAGGCCATGGCG
This sequence comes from Acetobacteraceae bacterium, assembly GCA_036494925.1. Taxonomy (GTDB): domain Bacteria; phylum Pseudomonadota; class Alphaproteobacteria; order Acetobacterales; family Acetobacteraceae; genus JAMXLO01. The sequence goes on from DASXNR010000026.1 coordinate 2,619, forward strand.
CGGCAATTCGGGCCACAGGGTGGTGCCGACAGCGGCGACCAGGAGGGCGATTCGGATGGCCCCATGGGGCTGTCGCTGCACGATGGCCAGGGTG
>DASXNR010000027.1:0-16718 GCA_036494925.1 Acetobacteraceae bacterium
TCGGCGCGCACCGCCTCGCCGCCCAGCACGATCAGCGTCGGCTGGCCGCGGCGAAGGATGTTCGCGGCGTTGGCGATCTGGGCGGGATCGGAGCGTGGCTTCGGCGGCACCGGCAGCGCTTCGGCGATCACGCCGCCCTCGTCCCAGGAGGTGTCGGACGGCAGGATCAGCGTGGCGATCTGCCCCGGATGGGTGCGCGCCGCCTGCACCGCCACGGCGGCATCGGCGCCGACGGTGGCGGACGAGACGGCGGTGCGGACCCACGCCGAGGCACCGCGTGCCCAGCCCTCGGTGTCGGCGGTGAGCGGCGCGTCGTTCGGGCGGTGATAGGTCGCCTGGTCGCCCACGATGTTGACGATCGGGGACTGCGCGCGGCGCGCGTTGTGCAGGTTGGCCAGCCCGTTGGCGAGGCCCGGCCCGCAGTGCAGCAGCGTCGCCGCCGGCTTGCCCGACATCCGCGCGTAGCCGTCGGCCGCACCGGTCACCACGCCCTCGAACAGGCCCAGCACGCAGTGCATGCCGGGCACGCGGTCGAGTGCCGCGACGAAGTGCATCTCGGAGGTGCCGGGATTGCAGAAGCAGGTATCGACGCCGCTGTTCAGCAAGGTGTGGACGAGACTTTCGGCGCCGTTCATGGGCGGGTCCTTTGGAAATCCTTGGTGTTCGAAACTTGCGCGACGAGAGGGCGGTCTGGCAACTGGGTTTGGCTGCCGTGGAATGGAGCGGCGGCGGCCGACGGCAGCACACTCTCGTACATCACCATCCGATGCCCCGACTGCACGAAACTGTCGCACTCCGTCATGCCGATGCCGCCAAGCACCACGCGTGAGGCGAAGTTGTGTTCCCGCGCCACCGCCACGATGCGCGACAGCCCGGCCTGGCGGTGACCGAATCGCAGCGCCGCGCTGGCCGCCTCGCGGGCCAGGGCGCGGCCTTGCGCCTCCGGCCAGATGGCGAAGCGCAGCGCGACGCCACGGCCGTCCGGCCGCCGCTCCAGCCCCGTTATGCCGAGGAACTGGCCGGCTTCGCGGATCGTCCAGGTGCCGAAACCATAGGCGCCCCAGTCCACGATATCATCAGCCAGGTCCTCGGCGGTCTGTTGCGGCGAACGGACGCCGCCCAGCATGATTGCGAACACGCGCGGGTCGGCCTTGATGGCGCGCAGGTCGGCCAGGTCGGCACCGCCCACCGGCGTCAGCACCAGCCGCGCCGTGCGCAGGACCCACAGCGGGTTCATGACGCGCCGGTGACGCCCCTCGGGGGCGTGCGGTCAGTCGCGATAGCTGCGATCGATGCCGTCGAGCAGGCGAAGATACGCGGGCCATTCAGCCGATGCCCGCCCCCTGTCGTGCTGTTCATACTGGGCCGCGACGTGTTCGCAGATCTCCGGCGCGATCTCCACTACCGCCGCGCCGGTTGCTTGCATCATCAGCTGGATGCGTGCGGCGCGAACGAACTCCTTCATCAGGCTGAACGCCTCGCGCGCGGTGACGCCGACCGTGGTGATGCCGTGATGGCGCATGACCAGCGCGCGGTTGCTGCCCAGCGCGGCGACGATGCGTTCACGTTCGTCGAAGCTGTCGGTCAGGCCCTCGTAATCGTGGTAGCCGACGCGGCGGTAGAACCGCATGGCGCTCTGCGACACCGGCCGCAGCCCGTGCTTCAGGCCGGAGATCGCGACGCCTTCGTCGGGATGGACGTGCACCGAGCAGTTCACGTCGGGCCGTCCGCGCAGCACGCCGCTGTGCAGCGTGAAGCCTGGCCGGTTGACGCCGGACCGTTCATCCAGGTCGTCGTCCATGCTGACTTCGACCAGGTTCGAGGCGGTGACCTCGGTGTAGAGCAATTCGTGGCGCTTGATCAGGAAGTGGCGCGGGTTCGACGGGCAGCGCATCGCTGCATGGTTGAAGATCACGTCGCCCCAGCCGTGGTGGGCCAACAGGCGGTACACCGCCGCGAGGTCGACGCGGGCCTGCCAGGCGGCATCGGCGCTGGTTTTTTCCGGGGCAGTTTCGACGTCCATGGCGTGGCCCTCCCTCGCTGGCGCTGGCGGTATACGCTAAAGCGGCGCACGCTTGAAAGCGCGGGAACTACTGCTCGCCTTCCGCGTCCCTGGAACGTTCGTTGGGCCACGTCCGCAGCGTTGCACGGTGCGTCGAGGTCGATCACCTCAGGCGCGGTCGATCTTCCGCGTCACGTTCTGTCCGGGCCTTCGGCCGGTGCGTTCGGCTGGCGCGCCATGATGACGTCCGGCCAGGCAGAGTGTGACTACAGCAAGGCCGGCGACACTTTCGCATATATCCGTCGTCTGCGTGTCCGAGATGCCCTAACCAAACTGATTGGAGCAGGTACGCCTCGCGCCTTCGTCAATTCACCGAGCGTGGGTGGCGACGGCACGGTCACGCTGGTGTGACACACGGGTCTTTGTTGTCACTCGGCCAACATTCGCATTGAGCGACCCTGAATCCGCCTCCTATTGAAGCAGCAGCATTCCGGTTGGGAGGAAACAAATGGGCCGTGGGATTCTTCTTTGGCTACTCGGCGTGCCGATTCCGATCATCATCCTCCTTGCGCTCTTGTGGCGCTGAAGGAGGCACATGATGGCGCTTGCCACCCAAGCAGCTCAGCGCACGGTCTTGACCGACGCTGAAAGCTCCGGCTCTCAATCCGCCGTCTCATGGGCTGCAGTCATCGGCGGCGCGGTGGCCGCTCTCAGCATCACGCTGCTCCTGGTGGCCCTCGGATCAGGGATCGGCCTGACCTCGGTATCGCCCTGGTCATCGGCAAACCCGAGTGCCACGACGTTAACGTTGCTCGCCGCAGTCTGGCTTATCATCGTGCAATGGCTTTCGTCGGCGATGGGCGGTTATCTCGCCGGACGACTACGTACGAAATGGGTTGGCCTGCATACGGATGAGGTGTTCTTTCGCGATACCGCACACGGCTTCCTGGCCTGGGCGCTCGCTTCCGTATTGGTCGTAGCGTTCGCAACTTCATCGGTGTCTTCAGCGGTGAGCGCGGCCGGTCGAGCGGTGTCTGGCGCCGCATCCACCGTGACGCAGGCGGCGGCAAATCAGCCCTCCGTGCAGGACGGCTACTTCGTCGATACATTGTTCCGAAAGGATCAGCCGGACGCCAATGCGTCATCGCAGGATGCGCGCGCGGAAGCGGGTCGCATCGTTGCCAGGACGCTCGCGAACGGAAACCTGGATCCGGGGGACCGGACGTATCTTGCCAAGCTCATCGCGGCCCGCACCGGAGTTTCGCAAGCGGATGCGGAGAAGCGCATCGATGACACGATGGCGCAAATGAGGGCGGCAGAAGATAAAGGCAAGCAGGCCGCTGACGCTGCCCGGAAGGCCTCAGCAACCGGATCCTTCTACCTGTTCTTCTCCATGCTGATCGGCGCGTTCATTGCTTCTGCCGCGGGTGCACTCGGTGGTCGCCAACGGGACGACTGAGAAGTGGCCGGCTCACCGCGCCAGCGGCCGGTACTTGATCCGGTGCGGCTCCGTCGCGTCCGCGCCCAGCCGACGCCGCTTATCCTCCTCATACGCCTCGAAGTTGCCCTCGAACCACTCCACGTGGCTGTCGCCCTCGAACGCCAGGATGTGCGTCGCCAGCCGATCCAGGAACCAGCGGTCGTGGCTGATGATCACCGCGCAGCCGGCGAACTCGGTCAGCGCATCCTCCAGCGCACGCAGCGTGTCCACGTCCAGATCGTTGGTCGGCTCGTCCAGCAGGATCACGTTGTGCGGGGTCTTCAGCATCTTCGCGAGGTGCACGCGGTTGCGCTCGCCACCCGACAGGATGCCGACCTTCTTCTGCTGATCCGGACCCTTGAAGTTGAACCAGCTCACATACGCACGCGACGGCACCGCCCGCTTGCCCAGGTAGATCACGTCCTCGCCGCTGCTGATCTCCTGCCACACGTTGTTGTCGGCGCTCAGGCTGTCGCGCGACTGATCGACATAGCCCAGCCTCACTGTCTCACCGATGCGCAGCGTGCCGGCATCCGGCTGTTCCTGGCCGATGATCATGCGGAACAGCGTGGTCTTGCCTGCGCCGTTCGGACCGATCACGCCGACGATGCCGCCGGGCGGCAGCCGAAAATTCAAATCGTCGATCAGCAGGTTGTTGCTGTAGCCTTTGCGCAGGCCCTCCGCCTCGATCACCACGTTGCCGAGCCGCGGTCCAGGCGGGATGGCGATCTCCGCCACGCCGGCTGCCTGTTCCTGCGAGCTCGCCAGCATCTCCTCGTAGCGCTGGATGCGCGCGCGGTTCTTCGCCTGGCGCGCGCGCGGCGAGGCGGCGATCCATTCCTGCTCGGCCGCCAGCGCGCGCTGGCGGGCGCTTTCCTCCTTCTCCTCCTGCGCCAGGCGCTTGCGCTTCTGTTCCAGCCATGAGGAGTAGTTGCCCTCGAACGGATAGCCGCGGCCGCGCTCGATCTCGAGGATCCAGCCGGTGACGTTGTCGAGGAAGTAGCGGTCGTGGGTGACGATCATCACCGTGCCGGCATAATCGTGCAGCGTGTGTTCCAGCCAGGCGACGCTTTCCGCATCCAGGTGGTTGGTCGGCTCGTCGAGCAGCAGCAGGTCCGGCTTTTCCAGCAGCAGCCGGCACAGCGCGACACGACGCCGCTCGCCACCGGACAGCGTGGTGACCGACGCCTCCGCCGGCGGGCAGCGCAACGCATCCAGCGCGATGTCGACGCGCCGGTCGAGGTCCCAGCCCTCCTCGGCATCGATCTTCGCCTGCAGGTCGGCCTGTTCCGACAGCAGTTCGTTCATCTCCTCGTCGCTCATCGGCTCGGCGAATTTTTCCGAGATCGCATTGAACCGGTCCAGCGTCGCCTTCAGCTCGGCAAACGCGGCCTCCACGTTCTCGCCCACCGTCTTGTCGGGATCGAGCTGCGGTTCCTGCTCCAGATAGCCGACGCGCGCGCCTTCCGCCGCCCAGGCCTCGCCGCCGAAATCGGTGTCGATGCCGGCCATGATCTTCATCAGAGTCGATTTGCCGGCGCCGTTGATGCCGAGCACGCCGATCTTCACGCCGGGCAGAAAGGCGAGCGTGATGCCGCGGAACACCTCGCGACCGCCCGGAAAGGCCTTGGTCAGGTCTTTCATAACATAGACGTATTGGTAGCTGGCCATGCTGGCGGAAACTCCGAACGTGCTCGCGCATAGGTAGGGGCTTGGGTGGCAACCTACCAGCAGGGCGGCTTCGTCGCGTGGTTGTCGGGGACGTCGGAGCCGGTTGGATCGGAGAGCCCGAAGGTCATTCGCTGGTAGGGTGAGAGGCAATGCGGCAACCGCGCCTCCGCGGTCTCGACAGCTTCGTCGCGCGAAACGAAGGTGGGCCACAACCGCGCGCTTTGATCCAATGACGCGCTCGCCAACCTCCTGCCGTCCGGCGAGAACGCCACCGAATAGACTCCGCCCGCATGGCCGAACAGCGGCGGGCTGATCGGCCGACCCGTTGCGGTATCCCAAAGCCGCACCGTCTGGTCCTCCGACGCGCTCGCGAGGCGCTTGCCATCAGGGGAAAACACCACCGACCACACCGCAGCCGTGTGACCAAGCAGGAGCGCTACGACCGGCCGACCGGTCTCGACATCCCACAACCGCACGCTGTGGTCGGACGATGCGGTCGCCAGCCGCTTGCCGTCCGGCGAAAATGCCACCGACCTTACCGAGTCGGTATGGCCAAGCAGCGGCGGAACTACCTCGTGGCCCGTCACTGTATCCCACAGTCGCACGCTCTTGTCGGCCGACGCGCTCGCCAGGCGCTTGCCATCGGGCGAGAACGCTACCGACGTTACCGAATCCGTGTGGCCGAGCAGCGTCAGGCCGGTTGGCCGACGGCTCTCGACATCCCACAGCCGCACACTTTTGTCCCACGATCCGCTCGCCAGGCGCTTGCCGTCAGGTGAGAACGCTACGGACTGGACAGCAGCGGTGTGCCCGATCAGCGGCCCCCCTTTCTGTCGGCCCGTATCCGCGTCCCACAGGCGTATGCTCTGGTCGGCCGACGCACTTGCCATAACACGATCGTCCGGTGAGAACGCGACGGACAGGACAGCGCCCGTATGGCCCAGCAGCGGATCACCGATCGGCCGGCCGGTCTCGCCATCCCACAGCCGCAGACTCTGATCGGCCGACGCGCTCGCCAGGCGCTTGCCATCCGGCGAAAACGCCACCGACCAGACCGTCCCCGTATGGCCAACCAGCAGCGTGTTGATCGGCCCTTCGGCTTCGGCATTCCACAGCCGCACAGTCCGGTCGTCCGATGCACTGGCAAGCCGCTTGCCGTCCGGCGAGAACATTGCGGACCAGACTGTGCCGGTGTGGCCAAGCAGCGGCCCACCGATCGGCCGACCGGTCTCGGCATCCCACAGCCGCACGCTCTGGTCGGATGACGCGCTCGCCAGCAGCTTGGAGTCCGGCGAGAACGCCACCGACCAAACCGTGTCGGCATGGCCGAGCAACGGAGATCCGATCGGCTGCCCGGTCGCTGGGTTCCACAGCCGCACACTCTTGTCGGCCGACGCGCTCGCCAACCGCTTGCCGTCCGGTGAGAACGCCACGGAAAGGACCCACCCCTTGTGCCCGATCAACGGGGGTCCGATCGACTGACCGGTCGCGGCATCCCACAGCCGCACGGTCCTATCGAACGACGCGCTCGCCAGGCGTTTGCCGTCCGGTGAAAATGCCACCGATCGAATCCAGTTCGTGTGTCCGATCAGTGGCTCGCCGATCGGCTGACCGGTCGCGGCATCCCACAGCCGCACGCTTTGGTCGGAAGACGCGCTGGCAAGACGTCTGCCATCCGGTGAGAACGCGACCGACCAGACAATGCCGGTGTGGCCGGCCAACGGCACGCCGATCTGCTGACCGGTCTCAGCGTCCCATAGCCGCACATTTTGATCCTCGGATCCGGTCGCCAGGCGCCTGCCGTCGGGTGAGAATGTCACCGACCAGATCTTGTCGTCGCGACGCATCAGGGGCGCGCCGATCGCTCGGCCGGTCTCGACATCCCACACCCGCACGCTCCCATCGTCCGATGCGCTCGCCAGGCGCTTACCGTCTGACGAAAATGCCACGGAATGGACTGCGTCCAGGTGGCCAGGCAGCAAGGATGTCTCGCGCTGCATCTGCAACGCGTGAGACAGCGCGCTTTCGGCTTCAGCGGTGAAGCCGCGTGCGGAGGAATTCGGCGCGATGTGCAGTGCTTCCAGCGCCAACAGCATCCCCGTCACAGGGTCGCCCAATTCGGTCTGTCCTTCCGCAGCGGCGCCCAGCCGAGTGACCTGCGCCCGCAGCGCCTTGGCCCGTTCGCCTGCGGCAATCTGCTTCTGGGCGGTCCCCCATCCCAGACCGAGGATCGCCACGATCGCCGCCAACAATGCGAGCACTGCCGCCAGCATCGCATGTTTGGTCCGACGCTTGGCGACGGATGCCACCCGCTCCAGCGCGCCGATGTGTTCAAGCTGACGTAGCCTCGCCTGCTCTTCCTGCTGGTCGTGAAACTGCATTGACGCAGCGAGGTAATCGGTCAACAGGAGCAGATCGTGCCCCGGCCTCTCTTCCCGCCAGCGCTGTGCTTCGGCCAGTTTGCGCCCAACCAAGAGGTCGGACACGTCCCTGCTCTGGCGCCAGTCCGCAGCCTCCGCGTTGGTCTTCTGCTGCCAAAGCAGGAAACTGCGATCTTCGTCCAGCCAACCGCGCAACCTGCCCCAGCGACGCATCAACGCGTCGTGCACGATCTCCGCCGTAGGCTCCCCGTCGATCTGGCTTGCTCCCATGGTGACGAGCCGGGCATGTCGGTCCTGGCTCGCCAACTGCTCCAGCAACGCCCACCGCCGGACACCCTCCTCGCCCGTTGCGACGAACTCGCGGCGCCGCCCCACCCGCCGTGTGTCCTCGCCTTCCCGCGCCGGGTCGCCAAGCCATACCAACGCCGTCATCGCGGCACGGAACGTCGCCTCGCCAAACCTTCGGCTCAGATGATCGAATACGGCGTCGGCGTGCCGCGTCAGCGACGCCACCATGACGTCCGCTGCGGCCTCGCCGTTCGGCTGTGCCGGTCGTCGGACGACTCTGTCTCGTTGCATGGACCAAAGTTCGGCCAGAGCGAATTCCAGCAGCGGCAGGGCATCGTGTGAATCGCCAACCGAGTGCATCAATTCGTCCACCAGGCCATCGTCGAACCGGACGCCCAGCATGTGGGCCGGCTCTTCGATGGCGGCGCGCAGCTCAGCCGCGTTCATCGGCGCGAGCTTGATGTCGGCGTCCTTCAGCAGGTCCGCCAGCGCACGAATGCCCAGGGCGCGTCCCAGGTAATCCGCACGCAGCGTCACGATGCAGCGCGCGGCCGGGTCTTGCGTGTGCGTGGTATCGACTGCCGCACAGAGGCACCGCACGCAGCGCGCCCGCACGCTGCTTTCGTCATCCTCGTGCGGATCCGCCACCAGGGTGAACAGTTCCTCAAACTGGTCAATCACCAGCAGCAGATTGGGCGCGTCCGGCCCGTCCCCGCCGAGACGACGCAGGTGGTCGACCAACACATCGGGATCGTCGTACAGCCCGGCGGCAAGCCTTGCGACGGCGTCTTCGTCTAGCATCGCACCGAGGCCCGTGCCGGCGCCGCGCGCGGCATCGAGCAGGCAGCAGGCGATGTTGCGAAAGGGATCGGCCGATGGCGCGCCCGGTCGCACGACCAACACACGCCACGAGCCCTCATCGTGCAGGCGCGGCAGCAGCCCGGCCCGCACCAATGACGACTTGCCGCTCCCGGAGCGCCCAACCACCGCGACGAACGAACGCCGCGCGAGTTTGGCGGCAAGCTCGTCGGCAAATACATTCCGTCCGAAGAAGAACCGCCGGTCTACCTCGCGGAACGCATTCAACCCTTTGTACGGGCGGGCCAGCGGCGGCCATGCCCGTTCGAGCTGATCGGCGGGAATGACGAACGCCGTACGTTTCGAGTCATCCCGTGCCGCGGCGTTGACCATGCCAATGACGGCGTTGGTGGTTTGGTCCAGCAACGGCGCACCGCTGAACCCGCCTTCGATGAAGAACCCCGGCCGTGCGCTGCCATGCGCCAGCAGGCGGCCATGTTCAATCGGCGTGCCGAGCTCGCCGGCGGCGTCCATGCCGCCGTCCTGGCCGACTGGGAACCCCTTGGTCCAGAACGCCTGGCCGCGATGTGGTAGCCCGGCAATGGTTCGATAAGGACTCTCCAGAACCTGTCGCTCGAGCTCCAAGATGGCAATGTCGGTAGCGATGCCCTCACCGGGTGGGCGCCACTCGATGACTGAGGCACTCAACGTCAGACCGTGTCGAGCAAACGGAAACTCAACCTGGACCCATGCATCGTCGCCGGGACGGTCCACGGCGTTCCACGCCCGGCTCAGCCCTGCGTTGACCACGTGGGCGCAGGTCATCACATGTCCTGCGGAGATCAGGAAAGCGCTGCCCACCACCGGCGCCGCTGCCGAACCGCGCACCCTGCCGATGCCTTGCTGCAGCAACTCCGCCACGATGTACCCCCAGGGCGACCGGCCAGCCTACTCCGGCTTCCACGTCAGCGTGACCTGCACGTTTCCCTCGACCGACGTCTTGGCGATCATCGCTTCCACGCCGCGCCGGATCTGCACAATCTCCGTCTCGAACGTTTCCTGGGCCCGTTCCGCAACCCCGCGCGCGACCGGCATATTGCCGATGTTGGGATCGTCGACCTCGACCAGGACGGTCTGATGGCCACGAGCCGGAAACGCAATCAGTCTGCTGCCCATGGCGTTTCCCTTCTGCGCTTTTGGTCAAAGAGCGGCGGAAGACCTTTGAAACCGTAGGGGCATGGTCGGGCGCGTGCAATCACGCCGACGCCTGTTCAGTGCCAGTGGCGCCGCTACCAGAACGCCGACGCGCGTTCACCCGACCGCCCGACTCCTGCGCCGTGATCCAGCGCCGGCTGGATTGCCATGCCGCCGCAGTCTCGGAACGTGCTCGCGCATAGGTGGGGGCTTGGGTGGCGGCCTACCAGCAGGGCGGCTTGGTCGCATGATCGTCCGGCACGTCGGGCCCTGCCGCTTCGACCAGGCCGAATGTCATCCTCTGGTAGGGCGAGAGGCACCGCGGCAGGCGTGCCAGCGCGGTCTGCACAGCTTCGTCGCGCGAAACGAAGGTCTGCCAAAGCCGCACGCTCCGGTCGTCGGACGCGCTCGCCAGCTGTTTGCCGTCGGGGGAGAACGCGACCGACCAGACCCAGCCGGTGTGGCCGAGCAACGGCGCGCCGATCGGCCGCCCTGTCTCGACATCCCACAGCCGCACACTCTTGTCCAACGAAGCGCTCGCCAGCCGCTTGCCGTCCGGCGAGAACGCTACGGACAGCACGGCGTCAGTGTGGCCGAGCAGCGGCGCACCGATCGCCTGGCCGGTCTCGGCATCCCACAACCGCACGCTCTTGTCTTTCGACCCGCTCGCCAGCCGCTTGCCGTCCGGCGAGAACGCCACCGAGAGAACGGCGTCCACATGGCCGAACAACGGCGCGCCGATCGGTCGACCGGTGCCGACATCCCACAGCCGCACGCTCCTGTCCCATGACGCACTGGCAAGCCGCCTGCCGTCAGGCGAGAACGCCACCGACCACGCCGAGTCGGTGTGGCCGAGCAGCGGCGCGCCGACCGGCCGTCCGGTCTCGGCGTCCCACAGCCGCACGCTCTTGTCCCATGACGCGCTCGCCAGTCGCTTGCCGTCCGGCGAGAACGTCACGGACAGGATTGGATCTGTCTGGCTGAACAACGGCGCGCCGATCGCCCGACCGGTGCCGGCATCCCACAGCCGCACGCTCCCGTCCCATGACGCACTGGCAAGCCGGCTGCCGTCAGGCGAGAACGACACTGACAGGATCCGGTCGGTATGGCCCAGCAGCGGTTCGCCGACCGGCCGCCCCGTCGCGACATCCCACAACCGGACACTCCGGTCCCACGACGAACTGGCCACGCGACTGCCGTCCGGTGAGAACGCCACCGACAGGACGCGGTCGGTATGGCCCAGCAGCGGTCCACCGATCGGCCGTCCCGCCCGCGCATCCCATAGCCGCACGCTCGCGTCGTCCGACGCGCTCGCCAGACGCTTGCCGTCCGGCGCGAACGCCACCGAGTTGGTTGCGCCCGAATGGCCAAGCAGCGGCGCGCCGATCGGCCGCCCCGTCTGCGCATCCCACAGCCGCACGCTCTTGTCTTTCGACGCACTCGCGAGACGCCTGCCGTCCGGCGAGAACGCCACCGACAGGACCGTGTCCGTGTGGCCGAGCAGAGCCGATCCGATCGGCCGTCCCGTGTCCGCATCCCACAGCCGTACGCTCTCGTCGTCCGACGCGCTCGCGAGCTGTCTGCCGTCCGGCGCGAACGCCACCGACCAGACCCAGCCGGTGTGGCCGAACAGGGGACTGCCTATCGGCCTTCCGGTCTCGGCGTCCCACAACCGCACGCTCTTGTCTTTTGACGCGCTCGCCAGACGCCTGCCGTCCGGCGAGAATGCCACCGACAGGACCGCCTCGGTGTGACCGAGCAGCGGCGCGCCGATCGGCCGCCCGGTCTCCACATCCCACAGCCGTACGCTGTTGTCCCACGACGCGCTCGCCAGGCGCCTGCCGTCCGGCGAGAATGCCACGCAAAGGACCGGGCCGGTGTGGCCGAGCAACGGCGCGCCTATCGGGCGCCCCGACCCGGCATCCCACAGCCGCGCACTCCGGTCCCACGATGCGCTCGCCAGCCGCTTGCCATCCGGCGAGTACGCCACCGACAGGACCCCGTCGGTATGGCCGAGCAACGGCGTGCCGATCGGGCCCCCGGTCTGCGCGTCCCACAGCCGCACCGTCTTGTCGTTCGATCCGCTCGCCATCCGCTCGCCATCCGGCGAGAACGCCACCGACGTGACCGCATCGGTGTGGCCGAGAGCGATGGCAACCTCACGTTGCTCCTGCATGGCGTAGGTGAGCGCGCGCTCGGCCTCGGCGGTGAAGCCCCGCGGGGCGGACGCGGGCGCTGCGTGCACATCCTCAAGCGCCAGCAGCATGCCTGTCACCGCATCGCCCGCGCCGATCTGGCTTTCCGCGGCGGTCGCCACCTGCACCACCTGGGTGCGCAGCGCCCGGTCGCGCTGCATGTTCGCTTCGATCGTCTTCTGCTCGGCCAGCGAGCGCTCCCGTTCCGCGTATGCGGCACGCTCATCCGCACGCGTGCGCTCCAGGTCTGCGATAACCTTCTGGTCCTTGGCATCCCGGGCCGCGTCGTTCGCCATGTGCAGTGCGCGACTCGCGTTCCGCCATTCGTAGCCGACCCCGAGCATCGCAAGCACCGCCAGCACGGCGGCGCCGATGGCGAGCACGCTGCGCCGGCGCGCGATCACCGCCGCGCGCCGCAAGGCAGCGATCTGTTCGCGCTGCCGCGCCTGCTCGTTCGCCTCCTGCTCCGCCCGAAACGCGAGCGACGCCGTCACGTAGTCCGCCACCGGTAGCAGGTCCGTCGCCGGCCGCTCTTCGCGCCAGCGCTGCGCCTCGGCCAGTTTGCGGCCGGCCAGCAGGTCCGACGCATCACCGCTGTTGCGCCAGTCCGCCGCCTCGGCCTCGGTCTTCTGGAGCCAGAGCCGGAACCCCCGGTCTTCGTTCAGCCAACCGCGCAGCCGGACCCAGCGTCGTATCAGCGCCTCATGCACGATCTCCGCGGTCGGTTCGCCATCGGCGCGGCTGGCGCCGAGCGAGACCAGGCGGGCCCGGCGGTCCTGGCTCGCCAACTGCTCCAGCAGTTCCCATTGCCGCCCGCCGTCGGCGCCCAGAGCGATGAATTCGCTCCGCCGCCGTAGCCGCCGCGCATCCTCGCCCTCGCGCGTCGGGTCACCGAGCCAGACCAGCGACGTCATCGCGGCACGGAACGTCGCCTCGCCGAACCTGCCGCCGAGGTCGTCGAACACCGTCTCGGCGTGCCGGGTCAGCAAGGTCACCAGGGGATCTGCGGTGGCATCGCCCGCCAGTTCGGCCGGCCGCGTGATCACGCGGTGGCGCTGTCTCGACCACAATTCGGCCAGGGTGAATTCCAGCAGCGGCAGCGCGTCGTGTCTGCCGTCCACCGACTGCACCAATTCATCCACCAGCCCGTCGCCGAAGCACACGCCCAACATGCGGGCGGGCTCCTCGATGGCGGCACGCAATTCGGCGGCGTTCATCGGTGCGAGCTTGATGTCGGCGTCCTTCAGGACGTCGGCCAGGCTGCGCATGCCCAGGGCGCGCCCGAGATAGTCGGCACGCAGCGTGATCACGCAGCGGGCGGCGGGTTCCCGCGTATTGGCCGTGTCGGTCGCCGCGCGCAGGCAGGCGACGAAACGCGCCCGCACACTTGGCTCGGTATCCTCATGCGGGTCCGCGACCAGGGTGAACAGTTCCTCGAACTGATCCACCACGAGCAGCACCTGGGTTTCCCCGGAGGTGTCGCCGCCAAGCCGTCGCAGATGCTCGACCACCACGGATTCATCGTCGCGCAGCGCCAGTGCAAGCTTCGCGACCGCGTCCTCATCGAGCATCGCGGGCAGACCGGTGCGCGAGCCGGGTGTGGCGTCGAGCAGGCAGACCGCCAGGTTCCGGAACGGATCTCCCGACGGCGCGCCCGGCCGCACGACCAGGATGCGCCATACGCCCGCCTCGTGCAGCCGCGGCAGCAGCCCAGCGCGCACCAGGGAGGATTTGCCACTGCCAGACCGCCCGACCACCGCAACGAACGGCACGCGCGCGAGCTTCGCGGCCAACTCCTCGACATACACGTCGCGGCCAAAGAAGAACCGGCGATCCTGCTCCCGAAAGTTGTTCAGCCCCTTGTACGGCCGCGCCAACGGCGGCCACGCCAGCTCGAGCTGATCGGCCGGAATAACGAACGCCGTGCGTCTGGCTGCATCGCGGGTTGCCGCGGCGGCCATGCCGATCACCGCGTTGGACACTTCGTCGAGCAGCGGCGCGCCGCTGAACCCGCCCTCGATGAAGAACCCCGGCAGCGCATTGCCATGCGCCAGCAGCCGGCCATGCTCGATCGGCGTGCCGAGTTCGCCGGCCGCATCCATGCCGCCGTCCTGTCCCTCGGGAAACCCCTTGGTCCAGAAAATCTGCCCGCGATGCGGCAGGCCCGCCGTGGTGCGATATGGCCGTTCCGCCACCTCGCGGTCGAGTTCCAGGATGGCGATGTCAGCGGCACCGCCAGCCCCGGGTGGGCGCCATTCGACCATTGTCGCGGTCAGCGCGATGGTGTGCCGCGCGAACGGAAATTCAATCTGAACGGTATCGGCACCGGGAGGGTCTGTCGCCTCCCAAGCACGGCCCAGCGCGACATTCACCACATGCGCACACGTCATCACATGGCGTTCGGAGATCAGGAACGCCGTGCCCGCGATCGGCGCTGTTGCCGAACCGCGGACCCGCGCGATGGCTTGCTGCAATAGCTCGGCCATGGTGTGCCGACGCCCCTCCCCGAGCGCGGTCAGCTCATTCCGGCTTCCAGGTCAGCGTGACCTTCACGTTGCCCTCGACCGAGGTCTTGGCGATCAGCGCATCGGCCCCGGCGGTGAACTTGATGCCGAATTCGAGACTTACCGTTTCCGGTTTGGCGGTGAGGTCGCGAAGCTGCGTCACCAGCGCCTCGACGCCCGGTTTGACCTGCGCTGGCCGCCTCGAACGTTTCCTGTGCCCGTTGTGCGACGCCGCGTGCGACCGGCTGGTTGCCAACATTCGGATCGTCGACCTCGACCAGGATCGTCTGATGTCCGGCCACTGGGAACGCGACGAGTCTGCTACCCACGATGATTGCCTTTGGTCTTAGGTTCAGGAAGCAGCAGCACCGAGCGCCGGCGACCGTAGGGGTACGCTCGCGCGCTTGCAACCATTGCGCGCGGACTGCGCAATCGGTTGATCGTCGCTAATACCAGTGATGCTGCCGCCAGAACGCCACCGCGTTGTCGGCGCTGCCGTAGCGCTGCTGGATGTAGCGGATGCCCCCTTCCGCCTCCTCCACCGGGTTGCCGAACGAGCCGGCGCCATTCGGGTTCAGGTGGTAGTTGGCCGCGGTCAACTGGAACAGCCCGCGCGCCGAGTGGACCGGGTTCTGCACGTTCACCTGGCCGCCGGATTCCTGCGCCATGATGAACTGCAGCCCCGACAGCCAGGACTGCGGCACGCCTTCCAGCGTCATCGCCTGGGCCAGCGCTGCATTGGCTTGCGCGGGGAGTGTCGCGGCGGGCTTCTCCACCCACCCCGGATGCGCCATCACCGGCGGCATCTGCAGCGCCGCGGTCTGGATGGGCGACCCCGTCGCGCCCGGACCGCGCGGGGTACGCGCGCCCGCCATGGCTGCGGCAAGAACGTGATGGAACGCGGGGCCGGCCTGTCGCCGTCCCGCATGTCCTGCCCGACTGCTGCGGTGCCCCGCCGCGGCAGCAGGAACCGCAGGTCCCAGGCGCACCATGTCCGCCATTCCGGCACGATAGCGGCGGATCCATTTCCATCCGGTTACCAGGCGGCGCTCCCGGACCGCAAAAAAGCGCCCCGGGGTGAAGCTCCCGGGGCTGAGTTGAGGAGGAGAGCGTGTCACCAGGCCAAACGAAAAAGGCCGGCATCATGCCGGCCTTTTCGCGGCAAATCAGCTTGCCCGATGATTAGTTGTTGCCGTTCTGGGCCGGCGGGAACAATTGGCTCTGCGCGGCCTGGGCCGCAGGGCCGATGGCGGCCGAGCCGGCGGCGATGCCTAGGACGGCTGCCAGGGCCAGGATCATGCTCTTCATGGTCTCTCTCCTTTGTTCGTTGCCGGCCTCGCGGAGGCGGGCCTGTTCGGCAACGCGCAGGAGATGGGTTTTTCGCGCTCGCGGGATAATCTAGCCCCGCCGCAAATGATTTATGCACATTGTGCCGGAATGGATCGCCGGTGTTTGGCGTGACGGTGCGCCCGGCAGGACTCGAACCTGCAACCAAGCGGTTATGAGCCGCCCGCTCTAACCAGTTGAGCTACGGGCGCAGCGCCTGCCGTGATCTGCCTGACCACGGCAGGCGACGCAACCTCCGGCGCGTGCGCCTGAGGTGACGGGCGCCCGGTCGGCGAACTCGCCTTATCCCTTGCGGTGGCGGCGGGCCAAACCTAGCCCGACAATGGCGCAACCGAGCAGCGTCATGCTCGCTGGCTCGGGAACACCGACCGGAACAGTCGGGCTGTTGCCGACGAAGCCGTCGCCCGAATCGAGGGTGATGCCGGTTATCACCACGTCATCGATGAAACCGTCCAGATCGCCGACGGCGGTGCCGCCTTCCAGGACGTTGAAGGACGTGTTGGCCAGTCCGCTGAAGGTGATGTAGTCGGCGTTCTGGTTCGCATCGGTCGAGGTGTTGTTCGTTGTCACGAATCCCACGAAGTCCGAACCGATCGGATCGGGTGAGCCGGTCTCAAAGAACGTCAAGGTCGCTCCGAACGCGAGCGAATTGAGATTGCTGGTCCCATTCGAATAGGTGATTGTCCCGAGGACGAACGGCGTGGTCGGGTCGGCTGGCACGGGATTCCCGGTAAAGGTGACCGAGCTGCTGCACGCGACGCCGCCGAAGTTCGCTGCGAAGTATGCGCATCCCGCGGGATCGGGCTGCCCCGGAGGCGAAGCCGCACCACTCTGGGACCAGGTGCCCCAGGTTATCGT
>DASXNR010000028.1:0-2438 GCA_036494925.1 Acetobacteraceae bacterium
ATCGAGATCGACGGCCGCCGCTTCACCGCCGACCAGGTGCGCCGCGCGATGGCCGCCGCCACCGATTACACCCAGAAGACCCAGGCGCTGGCACGCGACCGGCAGGCACTCCAGCAGCAGCAGGAAGCCTTGGCGACGGTCTTGCCCTATATCCAGCCCGAGCTCGCCCGCATTCAGCAGCAGATCCAGGGCGTGGCGCGACCGGACCCGACGCTCATAGACTCCAACCCACAGGAATACCTGCGCCAGCGCGCCGCGTTCGAGGCAGCGGCCGACGAGCAGGGCCGGATGGGCACGCTCACGCAGCTCCAGCAGCAGGCGATGGAACGTGCTCTGTCGGAGCAGGTGGCCCGCAGCAACGAGGCGCTGGCCAAGGAGTTCCCCGACTGGGGCGACCCGCAGAAGCGCTCCGAATGGCAGCAGCGGATTGCCACCTTTGCGATGGACAAAGCCGGGTTCTCGCGCCAGGAACTGGCGCGGCTGTCGGACCATCGGCAACTCAGGATCTTGATGCAGGCCATGATGTTCGAGGCGCTCAAGGACGGCGCGGTGACGCGGGCACCACAGCAGCAGCGCCCAGCGCGCGGCTCCGCACCACCGCCCGCACCGGCTGCCGCGGTGCGCAGCGCCGAGCAGGCGTTCGATGCGCGGCCGAATATCAGGAACGCCGCCAACCTGCTCACCGCCCAGCGCGCCGCAGCCCGCCGTTGACGCCACGATGGTTGCGGGTATTAGATGGGCCGCCGCCAAAGCCGACACTGCAGCCGCTTGGTGCGCCCTTTTGAGGCTTAGGGGACGTCGAGCGACTGCAGCGTTGACGCGGCTTCGGAGCAAGTTGTAGAGCCACAACCGACGCGCGGCGGAGTGCGTCGCATTGCCCTCCCGCAGGGGCACCTCCCGGTTCATGTCCCGCCGCGCGCCACGTGCCGTCGCTGGCCTGATGTCGCCGGCCGCTAGACGCCCCGCAGTGCCCAACAGGTCATGTCGCGGGAGCCGGGCTAGCTGAGCCGACAGTCACGACCATTGCGAAACCAACTGGTTTCACCGCGCTGAAGCGCCTCGCGCTCGCGCATGCAATGGAGTGGCTCAATGGCTCTCGCAGCGATGGGGAGTGCCCCCGCAGGAACATACATCGAAACCGGCGCCGTCGGTGTTCGAGAAGACCTCGCAAATATCATCTACCGTATCGATCCGGATGAGACACCATTAGTTTCTGCGTGTTCGCGTGTGGGAAGTTCGCAGACCCTGACTGAATGGTTGGTGCAAACCCTCAATCCGGCATACGACAACTTCCAGCCCGAAGGCTTCACCGCCGTCATGCAGGCGGTGCTCAAGCCGGTGCGGCTCAATAATGTCTGCCAGATCATCGCCCACACGGTCGGCGTATCGAATACGCTGCGTGTCGTCGACGTGGCCGGCGGCGAGGATGAATACAACCGCCAAATGATCCTGCGCGGCATGGAGTGCAAACGCGACCTCGAACTCGCCATCACCTCGCCGCTGGTCCGCACCACCACCGACCCGCGGCACATGTCCGGACTGCCGTGCTACTGCGCCAACGGCACGCTCGGCGCCGGCGGCGTTATGCCGGTCGGCGACGGCTCCAACGCCGGCACCCTCGGCACCGCATACGACCTCACCCTGATCGCCTTCCAGACCGCCATGCAGCAAGCCTGGCAGGCCGGCGGCAAGCCCGACCTCGCCATCATGTCCGGCTCGGTGAAACTCTACTTTGCCACGCTGTCGCAAGGCGGCACCGGCAACCCGATCGTGGCGCAGAACATCGTCACCGCCAGCCCAAGAGACACCATGACGATCCAGGGCGCCGTCGATGTGTTCCGCACCGACTTCGGGACAGTTCAGCTGGCACCCGACCGCTTCTGTCCCCCGCATCAGATCCTGCTGGTCACCACCGACTACATCGAGCTGGCCCCTCTGCCAGAGCGTGACATGATCCAACAAGACTACGCCCAAACTGGGGACAACAGTCAGGGTGGTGTCGTGTTTGAGGGATGCGTACGGCCCACAGCCCCGCTCAGCCACGCCTACATCGGCGCCCTCAACCAATGACCGATACGCCGCTCTACGAGCGCTGGGATCCCGAGACGCAGCGCTCGACTGAGGTGTTCGAGGACAGCGACAGCAAGCTGCCCTACATCGTTCACAGCCAGAACACCAAGCCGATCATCGAGGCCAACAAGCGCCTCGCGTCCATGTTTGATCCGCACATCAAGCGCGACGTGACGCATGTCGCCCGCATCCCGCGCGTGATCTACGACGACCTCGTGCGAAAGGGCATTACCCGCGACCAGAAGCTGTTCAATGCGTGGCTGGACAGCTGGGAATGCAGCGCCTTTCGCGTCGATGACCGCCGCAAACTCTAAGGAGCAACTATAATGGCCCTAGCAACCACTCAGACCCCGCCGCTCGCACAGATG
>DASXNR010000029.1:0-4433 GCA_036494925.1 Acetobacteraceae bacterium
CTCATGAGCGCTATCCGTGCCCGCAATCTGTCGCGGCTCTACAAGGGCTTTGCCGACGCGTGCCGCCGCGATGGCTACGACCGCGAGTATGTCCTGGCCGAACGCGACGCGCAGTGGTGGATGCAGTACGCGCTGTCGCTGAGCCAGACGCCGCCCGGCGCGATCGATAAGGAGGGGTGAGGTGAGCGATACGACGAACCCGCCACGCCTCGAACTGCTCGGCGAGATGATTCGCCGCCTGCAAGCGGATGTCCGCACCCTGCGCGACGAGGCAAAGATGAACCAGAAGCTCCTCGAACTGCACACCGAGCGGATTGCAACGCACGAGGCGCTGACGGCCAGCAGACTCGACCAGATGTCGGGGGTGCTGTTCGCCATCGCCGACAAGTTGGGCGTCGAGTATCGGCGATGATCACCACGTCAGAGCGCGCGCGCCTCGCGGCCATCCTCGGGATGCTCGGCTCCGAGCATGCGGGCGAGCGAGCTGCTGCTGGCCTTCAGGCCGAGGCGTTTCGGCGCAAGCATGGGCTGACGTGGGAGGAGCTGCTGGGCGAGGCCGCTGCCGCTCGTATCGTTATCCCGGTGGCGCCTGCTCCCGAGCCATTTAAATGGCCACCGTATCCAGACGACACTCCCCGGCAGCCCTATGAGCCGCCATATGAGCCAATCCAATGGCGCAGGGTCTTGTTCCTGACCTGCTTCTGGACAACGATATTCGTCGCCGCAGTGACCATTCTTTAGGGGGGCGGCGTAAGCGCCGACGGCGGCGTTCTGCTGCCGAGCACCGACAGGGCATTCTGGACACCACGTTCCGTTGTACCGACGGCAGATCTCCTGGCCAAATTCCCAGCGAGATGAGCGCCAACTGCGGAAACCCCGTAGCCGAGCGCTCCGCCTCCTATACTGCCCAATGGCCCAAGCGCCGCCCCCGCCACCCCGCCGATAGCCGTCCCGGCTGCTGTCAGCGTATGCTCCAGCATCCGGCTGCCGAGCACGTGCATGATGCTTCCCGCGCCGCCCTGTGCCGCTGCGGTCAGCGCCGCGAGTTCGTCATCCGACCAGCCGCGCGACTTGGCGCTGAACTTGTAATTCTTGACCTGATTGGCGAATGAGGTGTCGGGATTCAATGTTTCGCTGGCCTTGGCCCACATATTCTCGACATCCTCCATCTTCCTCGCTTGTGCCCAAGCCTGATCGCCGGCGCGCTTGGCGGCAAATCCAGATGCATCGCCCGACAAGTCACCGGGTTGCGGATTGAGCAGGCGCTGCCGGATGCCGGTCTGTATGTCGAATAAGTCCCTCCCCTGTTCATCCAGCCCTTTTGGGAATTTGTAGTTGTCGCTGATGCGTTGCCCCAGTTCCTTGTCGATGTTGCTGAGGTCTTCATAGGTCAGCGGCTTCCCTTTGAATTGCTGAACCCAGTTGACAAAATCCGGAACCGCCCCGCCGCGCGCTTCTCCGACGAGGCCGGTTGGCAGCTTATCCTCGGCGAGTCCGATGATGGCGTCTGTGCCTTGCGATGTAGAACCAGCACCCGATGTTTCCGCCATCTTGTAATAGGGCTTGGCGATCGCTTCTGCTGCTGTGGAGGATGTGGGAATGTCCGTCGTGATCGCGGGATTGCGGGCTGCCGGCCCCACGGCAGAAGGCGTAACCGCCGGTCCCGCGCCGCCCCCCGGTGGTGGACCAGGAACCCCAGAAATCGCCGGGGCCGCACCCTCTCCAAGCACCTGACCAACAGCGCCTGTCGCACCGATCACAGCGCCAGTCCCAGCGGCACCAAGCGTCGCCTTCGGATCATACTTCGGCGATCCTGGGTCGAACTTGGCTGCCAGCGCCTGCCTCGCAACATCTCCCGCAGCCGCGCCGGCCGCCCCCGCAGGTATCGCCATTCCGGGGGTCGCCAAGGCACTCGCCGTAGTTCCAGTTGCAGCCGGAATAGCTGGCCCGACACCAGATCCGGCATAGGCTAAGGCGTTCTCCGCGCTCGGCACTGGCACACCCAGCAACGAGCGGTCTTTCACGGGGTCAACATAATATGCCGTCCCGCCATCACCGACCGCGGCCAGCCGACCGTTTGGTCCGTAGAACAACCGCGATTGTGCCTCTAGCGGCTTGAGGTCCGGGAATAGCTGCGCGGCGGCGATGCGCCGCTTCTGCTCCGGATCGCCTGCGAGGCTGATGACTGCCTGCGTGCCGGCACCTGGCACCATATCGTCGCGAATGAAACCGCCGGTACTCGCTCCCACCGGCCCCGGCGTGCCGCTGCTGGCGAACTGGTAGGGCTTGCCCGTTATCGGATCGATGGCGCCGGGCTTCGGGGTTTCCGAGACACCCGTATCGGCTGTGCGGAACTGCTGCCGGATCGCAGCGCCGCTCCCGGCCTCCGGTGGCGACGTTGATGGCGCTGCGGCATCTGGCGACGGATTGGCATCGTCGCTCTGGCGGAACTGGCGACGGATATCCGCGCCGCTGGGGGTGCTGTCGTCTGCCATCTACTGCGTCGCTACCTGGGGCTGAGACTGCGGCGGCGGCTGCGACAACTCCGGCGCGCGGCGCGCCACCACACTCGAAGCTGGCTCCCAGCTGTAAGCGACCTTGTTGTCATAGTTCCCGCTCGTCATCAGGTAGTAGGGGCCATCTTTCCCGTCGGCGATCTGGCCGGCAAAGATCCCGACATGGCCACCGATGCCGCCGGCAGGATGGCCACGGGGTTGCACCAGCACATCACCGGCCTGCGGATCGCCCTGTACAGGCGTGCCCCAGTTCATGAAGCTTGTGGCGACATTCTTGCCGGCGCCGTTCGTGCCATGCACCCCGTTTGCCTCCAGTGCGCCGTTGACGAATGCGGCACACCAGTTCGCCTTGGTAGGATCGAGCGACTGACCGTGGTCGCGCAGCCATGGGGTGATTGAGGAACCGCCCTGGTCCATCTGGCTGGTTGCGGTGGACACGATAGAGTTGCCGTCAGGGGCCGGCCGCGGCGGCGTCAGCGTCATGTTCGGATAAAGCTTGGTGATGGTGTCGACGTATCCCGGACGCCATTTGCTCGGGTCGGTGCTGCCGCTGTTGTAGTAGCCTGCTGCGCCCTCTGCTGATCCCTGCGTCGCATTCAGCCCGTCAGCCAGGACGCGCGTCGCGATCGGCACCGCCCAGCGCATATCGCTGAGATCGACCGACTTAGGATCAAAGCCCAACTGTGGCGCAATCTTGGCCACGACTTCCGGTGTGATGCCCATGGGATTGCTATTGAGTTGCCCGCTGCTCTCGGCGTGAAACACGCTCTTGGCCAGTTGCGGGTTGACGTTGAGCGCGCTGCCCCACTGATCGAACAGGTCGTCAAAGTCGTTGTTCGGCATCAGGCCGCTGCAAGTGCGTTCGCAGGGCCGGCGATGTTGGCAGCAGCGAGGGCGTTGGGCGGCGGAGTCATCGCAGGCGGCATCACTGGCTGCGCGGAGCCTTGCCGACCTGGGGTCACGGGGGCGCCCGGCGGCTTGATGTAACCTAGTCGGCTCGCATCCTCTAACCCCTTGTCGAAGCGCTTGCCGACTTTGCCGCTTTTGTCTTTGGCAATCTCGTCATCGATCGCTTTGCGCTCTGCTGGAGACATAAGGTCGTAGACAAAGGCCCGTGAATCGGTGTCGCGCGTGTAGTTCCTGACGTGATCAATCACAGCGCCGGTTACATCAGGCTGCGGCACTGTGTCGGTCTGCGCCATCCGCTGACGCGCCCGCCCCAGGTCATCAATCAAGATATGTCGATTGGCGCCAGGCAGTAGCGTGTCGGCATTGGCGGTGCCTTGAAGCGCCTCGCTCAATCCCAGGTCGGTGTTCATGCGCATGCCGCTAGACTGCGCGAACCGCAGCATATTCTTGGCCAGCACCTCGCGCCAGGCGGTTTCGCTCATGCTGCCTTGTGGGATCGCCCCGGTTGGGTCGTGCGCTTGGAGGAAAGCGTATGCCAGTGATGGCCATGCTGTACCTGGTCCTGTGTAGCCCCCCGCTAGGTCAAGGGCCTGCAATGCATTCTCGCCTGCCTGAAGGTTCCTGCGTTGATCGTTCGCGCCAGCTGACAAATCAGTGCGGGCTTTAATGTCGTTCTGCAGCGTCTCGGTAAAGCCGGACGGAGGCGCTGACCGAAATATTGGCCCGGTCTGCGCCATCTGCGTCCCGCCGCCTGGTGCTCCACGCGCGTTCGCGATGCCGGCCTGGATAGCCGCCACGTTGCCCGCAACCGCCGGTGATGGAGGCGCGGCCGCTCCGGTAGCCGGCGCAAAGGGCGCGGCAGAGGCAACCTGTACGCCGCCGCCGCCCATGCTGTAGTTGGGCAAGCCAGCGTTGGGCGTCGCTGGTGTGAAGCCGGCCGGAGGTGTTGCGCCCGGAGGCAGGCTGAGCGGCTGCGTTGAGCCGTCGGGCCGCCTCAGCGTGCCAGTT
>DASXNR010000030.1:0-4044 GCA_036494925.1 Acetobacteraceae bacterium
CAGCCAGGCTTCGTCGGGGTGGTCGGGGTCAAGCCTCGCGAAGCGATCGCCGCAGGCGGCTTGGGCTTGACGCCGGCTACCCCGACGCAAGCACAATCCCTCATCGGAAGGGACAACCTCCTTGGCAACGACAGCTAGAGCGTGGGCGCGGGCCGAAGCGTCAGCGAGGGGGACTTCAACGCGCCGAGAACCACGACTATCTCTCCATATGTCTCGACGCGTGATATGATAGGCGACAGGGCGACGCGGGCTGGTTCGCGCAGGGAGCGGTTGCCACGGTGGCAGAGGAGTTGAGGCGATGGACGACGAACTGAAACGCTACCTGGACACGATGATGCAGAAGATGAACGGCGAGCATGAGCGCATACTGGACCGGCTGTCCACGTTGGAGAAGGACTTTAGGGACACGAAGGACTTCCTGGTCAGTGACTCCCTCGTCGCCTCGCGCCGCCGGCTCGACCTCGAAGCTCGCGTATCCAAGCTGGAGGGCAAGCAGTAATAGCCGCGCCGCTACTCCCTCGGCAGCAACTGCTCCGCCAGCGTCACCCAGTACGAAGCCCCCACCGGCAGGATCTCGTCGTTGAAATCGTAGCGCGGGTGGTGGACCATCGCATCGTCCTTGCCGCGACCGCCGCCCAGCATGATGTAGCTGCCCTGCTTGGCGTTCAGCATGAACGAGAAATCCTCGCCGCCCATCGTCGGCTTCGCCATGTGCATCACCCGCGCCTCACCGGCAACCGTGGTCGCCGCGCGGCGCGCCAGCACGGTGGCGTCGGCGTCGTTCACTGTCGCCGGATAGTCGCGGCTGAACACCACGTCGGCCTTGGCGCCGAAACTTTCGGCGATGCCGGTGGCGAGCCGCCGCACGCCATCCTCCAACTGGTCGCCGACGCGCGCGTCGAACCACCGCGCGGTGCCGAGCATGCGCACCGTCTCGGGGATCACGTTGTAGGTGTGGCCGCCGTTGATGTGGCCGATGGTGACCACGCCGCCCTCCACCGGTTCGATGGTGCGCGCGACGATCGATTGAAATGCGGTGACGATGTGGCTGGCCACCACGATCGGATCGGTGCCGAAATGCGGCTGCGCGCCGTGGGTGCCCTTGCCGGTGATGGTGATCTCGATATTGGCGACCGCCGCCATCACCGGGCCGTTGCGCCAGGCGAAGCTGCCCGCCGGCATCTGCGGCCAGTTGTGCATGCCGAACACCATCTCCATCTTGCAGCGTTCGAACAGGCCCTCCTTCACCATGATCTCGCCGCCGGCCAGGTTCTCCTCCGCCGGCTGGAAGATGACATAGACGGTGCCGTCGAAGTTGCGCGTCTCGGCCAGGTATTTCGCGGCGCCGAGCAGCATGGTGGTGTGGCCGTCATGCCCGCACGCGTGCATCACGCCGTGGTTCTGCGAGGCGTAGGCGGCACCGGTTTCTTCCAGGATCGGCAGCGCATCCATGTCGGCGCGCAGGCCGATCGCGCGGCTGCTGTCGCCGCGGCCGCGGATCACGCCGACCACGCCGGTCCGCGCCATGCCGGTGATGATCTCGTCGACGCCGAACTCCTTCAGCTTCGCCTGCACCACGCCGCTGGTGCGGGTCTCCTGCAACGCAAGTTCCGGATGCGCGTGCAGGTCCTGCCGCCATTCGGTCATCTCGCGGTGGAACTCGGCGATCCGGTTGATGATCGGCATGGTCAACTCCTCCCTGTGAACGTGCGCGCGAGGCCTTCGCGAAGGGGCATCGGCCTGAACCCGAGCGTGTCGATCATCGGACGCACGTCAAAACTCTTGTCTTCCAGCAGCCGGCGGATTTCGGCGGGTCGGATCCGCGGCAGCAACGGCATGTATCGCAGAACGCCCGCGAGCGCCATCAGCGCACCGGCGGGCAACGCGACGATACGCGGCTCGCGTTGTCCGGCGGCGGCCGCGATTGCGCGAACGAAATCGGCGTAGGGCAGGGCGGCCGGCCCGGCGATCACCACCGAACACGCCTCGTCCCACTTGCGATCCAATGCGGCGCGGATCGCGCGCGTCACGTCGTCCTGGTGAATCGGCTGCACCAGCGCTTTCCCCCCACCGGGCAGCGGCACCAGCGGCAGCCGGCGCAGCAGCGTCGCGAGGCGCTGCACGTTGTCCTCGCCCTGGGCGCCGTAGATCATCGTGGGGTGCAGCATGACACCGGAGCGGCCGGAGGCGAGGAAGCCGGCCTCGCCCGCCAGCACACCGTTGCCATGCGCGTCGGGCCAACCGGTGAACTTGCGCGTGCTGCCAAGAAAAACGAACCGGGCATCCGTCGGCGCGGCGGCAAGCACGGCGGGTGCGTGGCGCGCGTGAGCGCACGTGACGATCAGCGTCGCGTCGGCCAGCGCAACGCGCAGCCGGGAGGGATCGGTGAGATCGGCGATGCGCGGCGACACATCGATGCCGGTAGCGTTCCATTTCGCGGCATCGCGCACCACGGGGATAAACGGAACGCCATCGGCCAGCAGCGATCGGCACACTGCGACGCCGCTACGGCCCGATGCGCCGGTGATGTGGACCTGGGACGCCATGCTGTTACGCTTAGCACGGCGAACCAGCAGCATGGAGGAGCGCATGGCGCGCGTGCCGTATCTCGAAATGTCCGACCTGTCGGCCGAACACCAGGACCTGCTGAAACGCCGGATCAGCCTGACCCAGGCACTGGTGAACTCGCCGGATGCCGCGCGCGCGTTCGGTGGACTTGGGCAGTTCATCCGCTTCGGCAGCAAGCTCGATCCACGGCTGCGCGAGCTGGCGATCCTTCAGGTCGGCTGGCTGGCGCGATCGCCGTACGAGTGGTCGCACCATGTCAAGCTCGGCCACGACTTCGGCGTCAGCGACGATGACATTCGCGCGTTGATCGACGACACCGCGGGAAAGCCGACGCAGCTTGACGCGATGGCGAAGTCCGTGCTGCGTGCGGCGCGCGAGATGACCCGGGATGGCGCGATGTCGAATACCACCTTCACCGAGCTGCAACAGAATCTCGGCAACGAGCAGATCGTCGATCTGACCATCACCATCGCCTTCTACAATGCGGTGGTGCGGGTGCTGGCGACTTTGCAGATCGATGTCGAGGACGACTACATGCCGTATCTGCGAAAATTCCCGCTGCCCGTCTGACAGGAGGTCCAGGTGAAGATCGGTGTCCCCAAGGAGATCAAGACGCACGAATACCGCGTCGGGCTCACGCCCGCGGGCGTGCGCGAGCTCGCGATGCACGGACACCAGGTCAGTGTCGAGCGCAACGCCGCTGCCGGCATCGGCATCGGCGACGATGCCTATCGGACCGCGGGTGCGATCGTGGTGGACAGCGCAGCGGAAGTGTTCGCCGCCGCCGATCTGATCATCAAGGTGAAGGAACCGCAGTCCTCGGAGATCGCCATGCTGCGGCAGGGTCAGGTGCTGTTCACCTACCTGCATCTTGCCGCCGACAAGGTGCAGACCGAGGGCCTGCTGCACACCGGCGCCACCTGCATCGCCTACGAGACGGTCACCGATCGGTCGGGCGCCCTGCCATTGCTCGCGCCGATGAGCGAGGTCGCCGGGCGCATGTCGGTGCAGGTCGGCGCGCATTGCCTGGAGAAGGAACAGGGCGGCGCCGGTATTCTGCTCGGCGGCGTTCCGGGCGTGGTGCCGGCAAAGGTGGTGGTGCTGGGCGGCGGCGTATCCGGCACCAATGCCGCGCGCATGGCGGTCGGACTGGAATCGTCCGTCACCATCATCGACAAATCGCTGCCGCGCCTGAAAGAACTCGACCTGCAATTCGGCCCGCGCGCGACCACGCTGTTCGCGACCGCGGAGACGATCGAGCAGCAGGTGCTGGCGGCCGATCTGGTGATCGGGGCGGTGCTGGTGCCGGGTTCCGCCGCGCCGAAGCTGGTGTCGCGCGAGATGGTGCGGCAGATGCGGCCTGGCTCGGTGCTGGTGGATATCGCGATCGACCAGGGCGGCTGCTTCGCGACCAGCCGCCCGACCACGCACTCCGAGCCGACGTATGTGCAGGATGGGGTGGTGCATTACTGCGTG
>DASXNR010000031.1:0-26046 GCA_036494925.1 Acetobacteraceae bacterium
CAACTGATCGTGGGATGTCAGCACCATAAGTATTTTCATGTTCTTGCTCCTCCGTCGAACCGCTCTTGGTTCGGTTGACTATCGTTCCCGATAGCGTTGAACGGTAACTTCGCGGCAAGCCGCCCCACAGGCCTGGGTCACGCGTCGCCGAGCCCCGCCTCCAGGATGGCTACATCCTGCTCCACGGTGCCGCCGCTTACGCCAACGCCGGCAATCGCCTGGCCCTCGCTGGTGAGCGGCGCTCGACTGGGTTGCCCAGGCTGCACAAGCGGAAACAGGTCGGCGGTTCGCATTAGGCTTTCCGCTCAGAGAGCCGCCCCAGGTAGGATCCCAGGCGATCTTCCACGTCTCCAGGCTTATGAAATCCCTGCTCGAACAGCGCCTTGATCCGCTCCTGTGCGGCTGGCCGCGGGATCGAGGCCATGCAGGCATCCCACCCGGCCGGGATTTCGACATCCGGCGGCAAGCTGGCGGCGTTGACCAGCCGCTTCGTGTTCGCGATCGCCCACTTGTCGAACGAGGCGATGCGGGTGGCGATCGCGTCGACAAATCCGTCGAGCTCGGCGTCCGGCAGCGATCTGTTCACGTAGCCATAGGTCTGCGCCAGGTCGCCCCCGATGTCCTCGGACCCGAGCAGCACCTCCAGGGCGCGTCCCCTGCCCATGATCCGAGGCAGGCGCGCCATGGGTCCGCCGCCGGCCACCAGGCCGACACCCACTTCCCACTGCGATAGAACCGCTTTTTCCCGGCTCGCGAAACTCATGTCACAGGCCAGTGCCAGCTCACTGCCGTTCCCTGTCGCCCGACCCCGGATCGATGCGATCGACACGACCGGCGCGCGCGTCAGGCGCACGAGTATGTCCGGCCACGCCTCCAGGCCGGTCGGCCCTTGGGGTATGCTGGTCAGCTCCTCGAGCCCGGCGAGGAAATCGCTATGGTTCAGGAAGAATGCTTCGACAGCGCTCTCGAAGACGACGACCTTCACCTGTTCGTCGGTCTCCAGCGCCGTCATGACATCGCGAAATTCCAGAACGAATTCCGGACCCATCAGGTTTAGCGGCGGATTGTCGAATGTGATCCGCCAATAGGCGGGTGACGACCGGGTGAGCCGGATCTGCGCCGTCTTCGTCGTCGCGCTCACGAGGGCCTCCAGGGGCAACCAAAATCGGAATGCCCGTAGACTCCCAAATCAAGGCGCGCTCATATTGCACGAGGCTCGCGTCCGTTGAACGAACATGGCCCGCGCTGCTTGGGCTACGAAGCCGATGCTGGCAATGTTGACCACCTGAGCCGCTGGAGCGGTTTCAGGCAAAGTGGAATCGCGGCAAGGCGATGGGTTTCGCTGCGCTCTACTCATCCTACGAGTTAGCGAGCGCGGATTGCAGTAGGATGGGTAGAGCGCAGCGAAACCCATCGAGCCAAACGATCACGAGATTCCAGTCAGGCCGGGAATCCTCTCGCGTCATGCCCGCCGCTACCGCGTCGGCCGCGGCGGCGTCACCGTGTAGTCGTAGAACCCGCGGTTGGCCTTGCGACCCAACCAGCCGGCCTCGACATACTTCACCAGCAGCGGGCACGGCCGGTACTTGGAATCGGAAAGCCCCTCGTACAGCACCTGCATGATCGACAGACACGTATCCAGCCCGATGAAGTCCGCCAGCTCCAGCGGACCCATTGGATGGTTCGCCCCCAGCCGCATCGAGATGTCGATGCCGGACACGGTCCCCACGCCCTCATACAACGCGTAGACCGCCTCGTTGATCATCGGCACCAGAATCCGGTTGACGATGAACGCCGGGAAATCCTCTGCCACCGCCGGGGTCTTGTGCAGCCGCTCGGCCAGCGCGTGCACCGCCTGGAAGGTCGGCTCATCGGTGGCGATGCCGCGGATGATCTCCACCAGCTTCATCACCGGCACCGGGTTCATGAAGTGCATGCCGATGAACTTTTCCGGCCGGTCGGTGGTCGCCGCCAGCCGCGTGATTGAGATCGACGAGGTGTTGGACGCCAGCATGCAGGACGGCTTCAGATGCGGCGTCAGCAGCTTGAAGATCGCCCGCTTCACGCCCTCTTTCTCGGTCGCCGACTCGATCACGAAGTCGGTGTCGCCGAACGCCGCGTAATCGGTGCTGGTCCCGATGCGCGCCAGTGCGTCGTCGCGGTCTTCGCCCGAGATCAGGCTGCGGTTGACCTGCCGGTCCAGGTTGCGCGCGATGGTCGCCATCGCCTTCTTGAGCGGCTCGGGCTTCACGTCGAGCAGCAAGACCGGCAGTCCCGACAGCGCGCAGACATGGGCGATTCCGTTGCCCATCTGGCCGGCGCCGACCACGCCGACGCGGGCGATCTCCGGCAGCTCCGCCAGCAGCGTGCTGCCGGCAGGGGAAGGCTTCACTTCGACGTTCATTCAGGAGCGCTCCAGTTCCTTTGCCAGCTCTGGCAATGCAGCAAACAGGTCAGCCACCAGGCCATAATCGGCGACCTGGAAGATGGGCGCTTCCTCGTCCTTGTTGATCGCCACGATCACCTTGCTGTCCTTCATCCCTGCCAGGTGCTGGATGGCACCCGAGATTCCGACCGCAATGTAAAGTTCCGGGGCGACGATCTTTCCGGTCTGCCCGACCTGGTAGTCGTTCGGGACGAAACCGGCATCCACCGCGGCACGGGAAGCCCCGACCGCGGCGCCGAGCTTATCAGCAATCGGTTCCAAAAGCTTGAAATTATCGCCGGCCTGCATGCCGCGGCCGCCGGAGATCACCACCCGCGCCGCGGTCAGCTCGGGCCGCTCGCTCTTCGACAACTCGGCCGAGATGAAGCGCGACACCGAGGGCAGGTCCGGGATGCTGACCGCCTCGATCGGAGCGCTGCCGCCGTCGGCCGGGACCGGATCGAAGCTGGCGGCGCGCACCGTGATCACCTTCCTGGCGTCCGCCGACTTCACCATCGCCATGCCGTTGCCGGCGTAGATCGGCCGGATGAAGGTGTCGGCGTCCACCACGTCGGCGATGTCGCTGATCGGCTGCACGTCGAGCACGGCGGCGACCCGCGGCATGATGTTCTTGCCCACCGCCGTGGTGGCGGCCAGCAGGTGGTCGTAGTTCGGCGCCAGCGCCACCAGCAGCGCCGCGGTCGGCTCGGCCAGCAGGTGATCGAGCGCCGGCGAATCCGCGGTCAGCACCTTCGCCACGCCAGGCAGCTTTGCCGCGGCCTGTGCGGCGGCATCGACACCGCTGCCGGCCACCAGTGCATGCACCTCGCCAAGCTTCGCTGCGGCCGCGACGGCGCTGCGCGACGGCTGCTTGATGCCGGACGCGTCGTATTCGAGCAGAACCAGTGCCGTCATCGCTCAGATCACCTTCGCTTCGGTGCGCAGCTTCGCGACCAGTTCGGCGACCGAGCCAACCTTTACCCCCGCCTTGCGCTTCGGCGGCTCCGCCACCTTCAGCGTGGTCAGCCGCGGCGTCGGATCGACGCCCAGGTCGGCGGGCTTCAGGCTGTCGATCGGCTTCTTCCGGGCCTTCATGATGTTGGGCAGCGAGGCGTAGCGCGGCTCGTTCAGCCGCAGATCGGTGGTAACGATGGCGGGCAGCGTCAGCGCGACCGTCTCGAGCCCGCCGTCCACCTCGCGGGTGACCGTGATGGCATCGCCCTCGATCACCACCTTGGAAGCGAAGGTGCCCTGCGGCCAGCCCAGTAGTGCCGCCAGCATCTGGCCGGTGGCGCTCATGTCGTCGTCGATCGCCTGCTTGCCCAGGATGATCAGCCTCGGCTGCTCCTTGTCGGCGATCGCCTTCAGCAGCTTGGCCACCGCCAGCGGCTGCAACTCGGCATCGGTTTCCACCAGGATGCCGCGGTCGGCGCCCATCGCCAGCGCGGTGCGGATCGTTTCCGCGCACTGCGGCACGCCCATCGAGACGGCGACGATCTCGGTGGCGATGCCCTTTTCCTTGAGCCGGACCGCCTCTTCGACCCCGATCTCGTCGAACGGGTTCATCGACATCTTGACGCCGGCGGTCTCCACGCCGGAGCCGTCCGCCTTCACGCGGACCTTCACGTTGTAGTCGACCACCCGCTTGACCGGGACCAGGATTTTCATGCTGAGGACCGTGCCGCTTCCAGGAATGTTGCGCGTTCGCGAGGCGGGCTGTCCGCCTGTTCGCACCTGCAATAGAGGCGGCGGACCATATGCAGGGGCAGGAGGGCTGTCAAACGCCTGGTCAGGAGCGGAGCAGGGTCATCAGCAGCGCGAACAGCAGCAGCGCGGCGCCCTGGAGGATCACCCGCCAGCGCATCAGTTGGTTGGAGCGCGCCGGGTCGCCGCCGCCGCGTACCAGGCCGAGCAGGCCGGCGAACAGGACGCCTAGAGTGGCGAACATCAGCAGGGCGACCATGATCGCGAGGAAGGTCTTCACCCGGGATGATATAGCGAGCCTGCATCGCGTCCCCAACCCTCCCAGGTGCGGCCCCTTCCGCCACCCCCTCCCTAAAGGGGAGGCGGGTGTGTCGCTGCCATTTTGTTGACCAACCCCGTCCGCTGTAGTCCAGAGCCATGATGCTGCTGCGCCTGCTGATCCTCGCCGCCCTGGTCGTCCTCGCGCCCGCGCTCCGCGCCAGCGCACAGGTCAGTCCCGACGACGCGCGCCGAACGCTCGAGGTACTGCAGGACCCGCAGAAACGTGACCAGCTGGTCACCACGCTCCAGACCATTGCCCAGGCCCAGCAGCCGGCCGCGCCGGCACCGGCCGCCTCCCCGATCGCTCCGGACAGTCTCGGCGCCGAGGTCCTCACCGGCGCCTCCGGGTTTCTGAACCAACTCTCCAGCCAGGCGATCGCCACGGTCGGTGCGATCCGCAGCGTGCCGCAGCTGTGGGTCTGGCTGAAGGTGATGGCCACCAACCCCTGGGCGCAGGGCATTCTAATGGACACCGCCTGGCGCCTGGCACTGGTCCTGGCGGTTGGGATCGCGGCCGAATCGGTGGTGCGACGCGTGGTGCAGCGCCCGGTCCGGGGGCTGGTCCGCGAAGCTCCCGATGGCGACGCGCAACCCGACGAAGGCCCCGACGCGCGGGCCGAGAGCGGCGGGACCGAGCCGCCGCACCGCCGCCGCACCGCGGCGCTGATCCTGCTGCGGCGGGTGCCGCTGGTGCTGGGGCGCTTTGTGCTCGAACTGCTGCCGGTGCTCGCGTTCCTGGCCATCGGCCACCTGATCGTGGCAACCGGCCTCGGCGGCGTGGACCCGCCGCGCCTGATCCTGCTCGCGGTGATCGATGCCTACGCGCTTTGCGCCGCGATCCTGTGCATCGCGCGGGTGATGCTGTCGCCCGGCCAGCCGCGCCTGCGCCTGCTGACGGTGCCGGAGAACGTGGCCGGCTACGCCATGCGCTGGACCCGGCGCATCGCGGTGGTGAGCGTGTTCGGTTACGCGATCGCCGAGGTCGGGCTGCTGCTCGGCCTGTCGGATGCCGCGCACGACGCGGTGCAAAAGGCGGCCGGCCTGGTCGATCATGTCTTTCTCGGCATCATCGTGCTGCAGCAGCGCCGGGCGGTGCGGCGGATACTGCAGGCGCCGGAGGGCGCAAGCGGTCCGCTCACCGGGCTGCGCAACTGGCTGGCGCGGATCTGGCACTGGCTCGCGCTGCTGCTGCTGGCGACACTTTGGCTCACCTGGGCGGTGGAGGTGCAGCACGGCTATACGCGCATGCTGCGCTACTTCGCCGGCGTGATCGTCGTGCTGGTGCTCGCGCGGTTCGCGCAGATCGTCATCCTTGGCGCGCTCGACCGGGCGCTGTCGCCGCGCCCGGACACGGCATCACGCTATCCCGGCATCGAGGCACGCCTCGCACTCTACCATCCAATGCTTGCCAGCGTTGCCCGCGCGCTGATCTTCATCGTCGCCGCGCTTGCCCTGTTGCAGCTTTGGGGTCTGGGCACGTTCGATTGGCTGGTGGCCAGCGCGCTGGGCCGCCGCCTGCTGTACAGCCTGCTTTCCTTCGCGGTCACCGTACTGCTGTCCGTGGCGGTGTGGGAGGCAGTGAACGCGGCGATGGAGCAGCACCTCACCCGGCTGACGCGCGAGGCGCAGGCGGCACGGTCGGCGCGGCTCCGCACCCTGCTGCCGCTGCTGCGCACCGCGCTCGCGGTTGTCATCGTGATCGTCGCCGGCATGATGGTGCTGTCGGAGGTCGGCGTGAACATCGGCCCGCTGCTGGCGGGCGCCGGCATCGTCGGCGTGGCGATCGGCTTCGGTTCGCAGACACTGGTGCGGGACCTGATCACCGGGATCTTCCTGCTGCTGGAGAACGCAATGCAGGTGGGCGACTGGGTGACCGTCTCCGGCCTGTCGGGCACGGTGGAGAACCTGTCGGTGCGCACCATCCGGCTGCGCGCCGCCGATGGTTCGGTGCACATCATCCCGTTCAGCTCGGTGACCACGGTGACCAACGTCAATCGCGGGCTGGGCAACGCGTCGGTAACGGTCTCGGTTGCAGCACACGAGGACACCGACCGCGTGTGCACGGTGCTCAACGAGATCGCGACCGGGATGCGCAAGGAGGCGGATTTCTCGGTGCGCATGCTGAGCGATCTGCAGCTTTGGGGCGTGGACAAGCTGGACGGCGCGTCGGCGACCATCGCCGGCCAAGTGGTCTGCACCGATTCCGGACGTTGGAGCGTGCAACGCGAGTTCAACCGGCGGATGAAGCAGAGGTTCGCGGAGCTGGGAATCCGGCTCTACAACCCGATGGAGCGAATGATCACGGTGCGGCAGACCACGGACGAGGCAAAGTCATGAACCGGCTCGCTGCAGCGATCACCGACGAGGGGTTTGCCTTCGTGCGTGGGACGGAGATGCGCGCACTGTTCGGACCGATGGCGGATTGGCCGGCGTTCGCCGCGAGCTGGAATGACCTGGGCCTGGATACCTACATGGCGGATGGCGGCCGCTACCGGAAGCGCCGCCATGCCGCGTTCGGCGCCCACGCCGGCGAACCGATTCTCCGCAAGCCACCGCAACCGCACTACCAGAGCCGCGACTACAACCCGCTGAACGGCGGCATCGCGCGCTGGTTCGATCCGGTGCTGCCGGAGATCGCCGGCGGGACGAGCATGGCGGCGATCCTGGCGACCTGCCGCGCGCTGTTCGAGCGCCTGGCGCCGACCCGGGACTGGCACATCGAGGTGCACCAGTTTCGCATCGAGGCACGCAGCGGCGAGGCGGGACAGCCCACGCCGGAAGGCATGCACCGCGATGGCGTGGATTATGTGCTGGTGCTGCTGGTCGGACGGCGCAACGTCCAGAGCGGTGTCACCTCGATCCGCGGCACCGATGGGCGCGACCTCGGCAGCTTCACCCTGGCCGAGGCATGCGATGCGGCCTGGGTGGACGACCACCGGGTGATGCACGGCGTGACGCCGGTGCAGCCGATCGATCCCGCGCAGCCCGGATTTCGCGACGTTCTGGTCGTCACGTTCCGCGGCGATGAGCCCTGACCGGACGCCCAGGCGCGACTCCATTTGCAGGGAATTGCTCTGGCGTTACGCCAGCAGACACTCGGTAAGCCGTCCGTTGCGGACGATACCCTCGGGCGACTCGCTGTGACACCGCGCCTCCGCCAGCGGACAGCGCGGATGGAAGCGGCAGCCGGGCGGAATGTTCGCCGGGTCCGGGTAGCTCTCGCCGAGCCCGACATCGGGGATCCCCTTGCCCGGCTCGGGCGTCAGCACCGACGCCAGCAGCGCGCGCGTATAGGGATGGCGCGGCTCACGGAACAATGCATCGACCGGCGCCTGCTCGACGAAACGGCCCAGATACATCACCGCAACTTCTGTCGAGATATGCTCCACCACCGCGAGGTTGTGGCTGATGAACAGATAGGTCAGGCCGAGATCGCGTTGCAGCTCCGCCAGCAGGTTGAGAATCTGCGCCTGCACCGACACATCCAGCGCGCTGGTCGGTTCGTCGCACACCACGATGCGCGGCCGCAGTACCAGTGCGCGCGCGATTGCCACCCGCTGGCGCTGGCCGCCGGATAGTTGCGCCGGCAACCGGTCCGCCAATTCGGCCGAAATCCCGACGCGCGCCAGCATCTCCATCACCCGATCGCGCCGTTGCGCGGCGGACACGTTGCCCTGCGCCGCCAGCGGCAGCCCGACGATGTCGCGGACGCGCCGGCGCGGATTGAGCGACGAGTAGGGGTCCTGGAACACCGGCTGGATCAGCCGCGCACGCTCGCGACGATCCAGCGCGGCGAGGCCGCGGCCATCGATCAGCACCTCGCCCTCGCTGGCCGGCAGCAGGCCGAGGATCACGCGCGCCAGCGTCGATTTGCCGCAGCCGGACTCGCCCACGATGCCAAGCACGTCGCCGGCCGGTAATGCGAACGACACGCCATCGACCGCACGCACCACGTGATCCGCCGCCAGCAGGCCGGTGCGGCTGCGGAACACGCGCCGCACGTTGCGCACCTCGACTGCGAGGGTCATGCCGCCTCGGCGCGCGTCCAGTCGGATGGCAGGCGGCAGAGATAACCATGGCCGGCGCCGGCATCCTGGCGCGGCACGACGCGCGCGCAGTCGGCGATGGCATGCGTGCAGCGGTCGCGGAAGGCACAGCCGGTGAAGGCGGGCGCGATGCGCGGCACCACGCCAGGAATGCTGCCAAGCGGGTCGCCGCGACGCACGGTGCCGGGCACCGGGATGCAGCGCAACAGGCCACGTGTATACGGATGTGTGGGCGCGGCAAACAGCGCATCGGCGCTGGCGCTTTCCACCACCTCGCCGGCATACATGACCGAGACGCGATCCGCCATGCGTGCGACGATGCCGAGGTCGTGGGTGATCAGCAGCAGCGCCAGGCCGAGTTCGCGTTGCAGCGTCTGCAGTAGGCGCAGGATCTGGGCCTGCACGGTGACGTCGAGCGCGGTGGTGGGTTCGTCGGCGATCAGCAGTTCCGGGTCGCACATCAGCGCCATCGAGATCATCACCCGCTGGCGCAGCCCCCCGGACAGCTGGTGCGGATACTGCGCGAGGCGCAGACCCGGCGCGGTGATGCCGACGCGGCCGAGCAGTTCGGCGGCCCGGTCGAGAGCTGCCGCGCGCGCGACCCCGCGGTGGCGTTCCAGCACTTCGGCCATCTGCGAGCCGATCGTGTAGGCGGGATTGAGGCTGGTCATCGGCTCCTGGAAGATCATCGCCAGCCGATCGCCGCGCAGCCGCGCCATGCCGCGATCGGAGAGCCGCAGCAGGTCGTGGTCGTGGAACCGCAGTACATCGGCGGTGCGATGGGCGTTGCGGGTCAGCAGGCCCATGACGGCAAGTGCGGTGACCGACTTGCCGCAGCCGGATTCGCCGACCAGACAATGGGTCTCGCCGCGGTTCACCGTCAGCGACACGCCGCGCACTGCCGCGATGGTGCTGGCGAAGGTGACGCGAAGGTTGGCGGCTTCGAGAACCGGGGTCATGCGGCAGCGCCGGTGTGGCGCGCGAAGGAAAAGGCTTCAACACGGAGGAAGTGCGGAGGACTACGGAGGGCCACGGAGAAGAAGGCAACAATGCGCTTCGCGCGAAGCGCCGTTTTCTGCCTCCGTGGCCCTCGGTGGTCCTCCGCACTTCCTCCGTGTTGAATCAACTTCACCGCCTCCCGGTACCCAGCAGGTCGCGCAATCCATCTCCGAGCAGATTGATCCCCAATACCAGCACGAACAGTGCGACGCCCGGAATCATGATCACCCATGGCGAGAAGAACATGTAGTCCTTGCCTTCGGCGATCATCAGCCCCCAGGACGGCAGCGGTGGTGGCACGCCGAGACCGAGGAATGACAGTGCCGCCTCGAGCAGGATCGCCAGTGCCATCTCCAGCGTCGCCACCACGACGAGCGGCGTCAGGATGTTCGGCAGCACCTCGCGCAGCACGATATGCGCGCGCGATGCACCGGCGGCCCGCGCTGCGGCGATGTAGTCGAGGTTGCGCACCTGCATCGTGGTGGTGCGCGAGACGACCGCGAAGCGCTCCCACAGCAACAGGCCCAGCGTCAGGATCACCACGGTGAGCGAGCTGCCGACCAGCGCCACCACGGTGAGCGCCACCAGGATCAGCGGGATCGCCAGCCGGCAGGTGATGACGAACATCACCACGTCATCGACGCGCCCGCCGAAATAGCCGCCAAGCAAGCCCAATGTGATGCCGATCAGGCCCGAGGTGATGACGGTGAAGATGCCGATCGTCATCGAGATGCGCGCACCGTACATCAGGCGCGAGAGATAATCGCGGCCGAGCTGATCGGTGCCGAACGGATGCACGGACGAACCGCCGTCCATCCACTGCGGCGGCACCAGGCGCAGGTTCAGGTCCTGGGCGAACGGATCGTGCGGCGCGACGAACGGCGCGACGATCGCCACCAGCAGCACGGCGCCGACGATCAGCGCGCCCAGCAGCGTGGCGGCATGGCGCGCCGACGGCATGCGACGCGGCCGCGGCACGATGGTGGCGCTCATGCCGTGCGCAGGCGCGGATCGAGCACGGCATTCATCATGTCGGCGGCGAGCGTCAGGCCGATATAGATGATGGCAAGGATCAAAACGACCGCCTGCACCACCGGGAAGTCGTTCTTGCTGATCGATTCCCACGCCAGATAGCCGACACCGTGCAGCGCGAAGATCGCTTCGATGACGATCGAGCCGCCCAGCATGAATCCCAGCTGCACCGCGGCGACCGATACCACCGGCATCGCCGCGTTGCGCAGCGCGTGCTTCAGCACGATCTTCGTGGTGGAAAGCCCCTTGGCACGCGCGGTGCGGATGTAGTCGGACGACAGCGCGTCGATCATGCCGGCGCGGGTCAGGCGCATCAGCGCGGGGATGGCGGAGAACGCCAGCACGACGCCCGGCATGACATAGCCGTCCCAGGTATCGACGCCGGAGATCGGCAGCAACTGGAGGCGCAGCCCGAGCCAGATGATCAACACCAGCGACAGCCAGAAACTCGGCATCGCCTGACCGAACAGCGCCAGCAGCCCGATCGCCTTGTCGAGCGCGGAGCCCTCGCGCATCGCGGCGACGACGCCGAGCGGAATCGACACGCTCAGCGCGATCACAAGACCGGTGAGGCCAAGCGTCAGCGTGATCGGCATGCGCTCCTTGATCAAACCTGCGACGGGAGCGTGATACAGATAGGAACGGCCCAGATCGCCTTGGGCCGCATGCACCGCCCAGTCGATGAACTGCAGCGGCAGCGGACGATCGAGTCCGTAGTTCTTGCGGATGATCTCGATGTCCTGCGCGGTCGCGTTCGGTCCCGCGATGGAGATCGCGAGGTCACCGGACAGCCGGGTCAGCGCGAAGCTGACCACCAGCACGGTGAGGCACACCAGCAGGGCGAGCACCATTCGGCGGAACAGGAAGCGCAGCATGGCGCAAGCGTAGAGTGTTGCGCCGATCAGCGGCAAGCCGCGCGGCGCACCAGCATTGACAGTTCGGCCGGCACCGGTCCTTTTTCTGCTGTGCAGCGGTTTGAAGCCGGAGGCCGTCGATGTCGGTGACCGGAGCAGGCGGAACAGTCGCAGGCGGTGTCGCGGGTGCGCCCCTGCTGATCGATGTCGGTGCCGCCAACAGCGATGGCACGCTCCGGCGCTGGTTGGCGCAGCAAGCCGTGGCAAAAGGCGAAGCGATCCTTGGTGCGCAGCTCGCGTCGGTGACGAGGCTCAGCACGAGTGCGACCTCGATCCTCGGATGGGGTGTGACGATTTCGCTCGCCATGATAGCTGGGATTTCGTCGGTCCTGACGCCGTCCGCGGCGTCGGCAATCGCGACCCTCGACATGGCCGCGTTGTTCGGCCATCTGCTGTTGCCAGCCGTTCTGGCCCTCGCTTCGACCCTGATAGCCGCCATATGCTGTGTAATTGTGCTGTGGCCGGGCTACTGGCATCCACCAGGGCATGCACCGGACCTGGTGCTCGATGCTCCGTACGGCACGGAACTCGAGGTGCTGGAAGCGCTGGCGATCGGCTACGCGGATGCGATGAGGGCCAACACCCGGAGGCTCAGCCGGCTGGAGCGTTGGCTGCGCGCCGCGTGGCTGTTCTTTGTAGGGGCGCCGGTCATTGGGGCCGCTGTCTATACCGCGCAAACGTTCGGGCTTGTCGGCTGGATTGCCGGGATGCTTGCCTAGGACCTTGCGTCAGGAGGAGGCGAGGTCGGCTGTTGCATCGGCACGGTAGGCACCGGGATCGGTCGCGGCCTGGGCGGTGCGGGTTGCGTCGCCATACAATGCGGTCCTTCTGATCGTGGGTCGGAGGCGGGCGTCTCAGGGCCTGCATCCAATCGTCGCGTTGCTCAGCCGGCATCCTTCGGCGCCGTGTTGGCTATGCCGGGATTCTGCGCGAACGCCTCGTACCACGCGGCCAGCTTCGGATGCGCGGGCCGCCACGGCTGCGCGGCGAAACGGAAATCCAGATAACCGAGCGCGCAGGCGATCGTGATCGAGCCGATATCGATCGCACGATGCGGCGGGTCGGCCTCGAGTGCATCCAGCGTGCGATCGACCGCCGCCTTCTGCCGCGCGATCCACGCCACGCGCCCCTCGTCCTGCGGCTTCATCAGTTCGCCGCGCCGTGGCACCGACGCATCCAGGATGCCGTCGCCCATCGCCTGGAACTTCAGCGCCCGCCAGCGCGCGGCGCCGTGCGACGGGAACATCGGCAGCGTGTCGCCGATGCCGTCGAGGTATTCGCAGATCACCGGGCTGTCGAACAGCGCAACGCCATCGTCGGTGACCAGCGCCGGCACCTTGGACAGCGGGTTGATCGCGACGAACTCGGGCAGTGATGCGTTGGCGTCGGTCGGCACCAGCTCGATCTGGTCGCCGATCTCGCGCGTGATGGCGCAGGCGCGCACCTTGCGCACGTACGGGCTGGTCGGGGAGAAACAGAGCTTCACCTCAGAACCGGTCCTTCTTCGCGCGCAGATCGGCGAACGTCGCGACGTCCGGCGCGCGCAGGAACGGATTGGCGCCGAGTTCGCTCGCCATCGTCGAGGGCACCGTCGGCTGGCCGGCGGCGCGCTGCTGATGAGCCTGTTCGGTACGCGCCTTCAGCGCCGCGTTGCCCGGATCGACGCTGAGCGCGAAGCGCGCGTTGCTCTCGGTGTATTCGTGACCGCAGCACACCTTGGTGCCGCCCGGCAGTGCGGCGAGTTTGCGCAGCGAGGCGAACATCTCGGCGGCGGTGCCCTCGATCAGCCGGCCGCAGCCCAGACTGAAGAGCGTGTCGCCTGACAGCAGGATCTCGCCGTCGGCGATGAAGTAGTTGATCTGGCCGCGGGTGTGCCCAGGCGTGTCGATCACACGGGCGCCCGCGTTGCCGAATGCGACGGTGTCGCCTTCCTGCACCGACTGGTCGAGCTTGGGCAGCCGGTGCGCATCGGCTGCCGCGCCTACCACCCTGGCGCCGCTGAACCGCGCCCGCACCTCATCCACCCCGGCGATGTGATCCGAGTGGTGGTGCGTCAGCAGGATCAGGTCGAGCCTGCCTCCGGCCTGCTCCAGCGCGGCGATGATCGGCTTCGCGTCGGCCGGATCGACGATGGCAACCGCTCCTGTGCCGCTGTCGCGCAGCATCCAGGCATAGTTGTCGGACAGGATGGGGACGGGCTGTGCTGTGACTGTCATGGGCGGAGCCTAGCACCGCCCGGCGCGACCGGAAACCGACGTTCATGTTATAGCTGTCGGTCATGGCAGCCGACGCCCACGCCGCGGCCGACTTCTACGCCACACCCCGGGGGGCAGTGGCCTCCCGGCTGCTGCGCGAACGGCTGACGCTGCTGTGGCCCGATCTGGGCGGCCAGTCGGTGCTGGGGATCGGCTTCACCGCGCCGTATCTACGGCTGTGGCGTGAGCAGGCGACGCGGTGCATCGCGCTGACGCCGGCGCAGATGGGGGCGACACGCTGGCCCGCCGGCGAGCCCAGCCTGTCCTGCACCGCGGAGGAAGACGCGCTGCCGTTCGCCGACCTGATGTTCGACCGAGTGCTGCTGGTGCACGGGCTGGAGGCGGCGGAAAGCGCGCGCCGGATGCTGCGCGAGACCTGGCGGGTGCTGAAGGACGACGGGCGGCTGCTGGTGGTGGCACCGAACCGCAGCGGCATGTGGGCGTACTGGGAAAGCACGCCGTTCGGCCACGGCCAGCCCTATTCATTCGGCCAGATCGGGCGGCTGCTGGCAGCGTCGCTGTATCGGGTGGAGCGGCGCGACACGGCACTTTATCTGCCGCCGTCCAACTGGCGGCTGGTGCTGCGCGGCGGGCCGTTAAGCGATCGGACCGGGCGGAAGTGGCTGACCGGCTTCGCCGGCGTGACCATCACCGAGGCGGTGAAGGACCTGTACGCGGCGATGCCGGTGGAGGCGGTGCCGCGGCGACGGCTGGTGCTGGCCGAGGCGGCGTGAGCCGGCGAGCCTGACGGCCCGCCGGCGGATGCTCATGCGTTCGGCGGATAGAACACCAGGGCGCGCACCTCGATGCTCTCCCGCGGCGGGGCGTCCGATGGCGCCAGCGGGTTCTCGAACGAGGTATGGAACGACAGCCTGGCCCGGCCATCATCGGCGCTGTCATGGACCCTGATCAGGATCGCTTCATCGGGCTGCTGCTCGGAGAAATAGTACCAGCGATGCCCCGGCTTGAACTCGACCGACGAGGTCTCGCCGCGGACGTGCTGATAGATCAGGTCGCTGGCGATCAGGTCGTCGTCGGTGAAGCTGCTTGCGTCACAGAGGGCGAGCGGCGAGTCCAGCACCGGCCCGCGGATCGGCCGCCAGACGTTGACGATGCCGAACCGGCCCTGCAGCAAAGGCTCTGCCTCCGCGCCGAGATGGTCGCGCACCCGCCGCGGCGCCGAATTGACGGTATGGTCGTTGTGCACCCGGCGTGACGGCTGGGGCAGGTCGCTGCGTCCGCCGTTCCGCACATTGTGGTCGAACACGACGACGCGCGACGCGCCGAGCGTATCGCG
Organism: Acetobacteraceae bacterium; assembly: GCA_036494925.1. GTDB lineage: Bacteria > Pseudomonadota > Alphaproteobacteria > Acetobacterales > Acetobacteraceae > JAMXLO01. The sequence goes on from DASXNR010000031.1 coordinate 14,994, forward strand.
CAGCAGACGCTCTACCTCCGGGTAGTAGACCGACTTGATTTGCTCGGGGTCATAGAAGTCGCGGACCGCACTCGGCGCTTTGACAAGCGTGAAACCGTTGCGATCCAGACTGAACTCGGACTCGTGACCTCGCGCGTCTTCGATTCGCACCAGGTGCGGATCGTCGATGCCGTTCCACTCCGGCACGCCGGGCGGCGGTTCCATCACGTAGCGCGCCGGCCGCTCCGCCGTGCGCTTCAGGTAGTGCAGTTCCGCCGTGGTCGTCTGCTGGCGCTGCGGGGTACTATCAAGCGGCATGGTTGCGATCTCCTGCTGTGGTCGTGCGTCATGACATGACCATCGCCGGCGATGTGGCAAACGACATGTTATCAGGCTTCGCATGATAGAATGTCATGCAGCTACTTTTCCCCCTCGGTCAATCCCGCAACGAACCAGTGCTGCATCAGCACCACCACGATCACCGGCGGCAGCAACGCCAGCACCGCGGTCGCCATCACCGCGCTCCACTCGGTCTGCGTCTCCACCCCGATCATCTTGACGATGCCGATCACGATGGTGTCGAGACCTGGGTCGGTGGCGACCAGCAGCGGCCAGAGATACTGGTTCCAGCCGTACACGAACAGGATCACGAACAGTGCGGCGATGTTGGCGGCCGATACCGGGATCAGGATGTCGCGCAGGAAACGCAGCGGACCGGCGCCGTCCATCCGCGCCGCCTCCACCAGTTCGTCCGGGATCGCGACGAACACCTGGCGGAACAGCAGCGTGGCGGTGGCCGAGGCGATCAGCGGCACGCTCAGGCCGGTGAAACTGTTGATCAGGCCGAAATCCGACATCACCGCGTAGGTGGGGATGATGCGCACCTCGACCGGCAGCATCAGCGTGATGAAGATCAGCCAGAACGCGGTGCGGCGGAACGGGAAGCGGAAGAACACAACGGCGTAGGCGGACAGGATCGAGATCACGATCTTGCCCCCGGCGATCGCCAGCGCCATGCCGCCGGAGACCAGCAGCATGTGCCACACCGGTTTGGTGCCCATGGTGCCGTGCGTCAAAACGCGCGGATAAGCCGACAGGTCGAGGCTGGGCAGCAGCGACAGTTCGCCACGGGCGATGGCGCCGGAGTCCTGCGTGGAGCCGGCGATGACAAGCCAGACCGGCAAAGCGAACAGCAGCACGCCGAGTCCGAGCACGATGTGCGCGAGCCAGTCAGTTCTGGCACTCATGCGTCGGTCCGCCTTGCCATGAAGCGGAACTGGATCGCGGTAAGCGCGATCACGCCTGCCATCAGCACCACCGACTGCGCCGACGACGAGCCCAGATCGAGGTTCACCACGCCGTCGCGGTACACCTTGATCACCAGCGTCTCGGTGGCCTTGCCGGGCCCGCCGCGGGTCAGCGCGTAGATCGTGCCGAACGTGTCGAACGCCGCGTAGACCAGGTTCACCACCAGCAGGAAGAACGTGGTCGGCGACAGCAGGGGAAGCGTGATGGTGCGGAACCGGTGCCATCCTTTCGCGCCGTCCATTCGCGCCGCCTCCGTGACCGCGCGCGGGATCGACTGCAGACCAGCGAGGAAGAAGATGAAGTTGTAGCTCACCTGCTTCCAGGCGCTAGCGATGATCACCATCAGCAACGCCTGGCCGCCGTTGATGGTATAGTCCCATGGCACGCCGTGCGCATTCAGCCAGCGGCCGAGCAGGCCGACCTGTGGATTGAGGATGAACAGCCACAGCACCGCCGAGATCGCCGGCGCGATCGCGTACGGCCAGATCAGCAGTGTGCGGTAGATCGCGCGACCGCGGATTTCGCGGTCGGCGAACACCGCGAGCAGCAGTGCGACGCCCATCGCCAGCACGCTGACCGTGGCGCAGAAGAATACCGTGCGGACGATGGCATCGACGTAGAGCGGATCCGCGAACAGCTCGGAAAAATTCTCCAGGCCGACGAAGGCGGAACCGAGACCGAACGGGTCCTGCCGGGTCAGGCTCCACCAGATCGCCTCGCCGGCGGGCCAGAGAAAGAAGAACGCGGTCAGCAGAAGCTGCGGCAGTACCAGCACCGCCGGCAGGAACCAGCCTTCAAAGAGCGTGCGGCGCTCCATGCGCGTTCAGAGGGGGTCCAGCTCACGTCTTCGCCGACTTCTCGAAATCGCGCAGCACCTTGTTGCCACGGCTGACCGCACTGTCCATCGCCTGCTGCGCGTCCTGACCGCCCTGGAATGCCTTCTCCATTTCCTCGTAGATGATATTGCGGATCTCCGGCAGCCGCCCGAGCCGCAGACCCCTCGAGTTGTCCGTCACCGTGCCGCGCGTCAGTTGCTTTACCGGCAGATCGGCGCCGGGGTTCGTGTCGTAGAACCCCTGTTGCCGCGACAGTTCGTAGCCGGCCAACGTCACCGGCACGTAGCCGGTGTGCTGGTGCCAATAAGCGTCGTTGTCCGGCTTGCCGAGGAACTGCAGGAACGTCGCCACTGCCAGGTATTCGGCGGGCGTGCGTCCTGGCGCCGTCATCGTCCATAGGCTCGCGCCGCCGATGATCGAATTGAGCGGCGATTCGATGATCTCCGGATCGTACGGCAGGAACGCCTCGGCCCAGTCGAACTTTGCGCTCTTCACCATGTCGCCGCGCATGCCGGATGAGTTGAAGTGGATGCCGGCCTTGCCTGACACCAGCAACTGATCCGGCTGATTGTCGCGGCCGGTGTATTTGAACGTGGCGTCCTTCGCCATGTCGAGCAGCCGCTGCATATGCTTCACATGCGGCTTGCTGTTGATCTCGAGTTGCGTGTCCAGTCCATCGAACCCATCGGACTTGCTCGCGAACGGGATATTGTGCAGCGCGCTGTACTGTTCGAGCTGGATCCAGGTCAGCCATGACGTGGTCACCGGGATCTCGGCCGCGTCCTTTGCCTTGATCGCCTGCGCAGCCTGCACGACCTCCTGCCACGTGGCCGGCGGCTGCTCGGGATCCAGCCCCGCCTTGCGGAACGCGTCCTTGCTGTACCACATCACCGCGGTCGATGAATTGAACGGCATCGATGCCATCCGCCCGTCCGCCAGGCTGTAGTAGCCGCGCACCGCGGGAATATACGCCTGCGGATCGATCGCCGCGCCGGTATCTCTCAGCAGCTCCCACACCTGCTTCGTCGCCTTGCCTGCGGCGAGCATCGTTCCGGTGCCGACCTCGAAAATCTGCACCAGGTGCGGCGCCTGGCCGGCGCGGAACGCGGCGATCGTCGCGGTCAGTACATCGGGGTACTGGCCCTTGTAGATCGCCTGGACCTCGATCGCGTCCTGACTCTGGTTGAACGCATCGACGAGGTGGTCCACCTGGTCTCCGAGCGCCGCGGTCATCGCGTGCCACCAGACGACCCTGGTCTTCTCGGCGGCACGGGCGGCGGCCGGTACGACCGCCAGTGCGGCGGTGCCGGCGAGCAGCATACGACGCTTCATTGTCTGTCCCCCATTCGCTTCCAACGCGGCGTACCGATGCCGCGTTGCCGAGCTATTACGGCACGATGACGCTTCGATGAAGCGCGCAGAAGAGCGGCAGACTCCGCATGATGGCTTGCAACCACGGATGCACCCGGATCAACAGCCTATCCGTGTTCATCGGTGTGCGTCCGCGGTTGCAAAATCAGGCTGCCGCCAGCAGCGACCGTCGGCTGCTCAGGAACTCCTCCACCGCCGCCGCCAGCCGGTCGCACTCGGCGTCGCCGATCGGCAGGCACAGCGTGAACATGCCGCGCCGCGCCATCCAGATGCCCTGTGCCAGCATGTCGAAGAAGAACAGCTCCTTCAGCTTCGCGTCGCCCTTCGCCGCGTCGGCCGGCGAGCGCACCGGATCACGGGTGAAATGCACCGCGAGCATCGAGCCGATGCCGCTGAACTGCACCGGCGCGCGATGCACCTGGCACAGCGCATTCAGCCGCTCGCGCAGCGCATCGCCGCGCGCGTTCAGCGCCCGCGCCGCGTCGGGCGTATAGACCTCCGTCAGGCCCACCAGCCCCGCCGACATGGTCAGCACGTTGTTGTTGAACGTGCCGGCGTGCGGCAGCGCATCGGGCCGGCGCGGATCGAACAGGTCCATGATGTCGGCGCGCCCGCCGAACGCGCCGAATGACATGCCGCCGCCGATATATTTTCCTAGCGTCGTCAGGTCCGGTTTGATGCCGCGCACCTGCTGCAGCCCGCCCGGCGACAGGCGCGATGTCATCACCTCGTCCAGAATCAGCAGCGCACCGGCCTTGGTGGTGGCCTCGCGCAGCATGGCCAGAAACTGCGGCGAGGCGGCGATGCAGCCGCCGCCGCCCATCATCGGCTCCAGGATCACCAGCGCCAGGTCCGCCGCGTGCCGCTCGATCAGCGCCCGCGTCGCGTCGAGGTCGTTGTACGGCGCCATCACGTAGTCGAACGGCGCGTTGATCGGCGAACCGCCACCGGCGAAGCCGAACACCGCGCCGTGGTAGCCGCCATCGAACACCATCACCTTGGAACGCCTGGTGAAGATGCGGCCGACCGAGATCGCCAGCAGGTTCGCCTCGGTGCCGGAGTTGGTGAACCGCACGCGCTCCAACCCGAAACGGTCGCATACCGCGCGCGCGAACTTCGCCTCGGTCAGGTTGGTGCCGCCGAAGTTGATCCCGGCGTCCAGCGCGCGATCCAGCGCGGCGCGGATCTTCGGGTGTGAATGGCCGTAGATACCGGCGGTGTATTCGCCGAGGAAGTCGATGTATTCGGCGCCGTCGAGATCCCACAGCCGGCAGCCCTCGCCGCGCCCGATGCCGATCGGGAACGGCGCATAGTGCAGCACTGTGCGCGTATTGCCGCCGGGCATCACCGCGGTGGCTTCGACAAAGCGGGCGAAACTCTTCGGATTGCGCCTCACATAGGCTTCCTTCGCCTCGGTCAGCGCCGTGTCGATGTCGGCGTTGCGCAGTTCCGTCTCGCTCATGGCGTCCTCCGATTGGTCGGAGGCAGTGTGCCCGCCATACCCAAAGCTGTCATCCCCGCGAAAGCGGGGACCCGGGTTTCATTCGACTGGGGCTCTGGCTCCCCGCTTTCGCGGGGATGACAGTTTCGCGCGCTTGACAGCGCCGACGCCGGCCCGTCAGCCTCGCCACATGACCGAAACAGAACTGCCGATCACCGGTTATCTCGATCGCTTCTCGCATCGCCCAGGCGAGACATTCACCGCCCATGTAAGCGTGCGCGATGGTGGAGCGTACCGCGCGCGATTGGTGCGCGTGCTGAGCGGCGATCCGAATCCCTCCGGCCCGGGCATGCGGTTCGAGGACCATTCGCATCGCTTCGATCAGCCATTCACCGGACGCCGGCAACCGATCCATCCCGGTTCGTACGGCATCGTCGATACGGGACCCGCGCGTGACGCCGGATCGGCCTGCACCTGGACCGTGCTGGTGCGTCCCGGCGTCGTCGATGCCGGACAGGTGCTGCTGGCGGAGCAAGCCGGCGACACCGGCGTCGCGCTGCTGATCGGTGCGAACGGCGCGACCGCGCGGATCACGTCGGCCGGCGTCACAACCGAGCTCGCCACCGGAACAGCGATGCTGGCGGCGCATTGGTATCGCGTATGGCTGGCGGCGGACCCCGCAAGCGGACGTGTGCAGGTCGGCCAGCATCCGCTGGACGGCGCGCCGGTAAGCGCGGAAGCGATGGCGTCCGGGCTTGCTTTGCCGTCCGGGGGCACGGTGCTGTTCGCGGCCGGACATGCGGCCGCGCCGCATCATCATTTCACCGGCAGGCTCCAGGATCCAGCGATCCTGCGCGGCTTCTGCACGTTCCCGCCCGAGGTCGACACACCGCTGGAATCGTTTGCCGGCGACCTGCTGGCAGGCTGGGATTTTTCGCGCGGCATCGACACGCAGGTCATCCACGACATCGGACCGCACGCGTGCCACGGCCGGTTGGTGAACATGCCGACGCGCGCGATGGCCGGCACGCGCTGGAGCGGGCGCGAGCAATGTTGGCGTCACGCGGCAGAAGACTACGGCGCGATCCATTTCCACGCCGACGACCTGGGCGATTGCAACTGGCGGGCGAATTTCAGCTGGACCGTGCCGGACGATCTTCGCAGCGGCGCCTATGCGCTGCATCTGACCTGCGACGGCGGCGAGGACTGGCTGCCGCTCTACGTGCTGCCGAAACGACAAGGGCCGTTTGCGCCGATCGCGTTCCTGGCGTCCACCTTCACCTATCAGGCGTATGCCAATCACGCGCGCACCAGCATCGACCAGGCGTATTACGACCGCGTCGCGGCATGGGACGCCTATCCATACAATCCCAATGACTATCCGATCTACGGTCGCTCAACCTACAACAAGCATCTCGACGGCAGCGGGATTTCGTTTTCGTCGCGGCATCGGCCGATGTTGACGATGCGGCCGGGGTTCCTCACCTTCCACGATCCGCGCGGCTCCGGCATGCGGCATTATCCGGCCGACCTGCATCTGCTGGCGTGGCTGGAAGCGAAGGGCTTCGACTTCGACATCGTGACGGATGAGGATCTGGACGACGAGGGCGTGGCGCTGATCGCACCATATCGCACGGTGCTGACCGGTTCGCATCCGGAATACCACACGCTCGGCACGCTCGATGCGCTCGCCGCCTATACGCGGCAGGGCGGCCGGTTGTGCTATCTCGGCGGCAACGGCTTTTACTGGCGCGTCGCGCGGGGGAAAAAAGCGGCGCCGCATCTGATCGAGCTGCGCCGAGCCGAGGGCGGCATCCGCACCTGGGCGGCCGAGCCGGGCGAATATTATCATCAGACCGATGGCCAGTTGGGCGGTCTGTGGCGGCGCAACCGGCGGCCACCGCAAATGCTGGTCGGCGTCGGCTTCTCCTGCCAGGCTGCGTTCGAGGGCACCCACTACCGCCGCCTGCCGGCCTCGCGCGGGCCGCGTTTCGCCTGGATGTTCGACGGCATCGAGCAGGATGTGCTGGGCGACTACGGATTATCGGGCGGCGGCGCGGCAGGCTTCGAGCTGGATCGCGCCGACCCGATGCTGGGCACGCCGGACGGCACCGCGATCTTGGCGCGGTCGGAGAATCCGCTGCCGTCGTTCCTCACCGTGCCGGAGGAACTGCTGTCCAACACGATCAGCATCAATGGTGAGCCGGTCGAGGAACTGTCGCGCGGCGAGATCGTGTATTTCGACACGCCATCCGGTGGCGCGGTGTTCTCGGTCGGCTCGATCACCTTCTGCGGCAGCCTGTGGCGCAATGGCTTCGAGGGACCGATCTCGCGGCTGCTGGAGAACGTGGTGCGGCGCTTCGCCGCGGAGTAAAGGCGCTTGCGCGGCACGCAGCAAGATCGTCCCGGGAAAAACGCCGGGTCGATCGTCGCCTGCTGCCGGAAGCGTGGCGGACGATTCGACATGGCGAGGTCTCGTGCTCGCCGTAGCGGTCAATCCGTCATACTTCCTGAATACGGCAGGCCTGGTCCATTGGTTCGCCGGAACCGACCGCTACACACACGATGGCTGATCAGAACAGCGACATCTGCGCCTCGGCAACCTTCACCCTGCCATCGCACGGCACCGCGAACCTCCCGCAATCCAACCCCTCGCGGGCCTCGTCCAGCCCCCATTGCCGCGTCGCCCGTGCAAACCGGCGCAACAGCAGATCGGCGTATACCCCCTGTCCCGCGAACCGATGATGGAACCGCGCGTCGCTCAAAGCACCGGAGCGTGTCTCGCGGATCAGGTTCAGCACGTGTTTCGCGCGGTCCGGGAAATGCGTCGTCAGCCAGTCCTCGAACATCTGCCGCAGCTCGTGCGGCAGGCGCAGCAGCACATAGCCGGCATGGCGCGCGCCGGCACGGGCGGCGGCCTCGACGATCTTCTCCATCTCGGCGTCGTTCAGCCCGGGGATCATCGGTGCCACCATCACGCCCGCCGGCACGCCCGCCCGCGTCAGCTCGGCGATCGCATGCAAACGCCGATCCGGTGTCGCCGCGCGCGGCTCCATCCGCCGTGCCAGCGCCGCGTCGAGCGTGGTCACCGATACATAGACCCGCGCCAGCTTCCGCTGCGCCATCGAGCTCAGGATGTCGAGATCGCGCAACACGCCCGCCGACTTGGTGACGATGCCGACCGGGTGGTTGTACCGATCCAGCACCTGGAGCACCGACCGGGTCAGCTTCAGGGTTCGCTCAACCGGCTGATACGGATCGGTGTTCGATCCCAGCGCCAGGGTGCGCGCGATGTAGCCGGGCTTGCACAGCTCCTTCTCCAGCAGCTCCGCCACCTCCGGCTTGAAGGTCAGCTTGGTCTCGAAATCCAGGCCGGGCGAATAACCGAGATACGCGTGCGTCGGCCGCGCATAGCAGTAGATGCAGCCATGTTCGCAGCCGCGATACGGGTTCACCGCCCGGTCGAAGCCGATATCCGGCGAACTGTTCCAGCTGATCGCCGTCTTGGTCGCATCCCGCGTGAGGGTCGTGGCCAGTTTCGGCAGCTCGCCGAACTCTGCCGTCAGCGTGTCCCAGCCGTCGTCGAACGGGCTGATCACCTGGCTGTCGAAGCGTACCGGCGGATTGGTGACCGCACCGCGGCCCTTGCGGGCGAGCGAGGGCATGTTGCCAGCATCGGGCTGATCGCGCATGATGTGTTCCCCGTCCGTTCGCGACAGAGACTGGCAAAACGGGGCCTGCCGGTCAAGAACAATAAGGGAACATGCTGTCGGTCGTGATCCCGACCCTGAACGCCGCGGCCCTGCTGCGGGACACTCTGGCGTCGGTCGCGGCGGCGGACGAGGTGGTGGTGGTCGATGCCGGCAGCAGCGACGGGACCCAGGCGCTGGCGGCGGAGATGGGTGCGCGCGTGCTGACGGCGCCACGTGGCCGGGGAGCGCAACTGGCGGCGGGCGTCGCGGCGGCGCGGGGCGAGTGGCTGCTGCTGCTGCACGCCGACACGCGGCTGCAGGCGGGCTGGCGCCGCGCGATGGTGGCGCCCGATTTCGCCGGCTACTACCGCTTCGCGCTCGACAGCGACGATCCGCGGGCGCGGCGGCTGGAACGTCTGGTGGCATGGCGCTGCCGGGTGCTGGCGCTGCCGTATGGCGATCAGGGTCTGCTGATCCACCGCGATCTGCTGGCTGCGGTGGGCGGGATCCAGGCACTGCCGCTGATGGAGGACGTCGACCTGGTCCGCCGCCTCGGACGCCGCCAGCTGGTGGCGCTGGACGTCGCCGCGGTCACCTCGGCGGCGAAGTGGCAGCGGCAGGGCTGGTACCGCCGCTCGCTGCGCAACCTGGCGTGCCTGACGCTGTATTTCGCCGGCGTGCCGCCGCGGCTGATCGCGCGGCTGTACGGATGAGGGACACCGTGGTGGTATTCGCCCGCGCCCCGCGACTGGGCGCGGTGAAGCGGCGGCTGGCGCGCGAGATCGGCGACCGTGCGGCGCTGCGCTTCCACGTCGCGACACTGACCCGCCTGCTGCGTGCCCTGGCCGCCGATGGACGCTTCCGCACGGTGCTGGCGGTCACCCCGGACCATGCACGGTTCCGCCTGCCGGTGCGGGTGGGCCGGATACCGCAGGGACACGGCGATCTCGGCGCGCGGATGTTGCGCGCGTTCCGCCACTTTCCCCACGGCCGTGCGGCCATCATCGGTTGCGATATTCCCGACGCAGGACCGCAGGATGCGCGGTCGGCCTTCCACGCTCTCGGCTGCGCGCCGGCAGTGTTCGGGCCGGCGGCGGATGGCGGCTACTGGCTGGTGGCGATGTCGCCTCGCCGTCCGGCGCAGCCGTTCGCCGCTGTGCGCTGGTCCACGGAACACGCGCTGGCCGACACGCTGGCGAATTTTCGCGGGCGGCGTGTCATCATGCTGCGCACGCTGCACGATGTGGATACCGCGGCGGACCTGCGTCGTTCGCCGACACCGAGGAGGACCATCCATGACGCCAATCCGTATCGGCCTGCTGCTGTTCCCGCGCCTGACCCAGCTCGATCTGACCGGGCCGTTCGAGGTGTTCACCCGGCTGCCAGGCGCGGAGGTGCTGCTGCTGTGGAAGACGCTTGAACCGGTCGCGGCCGATACCGGCCTGCGCCTGCTGCCATCCGCCACCCTGCGTGACTGCCCGCCGCTCGACGTGATCTGCGTGCCCGGCGGACCGGGCGTCAACGCGATGATGGAGGATGCCGAGGTGCTGGACTGGCTGCGCCGGCAGGCGGAACAGGCGCGCTATGTCGGCTCGGTGTGCACCGGTTCGCTGGTACTCGGTGCCGCCGGACTGCTGCGCGGCAAACGCGCCACGTCGCACTGGGCGTCGCGCGACCTGCTCGCCGCGTTCGGTGCGGCGCCGACCGCCGGCCGTGTGGTGCGCGACGGCAACCTGTTCACCGGCGGCGGCGTCACCGCGGGCATCGACTTCGCGCTGACCATGGCGGCGGAACTCGCCGACCCGCAGGTCGCACAGTCGATCCAGTTGCAGATCGAATACGCGCCGGCGCCGCCGTTCGATGCGGGTACGCCGGAGACGGCGCCACCGGATGTGCTGGCCGCGGCGCGACAGCGCAATGCCGGAACACGCGCCGAGCGCGAGGCGCTCGTGGCGCGGATAACCCGCGGGTAGCGACCGGGCCGACGGTCACACCTGGAGACGATCTGATGGCAGCGCTGAGCCGAAGCATGCGGCCGCGGCGACACGGTGTGTGCAATACCGAGGGCGTCCGCCAGGATATGCTTCGCGCACAATGACGGAAAACGATTATTCCGCGGCGGGCTTCAGATGCTCCTGTAGCCGCGGCATCAGCTCCACCAGGTTGCAGGGCCGGAACCGGTTGTCGAGCTGGAACACCAGGATGTCGTCCCACGCGTCTTTTACCGCACCGGTACTACCGGGAAGCGCGAACAGATAGGTCCCGCCGGCGACGCCGCCCAGTGCACGCGACTGCATCGTCGAGGTGCCGATCTTCTGGTAGCTCAACATGCGGAACAATTCGCCAAACCCCTCGATGCGCTTCTCCAGCACGCGCTCGAACGCCTCCGGCGTCACGTCGCGGCCGGTAATGCCGGTGCCGCCGGT